>NZ_JBITLX010000004.1:0-446897 GCF_044465625.1 Actinoplanes sp. NPDC049599
CATCCGAACTCGACACTCAGATGATCACCGAAGGGCTGCGAGCCCTCATCTCCGGGCCGGATCGGTCAGCGCACCCCGCTTAACTTCGAAGAGCCGTTATACAGCAGCCGTCCGCTACCGTTCTCGGCGTAGGCGAGTCGAAAAACGTCGCGTTTAGGAAACTCCCAACTGTAAATCTCGACGGATGGCGCGTCATGTGGAGAGACTCCGACGAAACTCTTTACTCGCTTACGTATATGGAGACAGGCGGTCGAGTAGTGAGCCGTGGGGCTAACAACGACTATTTTATGGAGTTGAGCTCTATGTCAGAGATTGATTGGTCCGAACGAATGAACACCGCATCCCGACCGCTCGACTTCGGCGACAATTAGTCGCCGAGAATGCGGGCTACCTGAGACTCAATCAAGGGCAGATGGGTGACTAACCGAGTGACAATCATGGTGCCCCACCGTCCACGGACGCTGGCGGATTGTTGTAGCAGCTCAAAGCCCCTATAGCCCCTGGTTGACAGGCCATGATCGTTCCTCGACACGGAAGAGGTCAACCTCTTGGACGGACACCGTCCTGTTTCGACCATTCAGCTCCCGCAAGTGGGCAGTTTATCTGGATGATCGGATGAACGTTCGAGCAGCGGGTTGAAACTCCGCTTTGGAGTGATAACTTCGTGCTTCCCATGCCCGTGCATCGATTTCCGGGAGTTGAAGATGGCGGTTGTCGAATTCGATTACAATGGCCGCACCTACCGCGTTGACCATGGCAGATATGATTCGACCAACATTCACTCTCTGAATCTGATACGCCAAAACATTACATTAAGCACGGATCTTATTACCAATGAAAAGATTCTTGTAGACTGGACTCAGATCTCAGTTCTACGAATCGTATCGTGACTCCACCCGCTCTACAGGGTCCCTGTCGAAGCTTCGCGACGCGCGGACCATCGAGGCCGCACTGGGTGACTGACTGAGTGACAATCGCCAGCGATCAGGGTGGACGTCTGCGGACGTCGCAGGACCGAAGTCAGAGCTCAGACGCTGTGTCGATGGTGCCTCGACCGACGTGTCGGTTGCCCGGGGGTCAAGGGGTCTTGTTTCATTCCTTGTTGGTCTGATCGCTAGCTGCCTCATCTGGACCCGCCGAAAAGCCAAATAGATAGGGGTCCGATGCTCCTGGCCTTATCCGCGAAAGCAGTCTCGACGAGGCCGCCTGAAGGACCGAAGGATCGGCAATTTCAGAATCGAAATCGTCTTCCCTGAACGCTCTGAAAAACAACTCAGTCCAATCGCTCGTTGCACGAGACCACACTGTCAGGTGGTCCGGGAACCAGAGGATCCAAACCGAGTCGAGGACTACCTCGGCCGGCATCGAAGGCATGTGAGGCGCCATCACGTCCCTGGTTGCCTGTTCTACCGAAATGTATTCGAAAGGATGAACAATGAGAAAGGCGTTGCGTGAACTGCCGAGAGGCGCCTTTCGGTTGAGCTGTTGCCCCGCTGCCGTTAGCTGTGGAAAAGCAGACAGAACTATGTCCCTCGCGAGCTGAAACACTACAGAGGTCTCTCTACCTACCGTATTCATCCCGCGCTGTTCATCCCGCTCCATTATTGCGTGCGCGCGCCGATATCCACCTTTCAAGGACTTCACCTCAAAAGCGGCGCGGGTTGCATTTCCAAGGATATCGCTCAAGCCACTCTTGTGGTCCAGGTCAAAGAGGAAGTCAACGCCTCCGTCGTTGTCAATCTCAGAAGGCGGTCTACCCAGAAATGCCGTGAGAAGTATTGCCGCTAGATGCTCACCACTGTTCACCTTAATGCCATCAAGTTGCCCTCCGAGTGAGATCAACTGGTCTACCGCTGCATTGAGAGACCTCGCCTGTATTGCGATAAAGCGTGTGCCAACCGCCGAGTCATCTTCTTCCATTAGTGCAGGCTCGTTGATATCCAGGCCGGGTGTCAACAGCAGTCGGCTGACACCGACGAGGCAGGGCCTGTAGCAGCTGTCCCGGACGGGCAAGGCAAGCCTCCGGGACGCGGCAGGCACAAGGCCACAGGCGTGGTGTCTAGCTGGGTGACAACCGGCAGCAACCGCAGCGGACAACCATGGACTTCGGAGGACTGTTCACGCAGCTCAGCAATACCGCGAGCCACGTCAGCACCTCATGATCGATCTTTGACACGGAAGTTGTCAGCCAGCCGGGCGTGCTGACGCCGACATGCAGAGTATGTGCAGCGGTCGAACGTCTTGATCAGGCCGCGAAGGGTCTTCGCAGCTCACAGGCACGCTCGCGTCCGGGCGCTCTCCCATGCCTAAACCGGGTGCTTGACCAGCATGGATCCCCTCGCGTGTCCGAGGGACACATGTCCGAGGGACATGTGACCCGTCAACTGATGTGCGACGCGGATCCGCCAGGTGATGCGCGAAGGCCTAGAAACCTGCTGAGCACCTTGGCCGGCCACCGCACGGATCAAGTAGCCGAGTTGAGTGCATGAACGAATGCGAGCATTATTCCATTTAAGACTAGCTGCGATCCTAAATGTGGCGATCAAGTAGCGGCATGGGCACCTCGGCGCCACCTGGCCCGTAGGGAGCTATGTAAGCTGGCTCCGCACAACATGCAGTCTCTAGTGATCCGGGGGCGGGCTTGATAAACAGCGAGGACCTTGCGGACGTCATATTGCTTGGCCATGAGCTTGACAGCATCGAGTTCAAGGGTCCTGGCGATCTTAGCGACAAGGCCTTCCTTGCAAAAGTTGCTAGGGCGTGTCTCGGCATGTCGAATCGCCGAGACGGAGGAATGGTGATTATCGGCGTTGAGGATAAGAATCCGAGTGCTTCTGTCGGCTTAAATGAATCTCAGATTGGCGACTGGCTCGACTTTGACAATGTAGCTGATGCCCTACACCGATACGCCGATCCTGCGATCCGTTTTGAGCTAGCGCAACGGAATCTTCCCGGCGGAGCGGCGGTCGTGGTGATCGAAGTTATCGAGTTCGAAGAAATTCCGATTCTTTGCCGCAGAGACTATACTGGAACGCTCGTGACGGGGGCACTATATGTGCGTAATCGGCACAAGCCCCAAACAACTCCGTTTCCGACCCACGAGGATATGCGTCGGCTTCTAGATTTGGCAACGGAGAAGGGTGTGCGCCGCTTCCTTGAACAGGCCGAGCGTGCTGGCTTTGCACCGCCCTCAGCATCGACTACTACCGATCTCGGCCTCTACGCTGAGCAGCTGGGAGGCTTCGCATGAGCGAGCAGCTGGCAGCATTGAAGGCGAAGGGCCATTGGCGCGTTGCCATCCGGCCCTTGCCCTTCGTTGAGTCGCGCCTCCCCCCGGCTGATCTAGAACGCGTGCTCGCCGAACGCCAGGTACAAATACGGGGATGGCATGTTCCCCATATTTCGAACCGAGAGCCAGTCATAAACGGAACCGACTGGATTGGTCAGGAATCCTCGTTTGGATATCACGTGGAAGCATGGCGCTTTTTCACTTCCGGGCAATTTGCTCTAGTCAGAGGGTTTCAGCAGGACTGGCGCGAGTCTAGTCCCTATCAACCTTGGGACTCTCCGCTAGAAATTTCGGCGAAACGCATTCAGGTCTCGGCCGTACTGTTCTTCTTCACCGAGGTGCTAGAGCTGGCGACGCGCCTTTCCTTATCGCCCGCCGGATCTGATCGGATGAACATAAGGATTACAACCGCAGGGCTTGCGGGGAGGCAGCTTGTGGTTGAAGATCAGAGACGGGCCGAATTTAATCAGCCTTACATTTCAGGCGAAGACGAAGTGACCTTCGAAAAGGAACTGTCAAGGGATGATCTGGTCGCTAATGGTGCGGCCATCGCGGTGAGTGCTTCTCGAAAAGTATTTGGCGCGTTCGGTTGGAGATCGGAGAACCCCGCCATCCTAGATGACTATCAAGCAAGCTTCTTAAGGCAATAGCAAGATTGAGGGCTTACCTCTAGGCACCTCTTCGCGTTAGCAGCAACATTGCTGTACCACCTCAATGGGCGACGATCTGCCGCTGTCGGCGAACGGAGGAGTCGCGACACCCTGCCGCAACTCATCAGCGATGTCTACGCTTCTTTTTACGTGTCCGCTTCACCGGCCGGCGTGCCGAGGGCCGGAGCCCTTGGCCCACCGGCTGGAGCTTCATCTCCTTGACGAGCCGGTCGAGCGTGGATTCGCTCTGCGCGACCGAGCTGAAGTAGGAGGTGTCCTCTAGTGAGCCGTTCTCGTCGAAGACCCAGCCGTAGGCGCGGTCTGCTTGCAACTGATACTGCTTGACTTTCGCGTAGAGCTGCAGCGCCAGACACACCGCCCGGGCGGTGGCCCGCTCAACGACCTTGGCGATCACACAGAACCGGGAATGGTCATCGACCGCGGTGACCAGCTTCGCCTCCCGCAGCACCCCGGTCGCCGGATCAACCAGGCGGACACCGCCGACGATGTCCATCTGCCACAACTGCATCGCCGCCGGGCGTTCCCACCGCACGAACGAATCCGTCGACCGTTTCCGCGGCCTCGACCGCAGCAACCCCTGCCGCTGCAGGATCCGATCGATGGTCCGTTCCGAGGGCACCGCCAGACCCCCGCGACACCACGGACCCGGCCCGCGCAGCATCTCCAGGCGAATCCGATGTGATCCCCACCGCGGATGCTCCCGGCGCATCTCCGCCACCGCGACCTCGACCCCGTCCTCGACCTGGGCCGGCGACGAGTGCGGCCGATGCGAACGATCCACCAACCCGGCCAGCTGCTCACTCAGATAACGGCCCACCCACCGATGAACCGTCGACCGGTGCACCCCGACGCTGGCAGCCACTTCCGTGACATCCGCACCCGCCAAGACCACTCGCACGGCATCCAGACGCTGCTCGACAACCGACAAGACAACCAGAGCCAATCCCGGCCTCCCCGAAACACAGACGCCCCGCGGAGACGTCGAGCACAGGGTGCCGAAACAGACCGCTGTCGCAGATCACCTGGCGAACGCGTGTCGCACATCAATCGACGGAGGACACATGTCCGAGGGACAGTACTGCCGAACTCATCTCTTCTGGATCAAGGCGCCGCGCAAGCGCGACGCAGTGCGCGTGCTGGAATCACCCTGCGGGCGGCCTCCGGCCGTCCTCGCGCGACCCAGCACGCGATCACGACAACGCCACGGATCGATCTGAGATCAGTTGTCAGACGACGAGCAGCGAGACTCGGAGCCCCTCGTAGGTTCCCGGCGATCGGGTCACCACAACGCCACGTACAGCCGCCGCTTCATGAACGACATGTCGCGCGGCAAGGCTTCCGGGCCAGCTACCGATCTCGATCGCGGTGTGCTCGGTCAGCGGCAACGACTGGACGCCAGGAGTCAGCAGGATCGGATCCCAGCCACCGCGACCGGCGTTCAACACCGCCTCGGCATCCGCCATGGCAGACGTAGGCATTAGGATCTGCAACCAGCCGGCCTCGGCCTGGTTCAGCAGCTCACCAAGCTCAGGATGACCGTTGAAGAGGTCGACCAGCGATGAGGCGTCAAGGATCCGTGGGGGCCGAACCCTCACGCAGCAGCCTGACCGCGTACGCCCCAGACCCGCTCGGCCTCGGCGTCCGCTCGGTCCTGCGCCGCCTCCAGGGCCTCCAGCTCATCGGCAGGCAACGGCTCAGGCGCAGTCCGTCCAAGAGCCAGCGCGAGACGTTGCGAGGCGGTCAGGTGCGGCGGGACGCGGTCGTCGGGAATCACGCTGAGAGCGTACTACCGGAGCGCCGTCTCGGTCAGGCCGTGACGATCGCGTGGGTGACCGGCTGCCGTCGGGGTCGGGGCGATCGGCTGCCGCGCCGGCGGAGCCGGCTTGCCCTCGATGATGTTGGTCAAGCTGGGCCATTCATGGGCCAGTAACCGAGATCAACAGGGGTCACCGGCGGGCACGAGCGGGCACCCAGTTACCCATGCTGAGCAGACGTTTCGGTCAGATCACCCCAGCGGGGAACGATCTTCCAAACTGATTACGCGAGTTCGATTCTCGTCGCCCGCTCCATCGGCAAAAGCCCAGGTCAGAGGCGGTTTTTCTCGACCTGGGCCTTCGTCTTTGGCCGCCCAGAATGATCTTGCGGGTCGTTGGTGAGCCAGTAGCTCAGCGCTCGAGTTCGTCGGCGACGATCACGATCAGCGGCTCGTCGGTCGAGGGCACGTGCTGACGGGGTCACCCCACGCAGCCGGGCCACGCGCTGCCGCCCAGCTCGAGCGCGGCCATGTCGAGGACCTCAAGCACCGGACCGCACCGGTGAGCGGATCCGGCGGACGAAGTGCAGCACCACCCGCCGGTTGTGCAGGCCCGCGCCTCCCGCAGATGGAACCCCGCACGCCACTCGCGGTGCCGCCGCCACCAGCCGACACAGACGGCGGCGATGAAACTCGGGGTGTCGCCGGCCATCGGTGGTCACCTCGTCGTCGACTGGGAACCGGCGGAGGACGAGGGCGACAAAGTGCTTTGTCTTCGACGGAGGCACCCTTACCGAGCAGCCGCCATCGAGTGGCGTTTCATCTCTGGCGCCGAGCTCAACGAGTGCTTACCGCCCCCCTCTCTCTTCCGCCGGATCCGCACGGCGATCGACGCCCGCAATCGCGGCGTAGCCGTCTCTGCCGAGCATGGCGACGAACCAGCAGTCCGCCGGCCGCGACCCGCAGCCGGGTTTCAGGCCGAGCGCAGCACGATGTAGCCGGAATGGGTGGTCTCCTGCGCCAGGCCGATGGTGCCGTGGCTGTCGATTCCGACGACACCGACGTCGACGTCGCCGAACGGCTCGGGGAACAACGTGGTGTGCCCGCTTTGCCAGCGGAACGGCACGGCGCTGCCTTCCGGGGGCTCGGGCCAGGTCAGGCCGACGACGTCACCGCGGTCATTGATCGCCCTGCCGACGCCGGTGCGGCCAGGCAGTCCGATATCGATCATTGTGCCGGCGCGCCAGAGCACCGGCCGGGACGGATCGGCCCAGCTCGCGGAACCGGTGATCATCCCGGTGTCACTTAGCGCGGTCGCTCGGCCGCTGGTGGCCGTCGTGCGAGCCAGCAGGTCGGTCATCCGGCCACGCTGCCAGAGGAACGGACGCCCATCGGACGCGCCCTTGGCGGTGCTGTTGCCGATCACCTGCCCGCGATCGTTGATCGCCACGGCAGCGCTGCTCTCGCCGCCCAGTGTCCCCAGCCGCACCATCCGGCCACCCCGCCAGAGCACCGCCTGTCTGGTCTCGGCTCCGCGCCGTTCAACGTTGCCGATGACGTCGCCGCGGTTGTTGATCCCCACAGCGGTGCTGATCGTTCCCTTGGGCACGGGCAACAGCGTGAGGCGCCCGCGCTGCCACAGGAAGGCGCGGGTGTCGAGGTTCTGGTCGTACGCCGTGCCGATGACCTGATCGCGATCATTGAGGTCGGCGGTGTCGAGGTCGAGGCCGGCGGGCTCCCGAAGGTACGTGACGGTTCCACGGCGCCACAGGAAGAGCTGGCCGTTTCCCTGCTCGACCCGCCCGGCGATGTGGCCCAGGTCGTTGATCGCCCGTGGGGACGCATGGTCGATGTCGAGATCGGTGGGGGTACGCCGGCCGTGCCACCACACCACGCCCCGCAAGTTCTGCGCGGCGTCGGCACTTTGGCCGATCATGTCGCCGCGCTCGTTCATGTCGTCGGCGGTGGATCCGCTGCCGCCCAGCGAGGCCAGTTGAATCAGCCTGCCGATGTCCGTGCCCGACTGGGCGGCGGACGCCGGGGCCGCCACCGGGGTCGCGGTGGCCAGCATCGCACCGGTGGCCACCAAGGTAATGCTCAGTCTTCGGATCGTTCGCATTTTGCGCCTCCACTTCGCACCCGTCGTCAGCCAACCGCCCACAGTCGGGCCAGCACCGGAAGACCTCAATCAAGCCCTACGTCAGCCGGTGGGCGTCGAGCCAGGGCCAGGACGCTCGACATTGAGGACCTTCGACCAGAACCCCAACGGATGGAGTCATGACGTGTCTGCTGGCGGCGGCGCAGCGAGCGGCCACGTCGGTACAGCATGGCGGCGGCCAGCATGACAACAAGGACAAGCCGCGTCCCCTGCCCGAGGTACCAGGGCAGGGATTTGCAGCCGCTGCGTCCTGCCCCGTTGCAGGATCGGGACAACGACGAGGCGACGGAGACAGCCGTGGACGATCTTGCCGTGCCCGTCATTGTGCTCGCGGCGGGTCTGGGGTTGTGGCTTCAGTACGTGATCATCAAGCTGGCCGTCTACCAGGGACTCCTGATGTTCCTTCGCGACGCGGCCCGGCCCCTGATGCGAGAGGGCCACGACGTCTCACAGCTGCTGGACCAGCTTGCGTCTCACTTGGCCGGCCTCACTCGGAGACAACCTCCTGCGGACTGAATTCCTCGACCAGGGGCCTTCGTCATTCCAGTGCTCGGGGCCCAGCTTCCAGGCTGACTGATCAGCTGTCGGGGAGCGCGGTTACCCGAAGAAGCCGTCCTGGTTGACGGCCGTGTACATGCCGGCCTGCTTGAAGCCCACGATGTCCGGGCGCCCGTCGCCGGTGATGTCGGCCAGGAAGCGTGGGTGGTCCACCACCTCCCAGCCGCTGCTCCGGCCGAAGTCCGCCGAGGCGAACCTGACCGGAGCTTCGAATGTGCCGTTTGTGCGTCCGGCCGCCGTGAAGACTCCCGGGTTGCCGAAGCCCACCACGTCGCCGCGGCCGTCGGCGTTGATGTCGGCTGCCAGTCTCAGGTGCGAGGTGGGGTTCCAGCCGGTGGGGAAACCGAAGTCCGCGATGGCGCCGAGAAAGGCTGCGAAGGTGCCGTCGCCGCGGCCGCGGGCCACGCGGGTGGCGTCGGTGAACTTGATCAGGTCGGCGAAGCCGTCGCCGCTGACGTCGATGATCGCGTCGGGGACCACCGAGGCGCCCATGGCGAACGCCGCGCCGCCGTCCTCCTCGGCGGCGTAGTCGCCGTTACCCAGGGAGGTCAGCGTCAGGAACTGGGGGACGACGCCCTGGTTGCTGGTGATGGTGCCCAGGATGTCGGCGCGCCCGTCCCGGGTGACGTCGACGACGTTGAAGGTCGTGGTCCGGCCCAGGATGTCGTGGACGGGGAACACCGTGGTGACGGGCTTGCGTGCCGCGAAGCCGCCGTCGCCGAGGGCGAGCGCCACCTCGACGCGGGCGTCCCGCATGCAGAACAGGTCGTTCCGGCCGTCGCCGTTCGCGTCGGCCAGCTTGCTGATGGTGCAGGTCGCCTTGCTGAGGCCGGGCGCCACCTGCTTCTTCGGGCCGAACCAGCCGCCGCCGATGGCGACCGCGGTGAAGACGCCCTCCCCCGATACGCCGACGATGTCGGCGCGTCCGTCGCCGGTGATGTCGGTGACGAACCGGTCGTGCTGCTCGACCCGCCAGCCCGTGTCGTACGCGAAGTCGTTGCTGACCTGAAAAGACGCCGCGAACTGTCCGTCGCTGGTGGCGACCGCCGTGTGCACGCCGGTGTCGCCGAAGCCCACGACGTCGGCGCGGCGGTCGCCGGTGATGTCGACGACGAGGCGTGGATGCCGGGCGCCCTGCCAGCCCTGGTCGGTGCCGAAGTCCGGCATGATGAACCGCTGTGCTTGGGCCGGTGTCACCGCGGCCACGGTCGTCGCGGCCGACGTCAGGACGATTGCGATCACCATGCGTAGTGGCTTCATCGGTGTGCTCCAGTCAGGGCTGTGATGCGGTCGAGGAACTGCTCAGGGCGTACGAGATGGCCGGCCTGCTCGTCGACCGCGACGGATGCGCCGGGGATGTGGCCGGCGAGCCAGGCGCCGTGGGCGGCGGGGACCATGACGTCCTGCCGCCCGTAGCGGACCATCACCGGAACCCGGATCTCGGTCACCTCGAAGCCCCACGGGCTGAGGAAGGCCAGGTCGTCGTCGACCCAGCCGTGGACGCCGGGCCGGTGCGCCTCCCGGACCGTCTCGACCAGCACCTGCTGAACGTCGACGCGGGCGAGGACCTGGCGATCGGCGGCGGCGAGCTGCCAGTCGTCGGCGAGCACCTTGGCCGGGTCGGCGGTCATCCGGGCGAGGTCGGCAGCGGCCAGCGCGGCAAGCTCGCGGTGCAGCACCTGCTCGCCCTGCCGGGCCCAGCCGAACTCCGTGACGTTCTCGGGGTCCATGCCGGCGGTCCAGTCCAGCCCCGCGGCGGCGAAGGGCGCCACCCCGACCACGCACTCGGCCGCGGTGACGCGGTCCGGCAGCCGTGCGGCCACGGCGAGGGCGTGCGGGCCCCCACCGGAGCGTCCGGTCACGGCGAACCGCGAGATGCCCAGCGCGTCGGCGACGGCCGCCACGTCGCCCACGCAGTCCACGACCCGGCGGCCCGGGTGCCGGTCGGAGGCGCCGTACCCCGGTCTGTCGTAGGTGATGAGGTTGATGCCGGCGCGGCGGACCGCGTCCTCGTCCGGGTGCCGCCAGAGCCGGGAGCCGGGAGTGCCGTGCAGGGACAGGACCGGCGTCCCGTCCGGGGCGCCCCACCGGGCTACGCCCAGAGTGCGCCCGTCCGGAGTTGTCACCCTCCGCAGCCGCTCACCCATGGCGGCCGTCCTCGCCGGCCGGGAGGACGGCGATCGCCTCGATCGACACGAGCAGGCCGTGCGGCAGCCGTACGTTCGCCGGCGCGGACCGGGCCGGCGGCGGGTGCGGCATGTGCCGGGCGTACACGGCGTTCAGCTTGGCGAAGTCGTCCGGGTCTCGGTAGAAGATCGTCGTCTTCACCAGGTCGGCCATCGAGGCGCCGGCCGCGGCGAGCACCGCGCCGAGGTTGGTCAGCGCCTGCTCGGTCTGTGCCTCGATACCCGGCGGGATCGTCCCGGTGGCCGGGTCGATCCCGGCCGTACCGGAGCAGAAGACGAAGCCGCCGGCGACGATCGCCTGGCTGTACGGGCCCAGCGCGGCGGGTGCACGATCGGTCGTGATCGCGTGCCGGATCATCATGGGGTTCCTCTCGGGTGGTTACCCGACCCACTCTCGACCCGCGGCCGCGCCCGGACATCCGTGCTGACCACGGATTCGGACTTCCGTGGTGGCCACCATCAGGACATGGGCGTCGCGCCCATCGCCGCCAGCGCTGCCTCGCCCTGGGCCCGATGAGCCCCGCCGAGGAGGACCAGCGTCCGCGCCCACTGGTAGCGGCAACCGGCCTCCCGCAGGGCGGCGGCCGCGGCGGCCAGCCCGTCCCGGTCGCCGCCGCGGACCAGCAGGGCCGCCGCCCGGTCCACCAGGGCCAGCGCAATCGGGTTGCCCGCCGTCTCCCGGCGCGCGCGATCGACGCGGTCGGCGGCGTCGACGTGCCCGCTGAGCACCGCCGCCTCCGCCCACAGCGCGGCGTACCAGGGGCGCCACATGCCGCTGGCCCATTTCGTCAGCTTCTCCGGCGGCGTGTCCATCAGCTGGACCGCCTGCTCGGGCAGGCCGCGGTGCAGCAGCAGCAGCGCGTCGAAGAACTCGCCGAAGTGGGCATCCGACAGCGAGCGCCCGGGCGTCTGGAGCGCACCGACGATCTCCAGCCACGCGGCCCGCGCGTGGTCGTCGCCGCGGAGTCCGTGCATCGTCGCGGCGGCGTACGCGGCGCGGGTGAGGTTGCCGGCGCGCGGGCGCCCGGCGCACTCCCAGCCCTCGCGGAACTGCTCGGCCAGCGCGGCGGCCTCGCTCCAGTCGCCCGCCAGCATCGTCACCACCAGCAGCCGCGCGCCGGCCAGGTGGCCGGCCTCGGTGTTGAACGGCAGGTCCCGGAGGCCCTCGGCGAGCCGGCGCGCGGCCGGCAGGTCACCGGCGGCGACGGCGCACTCGGCGGCCATGACGAAACCGTCGAAGTGTTCCATCGCGGCCACGGCCGTCACGGGCATCGGCGCCAGCAGCTCGGTGCGCCGCAACGCGCTGGCCGCCGCGGCGCGGACGTCCCCGCGGCCCAGATGCACCGCCGTGAGCTGATCGAGCGCGGCGCTCTCGATCAGCGGATCGCCGACGCGGCGGGCCAGCGTCAGCGCCCGCTCGATGAGCTCCACGGTGGCCGGATCGGATTCGGAACCGTGGAACGCCTCGGCGGTGAGCAGCCGCGCCGTCGCGGCCGGATCGCCGCCGGCCAGCGCCCACCCGCGCGCGATCAGGGCCGCTGCGGCGCCGGCCGTGGGCTCGGTCGCCATCAGCCCCGGACCGCGATCGATCAGCTCGGCGTTCCGGGCGAGGTCACCGGCGGCACCCGCGCGGTCGCCCGCGCGCAATGCCGCCTCGGCGGCGAGCAGCCGCAGCCGCAACGCGTCGTCACCGACGTGCCTCGACTCGGCGGCGCCCGCCGCGCTGCGCAGCGCGTCGGCGGCGCCCGCGTCGTCTGCGGCGAGCCCGGCCGCCTGCTCGTAGCGGCGTTGCGACTCGCCGGGAAAACCGCGGATCAGGCTCAGGTGGGCCAGTGCCAGCGCCAGCCGGTACGACTCGGCGCGGTGCCGCGGGCGCAACGCCGCTCCGGCCAGCGCGCCCCGCAACTCGTCGGCGACCTGGTCGAAGGCCGCCCGCCACGCACCGGTGATGCCACGCGACGCCGGCATCAGCACGGCACTCTGCTCCAGGCACCACAGCAGGTGACGCGACCGGGCCTCGTCGGCTTCACCGGCCTCGGCGAGCCGGTCGGCGCCGTACTGTCGGACGGTCTCCAGGGCGCGATACCGGGTGTCGCCCGGACCGGCGACCGCGACCAGCAGGCTCTGGTCGGCGAGCCCGGCCAGGACGGCGTGCACGTGACCGGCCGGCACCGGCGGCCAGTCGCCGAGCACCGCCGCGGCGGCGGTCGCGGTGAACGACGCGGCGAAGACCGACACGCGACGCAGCACCGCCCGGCCGGGTTCGTCCAGCAGCGCGTCGCTCCAGTCGAGCGTGGAGCGCAGCGACCGGTGCCGGTCGTCGATCCGCGGGCTGCCGGCCAGCAGCCGCAACCGATCGGTCAGGCCCGCTTCGAGCCCGTCCAGCCCGAGGGACGGATACCGGGCGGCGGCCAGCTCGATCGCCAGCGCCATGCCGTCGAGGGCGCGGCAGATGCCGGCGACACGGTCCGCGTCGCCGGACCACACCGGCCTTCCGCCGGCGGCGGCCCGCCCGAGAAACAGCTCAACCGCGTCGCCCGGGCCGCCGTCGTCCGCTTCGACCGACAACCCGGGTACGGCGAACACCCGCTCGAACGGAACCAGCAACCTCGCCCGGCTCGTGGCCAGCACCGTCAGCCGCGGCGCACCGGCGAGCAACCGTTCCAGCAGCACCGCCACGCCGTCCCGCAGGTGCTCGCAGTTGTCCAGCACGACCAGCGTCTCCCGCGGGGCCAGCCATCTCCCGACGTCATCGGTCGCCGAGCTTCCCGGGCGCTCACCGAGCCCCAGCGCGGCGGCGACGGCGGGCGCGATCATCGCCGGATCGGTCACCGGCACCAGGTCGACGTACCAGACCCCGTCGGCGAACCGCCCGCTCAGCTCGGCCGCTACGGCCAGGGCGAGGCGGGTCTTGCCGACCCCACCCGGCCCCACGGCGGTGACCAGGCGGTGCTCCTGCAACGCGGCCGACAGCGCCGCCCGCTCGGTCGACCGCCCCACGAACGACGTCAACGGCAACGGCAGCGTGGCGACCCCGCCGCCCGGATCGGCCCGCGCGCTCCCGGCCACGGCGGCCAGCTCACGGCGGTCGCTCACCTGCAGCTTCCGCAGCAACGACGAGACGTGGCTCTCGACCGTACGGATCGAGATGAACAACCGCGCGCCGATCTCGGCGTTGGTCAGCCGCTCGCCGAGCGCGGCCAGCACCTCGGCCTCCCGGGCCGAGATCCCCACCTCGCGAGGTCCACCCTGCTTGGCCACCCCCGGATTGTGCCCGAGAGGAACGGATCGCGAAGGCCCGCCTCCGCGCGGACGGCTCGGCTGAGATCGTGCTACCGGGGCGCCGTCCCGGTCAGGCTGTGACGATCGGCCGGGTGACCGGCCGGCGCCGTTCGCGGGCCGCGTCGGTCATCGTCCGACCCTACGGGGGTCAGGACCGGAGCCGTTCGCGCGCCGTTTCCGCCGAGGCGTGGTCCCGGTCGAGGAAGATGTGCAGGGCCCTGGTCCACGCGGCTCGCGCCGCTTCGAGATCGCCCGCCGCGGCCGGGAAGGCGTAGCCGGCCCGAGCACGCCCCTTTCCTCAGTGAGAGCGGGGCCGGCCCGGGTTGGGTCAATGGTTCGGGGGTGACCCAGCCCCGCCGGCCCGGCCCCACCGGCCCGGTGCCGCCCGGCCGGCCAGCAGCTTGCGGACCTCGCCCGGCGACAGGCCCAGCTCGCGGCGCAGCGTGCGGCTCAGGTGGGCCTGGTCGGCGAAGCCCGCCCGCGCCGCCACCGCCGCCAGTCCCTCGCCCGCGTCGCCGAGCTCCGTCAGCGCCGCGCGGGCCCGCAGGCGCAGTCGGTAGGCGTTGATGGTGATGCCGGTCACCTGGTGAAACGTGCGGGACAGGTGCCAGCGGGAGCAGCCGGCCAGCTCGGCCAGGTCGTCGAGGCGGGCGCCCGGGTCGCCGTGCAGCGCGATACGCACCTCGTCGATCGCCCGGCGGGAGGGTCGGCGCACCGGCGGTGGGAGCAGCTCGGCCAGCAGGTCGGTGGCGAGGTCGGCCGGGTCGGCGCCGGTCGTGGCGCGGGCGATCAGGCGGCGGTGGGCCAGGTCGGCTGCCGGTGAGACGGTGACGGGGCCGGCCCAGGCGAGACGGTCGGCCAGGTCGGGCGCGATGCTGATGCTCGTACAGGTGTCGGGGCCGGCCGGGTGGGCGACCTGTTGCACCTCGCCCGGTCGTTGCACGTAGCCCTGCACCGGGTCGGCGACGCCGGCCCGGCCGTCCGCGCGGCGGGCGAAGACGCCGCGGCGGACCAGGACCACCGCGCTGGCGCCGACCTCCTCCGCCGCGCTCCAGCGGGCCGGGCCGGAGCAGCTGACCGTGGCCACCCGCAGGTCCGGGGCGGCGAGCAGCACCGTGTGCGTGAGCATGCCGGCGACGCTAGGCCGGGGGTACGACAAGAACGTTCAAGACCGGGACCCGCGGGCCGGCGCAGGCTCGGGTCATGACTTCTCTGCTCGATCAGCTCGGCGCCGCCGGGCCCGCGCCGGACCTCGAACCCGATCTCTACGGGCCCCTGCTCGGCGTCTGGGACGTCGCCAACCGTTACCTGGTGGAGGACACCGGCAAGTGGGTCGAGGGGACCGTGGTCTGGACCTTCGGCCGGGTGCTCGGCGGGCGCGCCGTCCAGGACGTCATGTGGTTCGTCGCGCCCGGGCCGGACGGCTATCCGGTCCGGGAGAGCGGCAGCACCATGCGGCTCTTCGACCCGGCCACCGGCAGCTGGCACGTCGTCTGGTTCTCGCCCGCGGGCCGGACGGCCGCCCTGGTCGGCCGTCGCGGTGAGCGCGGCGACATCGTCCAGGAGGGCGTCCGGCCCGACGGGCGGGCCATCCGCTGGGTCTTCACCGAGCTGACCGGCGACAGCTTCCGGTGGCTCGGTCACGTCTCCGCCGACGGCGGCCGGAGCTGGCAGCTGGAGCAGGAGATGCTGGCCCGGCGGCGCGAGCCGGGCGAGGTTACCGGCCGCTGAGCGACGCGCCCGTCTCCAGCAGCGACTTGAGGTCGCTGAGCACCCAGGCCCAGCCGCCGCCACCGGCCTCGTCGAGCGGCGAGCCCGCCACCACCGTCGCGGACGCCGGCGCGCCGGCCAGCTCGTGCGTGACGGTGACCCGGCAGACGCCGGGCTGGGACTTCAGCTCCTCGATCAGGTAGGTGAGCGTGGTGTACGGCTCCGCGGCGGTCACCGGGTCCATCAGCATCCGCCAGGTCTGCACCAGCAGCCGCGGCGGGTCGCACTCGACGACCTCGCCGTCGACGATCGGGTCGGGGATCTCGAAGCCGTTCTGCTTGCCGAACTCGCGCATCTCGTCGGTGGCCGAGGAGTGGTACGCGCCGCCCGGCTTGAGCTCGAAGTAGGCCGGGGCGGCGTAGCCGTACTTGGTGGTCCACTCCGGGTCGGTGATCGCGGTCCAGATGCGTTCCGGCGTGGACTTGATCCACACCCGGTAGACCTGCGTGGTCAGGGCGGTCGTCTCGGTGGTCATGTCTCGTCCTCCAGCGCTTTCTTGAGATCGACGAGCGCCGTCACGTGACGCTCGGTGTACTTGTCGATCCAGCGGTCGTGGATCAGCCGGATCGGCACGGGATTGAGGAAGTGCAACTTCTCCCGGCCCGCGCGGCGCACCACGACCAGGCCCGCGTCCTCGAGCACCCGCAGGTGCTTGGCCACGCCGAAGCGGGTCATCTCCACCTCGGACTCGAGCTCGGTCAGCGTGCGCCCCTCGCGGACGAAGAGCAGGTCGAGCAGGAACCGACGGGTCGGGTCGGCGAGCGCCTTGAACACCCGGTCGTCGTCCTCGTTCATGACGCCAAGTTATGTGACCAATGGGTCACATGTCAAGGCCGGAAAAACCCCGCCCGGGCACGGACGCCGGGCGGGGTCGACGGGGGGTCAGCGGCGGCGGACCAGCCGGCGCAGCTGGATGATCCGCACCGAGGCGACGGCCATCGCGATGAACGCGCCGCACACCCCGGCGATCAGCATCGCCAGGGCCAGCGAGATCTGGCCGTCCAGCCAGAGGAAGCTCAGCCGCACGTTGCCGGTGTTCTGCGCGACGAAGACGATCAACAGGATCAGCGCCAGGGCGCCGGCCCAGACCCCGAACCAGACCGCACTGGTACGCGTGCGCGGCACCTTGCCGTGCTCCCGCCGCGGCGGCGCCTCACCGGCGCCTTCCAGGCCCGCGAGCGTGCCGGCCAGCTCCGGCGGCAGCGGCGGTGGCGTGTCCTCGGCGGGGGTGAGCGGACGGTTCTCGGATGGGTACGCCATAACGCCCAGTTTTACCCAGAACGACGCCGCGTTAATCCCGTTCACGCGTGTTGCCAGATTTAAGCGGGAGCTAATAGACCAACGTCGAATAAGGACGTTACCGTCTGCGCCGGACCGACCACCCCCACACGATTCGGATCACCATGCGCAGACCTGTCCTCATCGTCGGCGGCATGGCCGTCGTCACCGTCGTCGCCGGCATCGCCGTAGCGGCCAGCGCCAGCGCCGGCACCACGACACACGAGGCCGAGGCCTCCGCCAACACCCTGACCGGCGGCGCACACGCCGTCGGCTGCCGGCGCTGCTCGGGCGGCAGCCGGGTCACCGGGATCGGCGGCGCGGGCATCCTGACCATCACCGGGGTGCTGGCCGAGCAGGACGGGCCGAGCAGGATCGCGGTGACCTACACCGCCGAGCGGAACCGGACCGCGCAGATCAGCGTGAACGGCGGGGTGCCCACCGCGATCGTCTTCCCCGGCACCCGCGGCGCCACCCGGCCGGGCACCCTGCGGATCACCGCGACGCTCCGGGCCGGCCGCAACGACCTGGCCTTCGCCAACTCGGTCGGCGCCGCGCCGGACATCGACAAGGTGGTCATCACGACCGACGGCACACCGCCCACCACGGCGCCGACGGCGACGGCCTCCGGTGTGCCCGGCGCGACCGCCACGGTCACCCCCGGCGAGACCGCGCCGCCGACCCTGCCGACCTCGCCGCCGGCCTCCGGCGGACCCACGCCGACCAGCCCGTCCCCGGGCGCCACCACCCCCGGCGGCACCACACCGGCCGAGCCGCAGCCCACGGCGACGCCCACGACACCGCCTACACCCTCTACCCCGGCCCCGGCGAGCCCCACCGCCACCAAGCCGCCCACCACCAGCCCGCCGACCGGGAACGCGGCCCTGGAGGCCGAGGTCGTGAAGATCGTCAACACCGAGCGGGCGACGGCCGGCTGCGCGGCGCTGACCACCGACGACCGGCTCATCGCGGCGGCCCGCGGGCACTCAGCGGACATGGCGGCCCGCGGCTACTTCAGCCACACCACGCCGGAGGGCGTCGAATTCTCCACCCGGCTCACCAGCGCGGGCTACCGCTGGTCCGGCGCGGGCGAGAACATCGCCAAGGGCCAGCGCACCCCGGCCGACGTGATGACGAGCTGGATGACCAGCGCCGGGCACAAGGCCAACATCCTGAACTGCGGCTTCAAGAACATCGGCGTCGGCGTGGCGGCGGACGCCCAGGGCGCGCTGGTCTGGACCCAGGACTTCGCCAGCCCGCTCTGACCGCCCGGACGGCCGGGGCGCTCCTGCGGCGCCCCGGCAAGGATCAGCGGAACAGCTCGACGGTCCAGTTGAAGGCCGTCATCACCCATTCGGTCTGGCGCAGGTGGGCGACGCCCACCCCGACCAGGAAGATGCCCGCCATGATGTGCGCGCCGCGGGCGGTGCGCCGGACCCGGCCGAACTGCCGTTCCAGCACCAGCCGGCCGACCAGCCGGGAGAGCGCGAACAGGCCCGCCGCGACCAGCAGCGACACGATGAAGACCACCACCGGGGCGGTCAGCTTGCCGTCGGACGAGATCGCCCAGATGCCCCAGCAGACGAACGCGAACAGCAGGCCCGCGAAGCTCCACTCGCCGCCGCGGCGCAGCTGCCGCAGGTGCCAGCCGAGCGGGCGGCGTTCCTCCGGCCGCCCCTCGCCCGGCCAGCCCGTGCCGGTCGGCTCGTGCTCGGCCGCGAACTGCTGGGTGCGCGGACGCGGGTTCACCGCCGCGCGGCCGCTCGAGAACGGCGAGGGCGCGGGCGCCGGCGGGGCCGGCTGCGCCGGCGGACCCGAGGCCGGGCGCGGCGGCACGTTCGCCGTCGGCGGGTCGGCCCAGGGATCCTGCGGCGGCATGTCGAGCGTCCGCTCGGACCACTGCGGTTGCTCTGGCATCGTTCCCCTCCCCCGGTACGGCCGGACGCCGCCCTGTATCGAGAGTAACGAGCCAACAAATAGGTCGCCCCGGCGCGCGCCGTCCGTTACACAATCAGCATGGACAACTCCGGAATCGCCATCAGGGCGGGCGAGGCCGACGACTGGACAGCTGTCTACGATCTCCTGTCCCACGCCTTCCACGAGCAGCCCACCACCGAGGCCCGCGACGTCGAGGGTTCGGTCGTCGAGGCCGAGCGGACGCTGGTGGCCGAGGACGGTGGTGCGGTTGTCGCGCACGCGGCGGCGTACACCCGGGAATTGACCGTGCCCGGCGCGATCCTGCCGGCCGCGCACGTCACGCTGGTCGGCGTCGCGCCGACCCACAAGCGCCGCGGGCTGCTCACCCGGATGATGCACCGGCAGCTGCGCGAGATCGCGGCCGCCGGCCGCGAGCCGATCGCGGTCCTCTGGGCCAGCGAGACCAAGATCTATCCGCGGTTCGGCTACGGCCCGGCGGCGCAGCGCCTGCGGATGGAGATCATGATGCGGGAGGTACGGCCGCCGGCGGGCATCGCGCCCGGCTCGGCCGACCGGTTGCGCCTGGTCGAGCCCAAGGACGCGATCGCCGAGCTCGGCAAGGTCTACGAACAGGTACGCCCGGAGCGCACCGGCTGGTCCAGCCGCGACGACCGCTGGTGGCGGTTCGTGCTGGCCGACCTCGAGGCGCAGCGCGAGGGCGCGACGGCCCTGCACGGTGTGGTGTACGACACCCCGGACGGCCCGACGGGCTACGCGCTGTGGAGCACCAAGGGTCGCTGGGACCGGCACGGGCCGGACGCCGAGGTGCAGGTCCGCGAGGTGGTCGCCGCCGACCCCGCCGCATACGCCGCGCTGTGGCACTTCCTGCTCACCATCGACCTGGCCCGCTCGGTGACGGTCAGCTTCGCCGCGCTGGACGAGCCGCTGCAGTACCTGGTCGACGAGCCCCGCCGGCTCGGCAGCACGCTGGCCGACGGCCTCTGGATCCGCATCACCGATCTGCCCGAGGCGCTCGCCGCCCGGCACTACGCGGCCCCGGCCGACGTCGTGCTGGAGGTCACCGACCCGCTGCTGGCGCGGAACACGGGCCGCTGGCGGCTGACCGCCGGCCCGGACGGCCGCGCCACCTGTACGCCTACGACCGACCCCGCCGACCTGGCCTGCACGGTGCTGGAGCTCGGCTCGGCCTACCTGGGCGCCACGTCGCTGGCCGCCCTCGCCGCGGCCGGCACGGTCCGTGAGCTGACCCCGGGCACGCTGCGGCAGGCGTCCGTCGCCTTCGGCTGGCATCGGATGCCGAACCCCACCGAGGTGTTCTGAGTGGGCCGGGCGACGGTAGGTTCGGCGACATGGGCGATGAACCCGAACGTCGACGCCGTCGCTTGCGTCCCTCCTCGTCGGCCGCGACCCCGCCCGCCGCGCCGGCCGACCCGGCCGCCGGGACGCCCGACCCACCCGTGACCGAAGACGCCGGTCCGGTCGCCGAGACGGCCGCGGTGCTCGACCCCGAGCCCGAGCCGCCCCCGGCCACCCCGGTGGAGGTCACCGCGGCCACCCCGGTGGAGGTCACCGCGGCCGGCCCGCGACCGGCCGCCCGGCCGCCCCGCGCCGTGCCGCCGCCGGCCCGGCCCGTACGGCCCGTGGCCCGGCCGACCTCCGGCGCCGGCGCGGGCGGGGACGACCAGTCCGAGCGGGGGCTGCGCGGGCTCGTCGGGTCCGGCTCGTCGCAGGTCAGCGTGGGCGCGGCGCTGCGGGCCCGGGACGCCGCCCGGCCCACGGCCGAGCAGCTCGCCGCGGCCGAGGCGGAGCTGGTCATCGTGCGGCGCAACTGGATGCCGCGCGAGGACCTGCCCCGCAACCGGTAGAGCTCAGCTCGCCGGCAGCGGCGGCAGCTCGCGGGTGCGCTCGTACTCGGCGAGCTGGTCGATCCGGCGGGCGTGCCGTTCCTCGCCGGAGAACGGCGTGGTCAGGAACGCCTCGGCCATCGCGGTGGCCTCGTCCAGCGGGTGCTGGCGCCCGCCGATGGCGAGCACGTTGGAGTCGTTGTGCTGGCGGGCGAGCTGGGCGATCTCGACCTTCCAGGCCAGCGCCGAACGGACCCCGGCGACCTTGTTCGCGGCGATCTGCTCGCCGTTGCCGGAGCCGCCGATGACGATGCCCAGGCTGCCCTGGTCCGCGACCACCTTCGCGCCGGTGGCCAGGCAGAAGGCCGGGTAGTCGTCCTCGGGGTCGTAGACGTGCGGTCCGACGTCGACGACGTCGTAGCCCTGCTTGCCGAGGTGGTTGACGAGGTGCATCTTCAGCTCGTAGCCGGCGTGATCGGAACCCAGGTAGACGCGCATGACCGAAGTCTGTCAAACCGCGATCAGAACGTCAGCGCGGCCCGCAGGCTCACCGCGATCTGATCGGCCGCGGCCCGCGCCGCGTCGAACAGCGCCAGCTTGCGGACGAAGCCGTGGTTGACCCCGGCGTAGCGGACGTGGACCACCGGCACACCCGCGGTGAGCAGCGCGTCGCCGTAGTCGGCGCCCTCGTCGCGCAGGACGTCGTACTCGGCGGTGAGCAGCAGCGTCGGCGGCATGCCGGCCAGGTCCTCGACCGCCAGCGGCGCCACGTCCGGGCCGAACCGGTGCATCGGCTCGGG
This sequence comes from Actinoplanes sp. NPDC049599, assembly GCF_044465625.1. NCBI lineage: Bacteria > Bacillati > Actinomycetota > Actinomycetes > Micromonosporales > Micromonosporaceae > Actinoplanes > Actinoplanes sp. NPDC049599. Next base: position 21,528 of record NZ_JBITLX010000004.1, read on the forward strand.
GACGAACGCCTCCCACGCCATCCGCATCGAGGCCCGGTCCAGGCCGTGCCCGCCGACCTCGTCGTAGGACTCCGAGGCGGTCATCGGGTCGATCGCCGGGTAGAGCAGCACCTGGTAGTCGAGCGGGGTGGCGGCGTCCCGCTGGCGCCGGGCGGCGACGGTGGCCAGCTGCGCGCCCGAGCTGTCCCCGCCGATCGCCAGCCGGGACGGGTCCACACCCAGGCCCGTGCCCTCCTTGCGGACCCAGCCCAGCACCGTCTCCACGTCCTGCAGCGCGGCCGGGAACACGTGCTCCGGGGCGAGCCGGTAGCCGACCGACAGCACGGCGCAGCCGGACCGGTCGGCGATCCGGCGGCAGAGCCGGTCCACCGTGTTGATGCTGCCGTAGCACCAGCCCCCGCCGTGCACGTAGACCAGGACCGGCGCGCCCACCCGGGCCGCGTACAGCCGGCAGGGCACGCCGCCGGCGTCCACGTCGACCACCACGGGCAGCGGGATCGCCGGGCCGCACTCGGCCTCGTTCGAATCCTCCATCGCCTGCCGGGCGAAGACCAGCTGCTCGTACGGATCAGCGGCCAGCACCTCGGCGCTCGGCCGGCGGCGGATCGCCAGCGACGCCGCCACTTGGGGGTGGAGCATCAGTCGAGCTGGGCCAGGACGAGGCCGCCGCGAGCCTTCGGCGTGAACCAGGTGCTCTTGCGGGGCAGCTTCTGCCGGGCCAGGTTCACCGCCACGAAGTCGTCGACGGTGACCGGGGCGATCAGCACGGCCAGCTCGGACCGGCCCGCGTCGACCTCGCCGCGCAGCCACTCGGCCGGGTAGTCGCCGCCGACGTACGAGATCCGCTTGTCGCCCGGGTCGAGCCCGAGCACGTCGCCGAGCAGGATCCGCTCCACCAGGGCGTGGTCCAGGTTCTCCACCGGGGAGGCGCCCTCGGCCGGCGGCAGCACCACCGCGTACGAGCGGCCGGCCGCGTACAGCTCGATGGTGCCCTTGCCGGGCACCGCCGCGGGGCGCGGCAGCTCCTCGACCCGGGCCCCGCGCGCGGTCAGCCCGGCCACGAAGTCGTCCAGCGGAAGCTCGCTGACCAGCCGGTTGTACGGCTGGATGGCGACCGAGCCGGGCGTGGTCACCACGGCCAGGAAACGCGGCAGCCCGCCGGTCTGCGCGGCCAGGCTGCGGTGGTTGCCGTCGGCGACGACCAGCTCGCCGCCGCCGGCCAGCGCGGTCAGCTCGTCCTGCCGCGGACCGGCCGGGAGCACCCAGATGGCGTGCGTGCGGCCGCTCTGGTCGGTGTCGGTGGCGGCCGGCGTCCCCGCGCTCGCCGTGGCCGCGGCCAGCGCGGCGTGCAGCTCCGCACCCCGGCCGGTCTGCAGCAGCAGCACCGGGGAGAGCAGGGTGTGCAGGGCCTCGGCGAGCGCCACCCGCTCGCGCACCTTGGCGATGAACACGTCCTCGTTGCGGATCACCAGGCCCGGCTCGTCGGCGCTGGTGGAGATCTGGTCGGTGTCGACCATCGCCCACAGGCCGAAGGCGTCGGGCTCGCCGGGCGCGGTGATCCGGTAGAGCACGACCACCTGCTCGGCGGGCGAGTAGCCGCCCGCGGCCTGCTCCCGGGCGAGCCGCTCGGCGGCGTCGCCGAGGCAGTCGAGGAACGACCTGCCCACCGACTCCGGCGCCCGGTGGGGCATCTCGATGGCGAGCGCGCTGTGCGGGTTCGCGGCGATGACGCCGGTGATCTCGGCGTCGTCGGCGAACTCGTCGTAATTCTGCGCGCCGGTGCCGCCAGTGGTGATCCAGGCCCGGCTGATCGGGTGCACGACCGTCATGCCGCGAACCTACCTACCGCTTGTGACGGCGCTGCGCACACCCCGGTGTCGTCCCACCTCAGGTGGTCCGGCGCGGCCGGCCGTACGTGGGCACGGACGGCATGTTGCCGCGCAGCTGCGCCTGTTTGGCCTTGCGGACGGCCGCGCTCGGCGGCGCCGGCTCGGCCACCGGGAAGCTGGACACGGTGACGGGCGGCGCCACCATCGCGGCGACGTGGGCCGGCAGGTTGGGGCAGAAGCTGTCCCACACCCCGCGGTGCACGGCGATCGTGGAAGTGGCAACGGTGTCGGACTCGGCCATCGGAGCCTCCGGTCAGGAAGTGGTTCGCATTACATCCAACGACCTGCCGGAGGCTCAGGTAGCTGGTTAGTCGAAGATCGGACCGATGTCGCGGCTGCGCTTGAGCTCGTAGAAGCCCGGGGTGCCGGAGACCAGCAGCACGCCGTCCCAGAGCTTGCCCGCGGCCTCGCCCTTCGGCGCCGGGGTGACGACCGGCCCGAAGAAGGCCACCTTCTCGCCCGCCACCGGGCCGGGCGCGTGGATCACCGGCGTGCCGACATCCGTGCCGACCGGCTTCATCCCGGCGTTGTGGCTGGCCTTGAGCGCCTCGTCCCAGGCGTCGCTGGTGGCCGCGTCGGCCAGCGCCGGGTCCAGGCCCACCTCGGTCAGCGCCTCGGTGTAGAGCTTCCGGTCCAGCTCGTACCCGTGCAGGTGGATGCGGGTGCCGAGGGCGGTGTAGAGGTCGCGCAGGACCTGCGGTCCGGCGGCCTCGGCGGCGGCGACGCAGACCCGGACCGGGCCCCATCCGCGGGTCATGAGCTCCTGGTACTGCTCGGGCAGGTCGCGGCCCTCGTTGAGCACCGACAGGCTCATGACGTTGAACGTGATGTCGATGGGCCGGACCTGCTCCACCTCGAGCAGCCAGCGGGAGGTGATCCAGGCCCAGGGGCAGAGCGGGTCGAACCACATGTCGACCGGCGAGCGTTCTGTCATGCCCCTGATCCTGCCTCGCCGGCCCGGCGCCCGGCGGTGACATGCGCCACGGGACGAGCGCATAGGGTGACGTGGAAAGCTCTAGGTCAGGGCGACGAAGCCTGGACCAGCATGGAGGAGAGTGAACGTGGCCGGAGTTCGTAACCTGACCCAGGTCGAGGCCGCCGAGCGGGCTCGCCTGCTCGAGGTGACCGGATACGACATCGCCTTGGATCTGACCGACGGCAGCGGCGGGCCCGGTGCCGGCACGTTCCGGTCGACCACCGAGGTCACGTTCCGCTGCGCCGAGCCGGGCGCGCAGACGTTCATCGAGGTCGCCGCGGCGACGGTGCGCTCGGCGGTGCTCAACGGCACCCCGGTCGACCTGTCCGGGTGGTCGGCGGAGAAGGGCCTGGAGCTGACCGGTCTGGCCGCGGAGAACACCCTGGTGGTCGACGCCGACTACGCGTACTCGGCGAGCGGGCAGGGCATGCAGCGCAGCGAGGACCCGGTCGACCGGGAGATCTACCTGTACAGCCAGTTCGAGACGGCGGACGCCCAGCGGGTCTACGCGTGCTTCGACCAGCCCGACCTCAAGAGCGTGTTCACCTGGCACGCCAAGGTGCCGGCGCACTGGAAGGTCGTCTCGAACATGCCGGTGGAGCGCCGCGACGACGACGGCGTCCACTTCGCGACCTCGGTCCGGATGAGCACGTACATCACCGCGCTCTGCGCCGGGCCGTACCACGAGGTGCGCGACAGCCACGACGGCATCGAGCTGGGCATCTACTGCCGGGCCTCGATGGCGCAGTACCTCGACCCGGACGACCTGTTCCTGATCACCAAGCAGGGCTTCGACTTCTTCCACGAGCAGTTCGGGGTGCGCTACCCGCTGCCGAAGTACGACCAGCTCTGGGTGCCCGACTTCAACGCCGGCGCGATGGAGAACTTCGGCTGCGTCACCCACGCCGAGGCGCACTACATCTTCCGCTCGCAGGTCACCGACTACGAGTACGAGCAGCGCGCCAACACGATCCTGCACGAGCTGGCCCACATGTGGTTCGGCGACCTGGTGACCATGCGCTGGTGGAACGACCTGTGGCTGAACGAGTCGTTCGCCGAGTGGGCGAGCCACTGGTGCAACACCTCCGCCACCCGCTTCACCGACGCGTGGTCGACGTTCCTGTCGGTCCGCAAGGCCTGGGGCTACCGGCAGGACCAGCTCTCCTCGACCCACCCGGTCTACTGCGAGATGCCCGACCTGGAGGCCGTCGAGGTCAACTTCGACGGCATCACGTACGCCAAGGGCGCCAGCGTCATCAAGCAGCTGGTCGCGTACGTCGGGCTGGACTCGTTCCGGGCCGGGCTGCGGGCGTACTTCCAGCGGCACGCGTGGGGCAACGCGACCTTCGACGACCTGCTCACCGAGCTGGAGACGGCGTCCGGGCGCGAGCTGCGCAAGTTCGCCGCCCAGTGGCTGGAGACCGCCCAGGTCAACACGCTGCGCCCGGTGCTGACGATCGGCGCCGACGGCACGTACGACAAGGTCGTGGTCCAGCAGGAGGCGCCCGCCGCCTATCCCACGCTGCGCACCCACCGCATCGGCGTCGGCCTCTACGACGTCAAGGGCGACCGGCTGGTGCGCCGCGACCTGCTGGAGGTCGACGTCACCGGCGAGCAGACCGAGCTGCCGGCGCTGGCCGGGCTGCCGGCGGCCGACGTGCTGCTGCTCAACGACGACGACCTGACCTACGCCAAGCTGCGGCTGGACGAGCGCTCGATGGCCGCGGTGGTCCAGCACATCGACGGCTTCGAGTCGTCGCTGCCGCGGGCGCTGTGCTGGGCCGCGGCCTGGGACATGCTGCGCGACGCCGAGCTGGCGGCCCGCGACTACCTGGCGCTGGTCAGCACCGGCCTGCCGAAGGAACGCGACATCAACCTGACCACCGCGACCCTGCGGCAGGCGGCCACCACGCTGACCATGTACGCGGACCCGGCGTGGGCGCCGACCGGCTGGGCGCTGCTGGCCGACACGACCCGGCAGGCGCTGGCCGCCGCCGAGCCGGGCAGCGGGTTCCAGCTCGCCTGGGCACGCGCGTTCGTCACCGCGGCCCGCGGCGCGGACGACCTGGTCGTGCTCCGCGGCTGGCTGGAGGGCACCGGCGTGCCCGCGGGGCTGACCATCGACACCGAGCTGCGCTGGTCGCTGCTGGAGGCGCTGGCCGCTCGGGGCGCCGCGACCGAGGCCGAGATCGACGCCGAACTGGCCTCGGACCGGACCGCCAGCGGCGAGCGGGAGGCCGCGCTGGCCCGCGCCCTGCTGCCGACGCCGGAGAACAAGGAGCGGGTCTGGGCCCGGCTCACCGGCGGCGAGGAGCTGCCGAACTGGCTCAGCCGCTCGCTGCTGCAGGGCTTCCAGACCTCCTCGCAGGTGCCGCTGACCGCGCCGTACGCGGCGAGGTTCTTCGAGGTGGTCGACGACGTGTGGGCGCGCTCGGACAGCGAGCCGGCGCAGGAGTTCGCGATGCTGGCATACCCGGCGTACCAGGTGAGCCAGGAGACGGTCGCGCTGACCGACGCCTGGCTGGCCGACGACGCGCACTCCCCCTCGCTGCGCCGCCTGGTGGCCGAGGGCCGTGACGGTGTGCTGCGGGCGTTGAAGGCCCGGGCCAAGGACGCCGCCGCCGGTTGATGAGTTTGCGCGGGTCGTGCGGGATCGAATTCCGCACGACCCGCAAAACTTACCGGGCCGAAACCCGGCAGAAACAACACAGCGTGAGTACGCTGGCACTCCACAGTGATGGAGGTGGCCGGTGGCGATCGGTGCGAACTCCCTGTCGAGGTGGACCGCCCCCGACGGCCGCTGGACCGAGCCGGACCTGCACCTGTTCCCGCAGGACGGGCACCGCTACGAGATCGTCGACGGCAGCCTGCACGTCACCCCGCCGCTCGACGGCCCGCACGAGACGATCGTCCGGGCCGTGCTCACCACGTTGCGGGGCGCGGCGCCGAGCGGCTGGTGGGTCTGCGCCCGGCTGGGCATCGAGACCGGCGGGAGCAACCTGGTCCCGGACGTGACCGTGCTGCGGCCGTTCTCGTCGGGGGCGATCTGGGCCGACCCCGCCGACGTGGCCTGCGTGATCGAGGTGGAGACCGCGTCCAGCCGCCGCTACGACCGGCTGCTCAAGCCCACCCTGTACGCGGAGGCCGGCATCCCCGCCTTCTGGCGGATCGAGCCCGAGCCGGCGCCGGTGCTGCGCATCTTCACCCTGGGCCCGGAGGGCTACCTGCCGGAGAAAACGGTCCGGGGCGCCGACCTGGTGCAGGTCGACGCCCCGTTCCCGGTGCGGGTCACCCCGTCCGCGTGGCTCTAGTGGCCGGTGGCTCAGTGCCGCCCGGCGTGTGAGGCGAGCTGGTCCAGCCCGGAGAGCACGCCCCCGGCGAGGTCACCGCCGGCGAACGCGGCCGCCATCGACAGCGCGGCCAGCTTGGCGTCCCGGTCGGAGATGCGCTTGCGGGCCTCGTTGCCGGTGACGATCTCGAGCAGTCGCTGGTTCGGCGAGATGGCGACGAGCACGGCCTTCGCGGCGCCGTCGAGCTGGCGGTGCAGCTGCTCGGCGTAGTCGCGGGTGGGCTCCGCGAGCTCGCCGATGTAGACGCTGAAGGTCAGGCCGGTCTGCTGGTCGGCGACGCGCAGCGCCTCGTCGAGACGCAGCAGCTGCCGGGTGGTGAACGGCCCGTCGAGCGCGTCGATGCCCTCCTGCGTCATCGTCAGCTCGGGCTGCTCGGGCTGCTCGGTCAGCGTGGGGCCACCGGCGTGCGCGAGCGCGGTCATCGGCTGCTCGGAGCCGCTGACGATGGCCTGGTGCTCACCAACGGTCACTTGCGCCTCCTGTCGGTCCGGGCCGCACCTGCATGCCCGAGGAGTCCTCGAGGACGCCGGCGGGCAGCTCCGGAGCGGCTGAGGTCTTGCCGCCGAACGCCGGGCTCACCTGAGCCGGCGACGCCAGGAACCAGATCGGCTTGAAGTCGTACGGCCGGCCGGGCCGGTAGCGGCGCGCGGGCCGGGACCGGGTGGAACCGGACGCGACGAGAGCCGCGACCACGGCGATGATTCCCACCGGGATGATCGCGTAGACAAGAATCGTGCTGAATATCGACAACCTCAACGCCCCCAGGCGTCATAAGGAACCGGGCCAATTCACTGTGTTCCCAGTGATCCGAACGTCAATCACGGTAGCGGAGAGCGGGTCGTCGCGGAGCGTCGGGTGTCAACACTCATAAGCGGGATCTCCGCACCCACGCAAAATCGGCCCGGAGGTGCGAAAATCACCCTCACGCGCTGTCCGCGACGTTCGTGCCCCGGACGGCAGGAGGGGGAAGTCATGCGCACACCCGTCCCGGCCGCCCTGGCGGCGCTGGTCCTGGCCGTACCGGTCGTGCTGGCCGACGACTCCCCGGCCCGCGCGGCGAGCGTCTTCGTGGAGACCAACCCGAGCACGGTCCGCGCCGGCGACGAGATCGGCATCCGGGCCAGCTGCGACGACAACCTGAAGGCGGCGACGGTCACCTCGGCCCCGACCGGCGCGATCATCGTCTCCCCGCGCTACGGCTTCCTGACCGCGACGGCCCGGGTGCCGACCACCACCGACCCGGACGACTACGAGGTCAGCCTGGAGTGCCCGGACGGCAAGACCGCCACGACCACGCTGCACGTGGTGCTGAAGGTGGAGCCGGCCCGCGGACCGGCGACCGGCGGGGGCGGCACGGCCGGGGGCGGGCCCGCGCCGATCCTGATCGGCGGCGGGCTGACCGCGCTGGCGGCCGGGCTCGCGCTGAGCGTGCTGGCCCTGCGCCGCCGCGGCCTGCGCTGAGGCTCCGCCGATGTCCCGCCCGGCGATCTCCCGGCCGGACCCGCCCGGCCCCCGGATGCCCGACTCGGTGCTGCGGCGCCGGCCCGCCGAGATCGTGGTGCGGCCGCAGCCGCGGGCGGTCGCCGTGCCGGTCCGGGCCCCGGCCGGCCCCCGGGTGCGGCCACCGAGCCGGCCGCTGCCGCTGGGCCCGGTGGCGGCGATCCTGGTGTTCGTGGGCCTGTTCGCGCTGGGCGCGGGCCTGGGCGCGGCCACCGGCTTCGACCTGGGCGAGCTGTTCCGCGGACCGGACAAGCCGCCGCCCCGGGCGTTCCCGGTGCTCGATCCGAGCGAGCCGAAGCGGCTGACCATCCGGGCGATCAAGGTGGAGGCGCCGATCCTCCAGGTGGGGCTGGCCAAGGACGGGTCGGTGGATGTGCCGCCGCTGCGGCGGCACAACGAGGCGGGCTGGTTCGGCCAGGGGCCCACCCCGGGCCAGTTCGGCCCGGCGCTGATCGTCGGCCACGCGGACACCACCACCGGCCCGTCGGTCTTCCACCACCTGGGCAAGCTGAAGCCGGGCCAGAAGATCGAGGTGCTCCGGCAGGACGACTCGGTGGCGGTGTTCCAGATCAACTCGGTGGAGCACTTCGGCAAGGAGCGGCTGCCGATCAAGCGGGTCTACGGCGACTACAGCCGGCCGTCGCTGCGGCTGATGACCTGCGGCGGCAAGTGGCTGGGCGGCCGGCAGGGCTACAGCGACAACGTGGTGGTCTTCGCCAGCCTGGTGAGCGCCACCGAGCCGTAGCCGGTCAGGCCGCCTCGGCCCCGGCCGGCTTGGGCAGGTCGAGCCAGTCCGCCCAGCGCGGGTCCGGCGTGCGGTGGCCCAGGACCCGCCAGGCCACCCCGCGCGGCGCCGCCGGCGCCGCGTGCAGTCGCCAGCCCAGCTCGGCCGGCGTCTTGTCACCCTTGCTGTGGTTGCACTTGGCGCACGCCGCCACCACGTTCTCCCAGGCGTGCAGCCCGCCCCGGCTGCGCGGGAACACGTGGTCGATGGTCTCCGCGGAGCCCCGGCAGTACGCGCAGCGACCGCCGTCGCGGGCGAAGATGGCACGGCGGGAAAGTCCGACGTGGGTCCGGTACGGCACCTTCACGTATCGCGTCAGCCGGACCACCGAGGGCACCGGGAGCGCCTGCCGGGCGCTGTGCAGGATGCCGTCACCGTCGGACACACACTCAGCCTTGGCCGTCAGCACCAGGATGGTCGCTCGACGCACCGATACGACGCACAGCGGCTCGTAGGTAGCGTTCAACACCAACGCGGAGGAGCCAACTATGGGTCGTATGTCAGGCATCGCGATCACCCTTCGGTGTCAGTGCTTGCAACCGCTCCCGAGTGCTTGTTCGTCATGGCACGAGCGCCGGAGAACACCGGTGCTCGTGCGCCAATAGTCCCTGATGACTGACGAAATGGCGAGCACAATCTGTGGCCGGCTCGTAAACGTCTGAGGTCTCCGGGGAAGATGTCCGATTCCCCGGACGACCCGGCGGGCCGGTAGGTTAGGGCCCCGTGATTCCGTTGGCCCCCATCCCGACCCCGCCCTCCGGTTCCGCCGAGCCCGCCTTCAGCACACCGGACGTCTCCGAGAGCTGCAAGACCGACGCCCTCTGCAGCTGGGTCCTCGACCGGACCGACATCCAGTGGCTCGCCAACGGCAGCTACGTGTTCGTCGTCAAGCCGCTGCGGATCCTCGCGATCGTGCTGGTCGCGATGCTGATCCGGTGGCTGCTGCACCGCGGCATCCGGCGGCTGACCGCGACCACCTCGCGCGCCGCCATGCCGGCCCTGCTCAAGCCCCTGCGCGAGCGGGCGGACAAGCAGCAGGAGGCCGCCGCCAACACCTTCATCCCGGAACGCCGGCGGCAGCGCGCCGAGGCGATCGGCTCGGTGCTGCGCAGCTTTGTCACCGCCGTCGTGTTCACCATGGCCACGCTGCTGGTGATGGGCGAGCTCGGGTTCAACCTCGGCCCGCTGCTGGCCAGCGCCGGCATCGTCGGCATAGCTCTCGGCTTCGGCGCGCAGAGCCTGGTCAAGGACCTGATCGCCGGCCTGTTCATGCTGCTGGAGGACCAGTACGGCGTCGGCGACTCGGTGGACCTGGGCGACGCGGTCGGGGTCGTGGAGACCGTCGGACTGCGGGTCACCACCGTGCGCGACATGCGCGGCGTGCTCTGGTACATCCGCAACGGCGAGATCATCCGGGTCGGCAACAAGAGCCAGGGCTGGGCGATGGTGGTCATCGACATCCCGATCGGCTTCGTCAACTCCGAGCAGGCCACCGCCGTGCTGCGGCAGGCCGCGCTGGCGCTGGCCGAGGAGCCGGAGCACGCCACCGAGTTCCTCGAGCCGCCGGACGTCATCGGGGTGGAGCAGATGACCGTCGACGGCGCGGTGATCCGGACGATCGCCAAGACCACCGCGGAGGGTCAGCCGATCGTGCAGCGCGAGTTGCGGCGCCGGCTCACCGAGGCGCTGGAGACCGCCGGCATCTCCGAACGGATCGCCGCGTCGCGGATGCTGCCCCGTTCGGCGGTACCTCCGATGTTTTCCAGCGCGCCGAGCGATTCGTCCGGTACCCCTGGAGGTGCGACCTGACCTGGGACGACGGCATAATGGGGGATGTCCGGCCTCGACCGAATGGCCGACATTCCGCCCGTACGCCCTAGCCAGGGCTCGGCCGATCGGGCAGAATCGTGCAAAGAGCATCTGCACTTGCAGCTTCACGTTCGGGCGGGATCTGACCACCCCAGCCGGTCCCCCGGACGTGTCCGGCCGCCGTCGGCGATCCCGCCGGCCGTCGCGATCGATGGAGGGTCCAGGTGTCGGACGACCGACCCGCGGCGCAGCCGGCTGACCGAGCCGGGCGCGCACGGGAGCCGGACAGTCGTGTCACCTTCCGGGACCTCTTCGCGGTCCGGGAATACCGCGCGGTCTACTTCTCGCTCGTCATCAACTGGCTCGGCGACTACCTGGCCCGAGCCGCCATCGTCACGCTGGTCTATCAGCAGTCCGAGTCGGTGCTGCTCTCCGCGGCGTCGTTCGCGATCAGCTACCTGCCGTGGATCGTGGGCGGGCCGGTGCTGGCGGCGCTCGCGGAGCGTTATCCGTACCGCCGGGTGTTGATCGTCGCCGACCTGGCCCGCGCGGTCCCGATCGCGATCATCGCCCTGCCCGGCATGCCGATCTACGCGATCCTCATCCTGCTCTTCGTGGCCATGCTGGGCGCGCCGCCCACCCAGGCCGCCCGCTCGGCGCTGCTGCCGCTGATCCTGGACCGGCGCAAGTTCGTCACCGGGCTCGCGGTCAACGCCTCCACCGCGCAGGCCGCCCAGGTCCTCGGTTACCTGGCCGGCGCCGTCATCGCCACCGGGATCAACGCCCGGCTCGGCATCGCGCTGGACGCGCTCTCGTTCCTGCTCTCGGCCGCGATCATCGCGCTCTGGGTGCACCCGCGGCCCGCGGCCGCCGCGCTGGACCAGCGCCGGCACCTGCTGCGGGAGACCGCCGCGGGGTTCCGGCTGGTCTTCGGCACGCGGTTGCTCCGCTCGATCGCGCTGATGGTCTTCGCGCTGACCACCTTCACGATCCTGCCGGAGGGCCTGGCCGCCGGCTGGGCCGCGCTGTTCCACTCCGACCCCGGCGCCCGGGGCTTCGACCAGGGCCTGATCATGGCGGCCGGCCCGGTCGGCTTCGTGATCGGCGGTCTCGCGGTCGGCCGGCTGGTCCGCCAGCCCGTCCGCCGGCGGCTGGTGAAGCCGTGTGCCGTGCTCACGCCGCTCGCGCTGGCGCTGACCATGTTCGCCCCGAACGCCGCCACGGTGGCCGTCCTCTCCGCGATCTCCGGCGTCGCCCTGGGCGGCCTGATGCCCACCCTCAACGGCGAGTTCGTGCTGGCCCTGCCGCACGGCTACCGCGCCCGGGCGTACGGCGTCATGCAGGGCGGCCTGCAGTTCACCCAGTTCTTCGCCGTGGTGTCCACCGGCGCGCTGGCCCAGATCTCGTCGATTCCCCTGGTCGTGGGCCTGTGGAGCGCCGGCGGCCTGGTCCTGATGCTGGTGCTGGTGGCCAACCTGCCGCAGCCCGAGCCGGCGGACCCGGCGGACCCGGCGGCCCCGCCCGGGCCCACCGACGCAACGCACGTCACACCGGGCCGGGTTCTGCCCAGCACGGCTGGCAAACTGGAGCGGTGAGCGCATCCAGCGAGGAACCGGCCGTGACCTTCTTCGAGGCCGTCGGCGGCGAAGCGACGTTCCGCCGGCTCGTCGACGCCTTCTACGCGGGCGTGGCGCAGGATCCCCTGCTCCGCCCGATGTATCCGGAGGAGGACCTCGGCCCGGCCGCGGAGCGGCTGACCCTGTTCCTGATGCAGTACTGGGGGGGCCCGAACACGTATTCCGCGCAGCGCGGCCACCCCCGGCTGCGGCTGCGGCACGCACCCTTCACGGTCGGCCCGGCCGAGCGGGACGCCTGGCTGCTGCACATGCGCGCGGCCCTCGACTCGCTGCGGCTGCCGGAGCCGCAGCACACCACGCTCTGGGAGTATCTCGAGCGCGCCGCGTACTTCATGGTCAACACCATGGACGCGCATCCCGGAGGTCAGCCCGCTCGTTGATCGGACGAATGACGCGATCCCGTCACGGACCTCGCGCCCCGATCCCTGGAGCCGCCCGATGCCTCGCCGCCTGTTCGCCGCCACCGCGCTGACCTGCGCCGCCCTGCTGGGCGCGACGCCCGCGGCGGCCGACATGGCCCAGTCGTCGGTGGTGTCGGCCAACCCGGTCGACTTCACGCCGCACGTCCTGGACGGGACGGTCTGGGCGCTCGCGGTGGTCGGTGACACGGTCGTCGTCGGGGGCAGCTTCACCAAGGTCCAGGACAGCACCCGCCGGACCACCTACGCCCGGAAGAACATCTTCGCGTACGGGCTGCGCGACGGCGCGGTGCGCTCGTTCGCCCCGGCCGTCGACGCCGCGGTCTACGCGCTCGCGCCGGGCGCGCGCAACACCGTCTACCTGGGCGGCGGCTTCAAGACCGTGAACGGTACGGCCCAGCGCGGCCTGGCCCGGGTCGCAGTCGGCACCGGGGCGCGGATCAGCAGCTTCGGCGCGCGGATCAACTGGGGTGACGTCCGGGCGCTGAACGCCCGCGGCACCAGGCTCTACGCCGGCGGCACCTTCTCCAAGATCAATGGGCTGACCCGGGTCGGCCTGGCCCGGGTCCACGCGGGCACCGGCGCGGTCGACACCGGCTTCAACCCGCGCATCTCCGCACCCGGGCTGAGCCGGCCGCGGGTCGAGCATTTCGACATCTCCCCCGACGGCACCCGGCTGATCGCGGTCGGCGCGCTGCTCAAGGTGGGCGCGGCCGCCCGCACGCAGATCGCCATGTTCGACGTCCGCGGCGCCGCGGCCACCCTCACCAGCTGGTACACCAACGCCTACGAGCCGCAGTGCCTGGCCGGCTTCGACACCTACCTGCGTCAGGTGAAGTTCTCCCCGGACGGCAGGTGGTTCGTGGTCGCGGCGACCGGCCGGGCCTCCTCGCCGACCAAGCTCTGCGACTCGGCGGCCCGCTTCGAGGCGACCGGCGGCGGCCGGCACAACCCGACCTGGGTCCAGCGCACCGGCGGGGACTCGCTCTACGCGGTCGCCGTGACCGGCAGCGCGGTGTACGTCGGCGGGCACCAGCGTTACCTGGACAACCCCTACGGCAGCGACGCGAAGGGCCCCGGCCCGGGCGCCGTCCCGCGGGTCGGCATCGGCGCGCTCCACCCGTCGACCGGCCGGGCGCTGGGCTGGAACCCGAGCCGGGACCGCGGGGTCGGCGTGCGCGCGTTCCAGGTCGTGCCGGAGGGCCTGATCGTCGGCTCGGACACCGACAAGCTGGGCCGGGAGTACCACGGCCGGATCGGTATGTTCCCGCGGAGCTGAATGCCTCATGCGCCACGGGTGCCCGGCGTCAGAGCAGCGCGCCCTCGTCGTGCAACCAGTCGACGAACGAGGTCGCGACGGCCGCACCACAGTCGAGCATCTCCACCAGCAGCGCGTCGTGGGCACCCGAGGCGAGCGGCACCTGGAGCTCGGCGTAGATCGGCAGCTGTCCGCGCTCGGTGGGATCGCCGACGTAGGCCTTGCAGAACCGGCGGGTGTGGTTCCACTCGTTGACCACGCGGTAGGCCCGGTCGGCCCAGTCCGGCGGCACGGTCGCGTGCGGGCGGGCCCGCATCACCAGGATCTCGTCATCGGGCCCTTCCAGGGTGAACAGCACGGCGTGCCGTTCCCACATGGCCAGCAGGCTGCCGCCGCCGTCGGCCAGGAACCGGATGTCGAGCAGATCGAGGGCCTTGCCGATCCGCGCCAGATCGACCGGCGCGACCTGATCGGGCTCGTCGATCGCGGACAGATCGGCGGAGGACATCGAAGAGTGTCCCGGCTCACGCTGCGTCGGTACTCCGACGCGGACGCTGCTCTGCAACGCCACCTCGCCGCCGGTCTCAGGCTCGTCGCCGCCGGCCGACCCGGGACGCCATGACCACCACGGCATCGTTGTGCACCTCACTCCCCAGCAGGCCCGCCGCCGGACGTTGCGGTGGACCTCGGGGCGACGGTACCCGTACAGGTCGCGGAGGTCATCCCCTCAAAGGGAGGGCGCGACCGGACGACCGATGCAGCATCACCCTTTCGGGTGACCCCCTATAGGCATGACGGTCAATATCTGGACCGGCTGTAGCCAGGCGACTCCATATGGTGCAGAAAGTCCCACCCAGCGTCCCGCTACGCATACGCGCGTGGCGGGAGCCTCATGCTCGGCCGGCCCCAGGAAACCCATCCGGGAGACCGCCTGGACGAGTCGCTGGGAGACCTCCACCGGCTCGCCCTCGGCGCGCGTCACCACCAGCGCGACGTGATCCAGCAACGCGTCGCGGACCGCCCGCTGCCCGACCGCGCGGCCCGCCAGCCCGCCCGCGGTCACCTCACGCAGCGTGCCCGCCGCCGCCTCGGCCAGCCGGCTCAGCTCGGCCGCCGCGACCGCCTCGACCGCGGCCGACCGGGCCGGCGGCAGCGGCCAGCGCCACTCGGCGTCCCGCCGGGCCGGCAGCTCCGGGCTCTGCGCGGCCAGCGCCGCGAGCAGCTCGGCCGCGGACACGGTCGCGTCGCCCGGCCCGGGCCCGGCCACCTTGCGGGTGACCAGCACGCCCCAGGGCAGCACGGCCCACAGCGCGGTGTGCTCCCCCGCCGACCGCAGCCGGACCGGCACCTTGCGGTCGAGCCGGGTGAGCCGGGCCAGGAACGCGCCGGCGTCCGCGACCCCGGCGATGCCGTGCGCGGCCATGTTCAGCTCTCCAGGTACGGCTTGAGGAAGTCCCGCTCCGCGGCGGTCAACCGGCGCGGAAACTGCTCGGCCAGGTTGAACGGCACACAGACCGACCGGGCCCGGCTGGCCAGCGCCCCGTCGTCGAACAACTCGTACGCCACGGTGAAGCTGCCGGCCCGCAGCTCGGCGATCCACAGCTCGATCCGGACGTCCTCGCCGAAGTCCACCGGGCGCAGGTAGTCGATCTCGTGCCGGGAGATCACGATGCCGTCCTCGAACGACGTCAGCCCCTGGGCCCGGGCGCCGAGGAAGAACATGGCAACGCGCGCCTCCTCGTACAGCGTGAGGAAGCGCGCGTTGTTGACGTGGCCGTACGCGTCCATGTCGGACCAGCGCACGGCCACGTCAAAAATGAAACGGTTAGTCACACTGATCAGTCACGAGTGAGCTTGCGGTATGTCACCCGGTGCGGGCGGGCGGCGTCGGCACCGAGCCGGTCGATCTTGTTCTTCTCGTACGCGTCGTAGTTGCCCTCGAACCAGAACCACTTGTCCGGGTCCTCGTCGGTGCCCTCCCACGCCAGCATGTGGGTGGTGATCCGGTCCAGGAACATCCGGTCGTGGGAGATGACCACGGCGCAGCCCGGGAACTCCAGCAGCGCGTTCTCCAGGCTGGACAGCGTCTCCACGTCCAGGTCGTTGGTCGGCTCGTCGAGCAGCAGCACGTTGCCGCCGATCTTCAGGGTCATCGCCAGGTTGAGCCGGTTGCGCTCACCGCCGGACAGCACCTTGACCGGCTTCTGCTGGTCGGGCCCCTTGAAGCCGAACGCGGCCACGTACGCGCGGGACGGCATCTCGACCTTGCCGACCATCATGTGGTCAAGACCGTCGGAGACGACCTCCCACACCGTCTTCGACCCGTCGAGGCCGGAACGGCTCTGATCCACGTACGAAAGCTTGACGGTCTCGCCGACCCGGACCTGGCCGGCGTCCGGCTCCTCGAGCCCGACGATGGTCTTGAACAGCGTGGTCTTGCCGACGCCGTTGGGGCCGATGATGCCGACGATGCCGTTGCGCGGCAGCGAGAACGACAGGTTGTTGATGAGCACCCGGTCGTCGAAGCCCTTGACCAGTTCCTTGGTCTCGATGACCGTGTTGCCCAGGCGCGGGCCCGGCGGGATCTGGATCTCCTCGAAGTCCAGCTTGCGGGTCTTCTCCGCCTCGGTGGCCATCTCCTCGTAGCGGTCGAGGCGGGCCTTGGACTTGGTCTGCCGGGCCTTGGCGTTGGAGCGCACCCACTCGAGCTCGTTCTCGAGGCGCTTCTGCAGCTTCTGGTCCTTGCGACCCTGAAGCTTCAGGCGCGCGGCCTTCTTGTCGAGGTACGTGGAGTAGTTGCCCTCGTACGGGAACGCGCGGCCGCGGTCGAGCTCGAGGATCCAGGTCGCGACGTTGTCCAGGAAGTACCGGTCGTGGGTGATGGCGATGACCGTGCCTGCGTACTTGGCGAGGTGCTGCTCCAGCCACTGCACGCTCTCGGCGTCCAGGTGGTTGGTGGGCTCGTCGAGCAGCAGCAGGTCGGGCGCCTCGAGCAGCAGCTTGCACAGCGCGACGCGGCGGCGCTCACCACCGGAGAGCTGGGTGACGTCGGCGTCGGGCGCCGGGCAGCGCAGCGCGTCCATCGCCAGCTCGAGCTGGGAGTCGACGTCCCACGCGTTGGAGTGGTCGAGCTCCTCCTGGAGCTTGCCCATCTCCTCCATCAGCTCGTCGGTGTAGTCGGTGGCCATCTGCTCGGCGATCTTGTTGAACCGCTCGAGCTTGGCCTTGGTCTCCGCGACCGCCTCCTCGATGTTGCCGAGGACGGTCTTGGCGTCGTTGAGCGGGGGTTCCTGGGCGAGCATGCCGACGGAGTAGCCCGGCATGAGCCGCGCCTCGCCGTTGCTCACGGTGTCGATCCCGGCCATGATCTTCAACAGGCTGGACTTACCGGCGCCGTTGGGGCCGACCACACCGATCTTGACGCCGGGCAGGAAGTTGAGCGTCACATTGTCGAGCACGACCTTGTCGCCGTGCGCCTTGCGCGCCTTTTCCAGGACGTAGATGAACTGGGCCACGGTGCGGCCTACCTCCGAGATCGTGATTTCCGGTTGCCGGAACGAAAGGACAATCTTTCCAGGTCCGCTACCGGCCACCTACAACAACCCCGACCGGCCCGCACGGATTCCCCCCGGAAGTCACTCCGGCGTGACCTCCGTGGTCTGCTTCTTACCCTTGATCACGACCTCCAGCCGCTCGGAGTTGACGGAGAACGTGTTCCCGTCGGCGGCGGTGGCGTGGTAGTCGTCGTCGCCCTTGACCACGTCGGCCAGGAACAGGGCGGTCTCCCCCTCGACCCACGGCTGGCCCTCCCCACCACGCTTGGCCTGGTAGAACAGCCGGCCGGTGCGATCGGAGCAGATCCACACGGTGGTGCCGGTGCTGGCCGCCCGCACCCGCAGCACCTGGGTCAGCGCGAGGTCGTAGCCGAGCCGGCGGGCGGTGTCGTGCATCTCCTCGGGACAACCGACAGGTGAATTCGTCGGCTGCGGGGGTACGTAGCCCGTCTCGTCCCCGGCCTGTTCCGGCGCCTCGTACCGGGAGCCGAGCACCAGGCCCGCCGACATCGCGATGATGCTCAGCAGCACGGTGGCAATGACCACAGGGAAGAACAGTGGCCGGCGCGGCGGGGGAAGATCATCGGACTGGCTCACCGGCCCAGGATGACACCTTCCCACCAGAGGCGACGCCGCGCGGCCGGACCGTAGCGGGGCCAGCCCCGAGCAGCTACGCACAGTAGGCTCGGGACGGGAACCCAAGAACCACCCGGAGGTGCACTCAGCGTGGCCGAAAGAAGTTCCTTCGTCGTAGTCGCCAACCGCCTGCCCGTCGATGAGGTCATGGTCGACGGTGAACGCCAGTGGCGGCCCAGCCCGGGCGGGCTCGTCACCGCCCTGCATCCGGTGCTGGCCGAGCAACGGGGCACCTGGATCGGCTGGGCCGGCGGTGACGGCGAGGCGCCTGAGCCGTTCGAGCTGGAAGGCATCAAGATCCACCCGGTGCCGCTGAGCGCCGAGGAACTCGAGCGCTACTACGAGGGCCAGTCCAACGCCACCATCTGGCCGCTCTACCACGACGCCGTCGAGACCCCGGTCTACCGACGTCGCTGGCGCGAGGCGTACCGGCTGGTCAACCAGCGCTTCGCGCAGGCCGCCGCGGACGTGGCCGCGCAGGGCGCGACCGTCTGGGTGCAGGACTACCAGCTCCAGCTGGTCCCCTCGATGCTCCGGGAGATGCGCCCCGACCTGCGGATCGGCTTCTTCCTGCACATCCCGTTCCCGCCCATCGAGCTGTTCATGCAGATGCCGTTCCGCGCCGAGATCCTGCGCGGGCTGCTCGGCGCCGACCTGGTCGGCTTCCAGCAGCGGCTGGCCGCGCAGAACTTCGTCCGGCTCGCCCGGCACCTGCTCGGCCTGCGCTACGAGGGACAGTCGATCCAGGTCGACGGCCGCAAGGTCAAGGCCGGCGCCTTCCCGATCAGCATCGACACGGCGGAGATGGAACGGATGGCGGCCGACCCGGCCGTCCAGGCCCGGGCCAAGCAGATCCGCGCCGAGCTCGGCGACCCGGAGACGGTGATCCTCGGCGTCGACCGGCTGGACTACACCAAGGGCATCGAGCTGCGCCTGAAGGCGTTCCGCGAGCTGCTCGCCGACGGCAAGCTCAAGGTGCCCGAGGCGGTGATGGTCCAGGTCGCCACGCCCAGCCGGGAACGCGTCGAGCACTACCAGACGCTGCGGGTGAAAGTGGAGCGCGAGGTCGGCCGGATCAACGGCGAGTTCGGCCGGGTCGGCGTGCCGGCGGTGCACTACCTGCACCAGTCGTACAGCAAGGCCGAGCTGGCCGCGCTCTACGTCGCCGCGGACGTCATGATGGTGACCCCGCTGCGCGACGGCATGAACCTGGTCGCCAAGGAGTACGTCGCCTGCCGCGCCAACGGCGGCGGCGCGCTGGTGCTCAGCGAGTTCGCCGGGGCGGCCACCGAGCTGCGCCAGGCGTTCCTGTGCAACCCGCACGACCCGGACGGGGTCAAGGACGCGCTGCTGCGCGCGGTCGGCGCCGAGCCGGCCGAGCTCAAGCGCCGGATGCGGGTGATGCAGCGGCACCTGCGGACCCACGACGTCACCGAGTGGGCCCGCACGTTCCTGCACGAGCTCGGCGTGCTGGACACCGAGCCCAAACCGGACACCGAGGCCGCGCAGACCGCCGAGGCGGACGGGGCCTAGAGGAACAGGCAGAAGGGATGGCCGTCCGGGTCGAGGTAGACCCGGACGTCGTCCTGCGGCTGGAAGTCGGCCTTGGTGGCGCCGGCCTTCTCGGCGTGCGCCCCGGCCGCTTCCAGATCCTCCACGTGGATGTCCAGGTGGACACTCATCTGCGGATCGCCCGGCCCGGCCGGCCAGACCGGGCGCACGTAGTTCGGCTCGCTCTGGAAGGACAGCCCCGGCCCGCCGTTGGGCGCGCCCAGCTTGACCCAGCCCGGCTCGTCCTGGGTGGCGCTCCAGCCCAGCAGCCGCTGATAGAACGCGGCGAGTTCGTTCGCGTCCGGCGCGTCGAGCACGATCCCGGACAATGTCATGTGCGGTCGCTCACTCATATTGTTGCGTTACCCACCTGTCAGCACCGAAACCACGTCACCGACCACGACGACCGCGGGCGGCTTGATGCCGGCTGCGGCGGCCGCCGCGGCCACCTCGCCGAGCGTGCTGCGCAGCACCCGCTGGGCGTCCGTTGATCCCTCTTGGACGATCGCGGCCGGGGTGTGCGCGGCCCGGCCCTCGGCGACCAGCCGGGCGGCTATCGCGGGCAGGTTCTTCAGGCCCATCAGGATCACCAGGGTGCCGCGCAGGCCGGCCAGCGCCGGCCAGTCCACCAGCGACTCCGGGCTGTCCGGCGGCACGTGCCCGGAGACGACCGTGAACTCGTGCGCCACGCCGCGGTGGGTGACCGGGATGCCGGCCAGCGCGGGCGCCGCGATCGAGCTGGTCACCCCGGGCACAACGAGCACCGGTACGCCCGCCTCGACGCACGCCACCACCTCCTCGCCGCCGCGGCCGAAGACGAACGGGTCGCCGCCCTTGAGCCGCACCACGAAGGCGCCGGCCCGGGCCCGCTCGACGATGACCCGGTTGATCTCCTCCTGCGCCACCGAGGCCCCGTACGGGATCTTGGCCGCGTCGACCAGCTCCACGTCGGGCCGCAACTCGTCGAGCAGCATGCCGGGCACCAGCCGGTCGGCGACCACCACGTCGGCGCGGGCCAGCAGCCGGCGGCCCTTCACGGTGATCAGCTCCGGGTCGCCGGGACCGCTGCCGACCAGGGCCACCTGGCCCCGCAGCGGCTCGTGCTGGCGCTGCGGGGTCTCCTCGAGCGCGGCGGCGATCAGGTCGCGCACCGCCCGGGCCCGCTTGCGGTCGCCGCTGTCGGTCACCGCCACGGTGACCTCGTCGTGCCGGGTCACCGCGGGGGTCCAGGCGGTCGCCGCGTCCCGGTCGTCCGCGCGTACGCAGAAGACACCCCGTGCCTCGGCGGCCACACTGACCTCGGCGGCGGCCGCGGGGTCGTCGATCGCGACCTGCACCAGCCACGCGCCGTCCACATCGGAGCCGGTGAACCGCCGCTCCTGCCAGGTCAGCCGCCCGGCCGCCGCGTACGCACGCAGCGCCGGGGTCAGCTCCGGTGACACGACGTCGACCCGGGCACCGGCGGCGAGCAGGGCCGGCATCCGCCGGGTCGCCACCGCACCGCCCCCGACGACCAGCACCCGCCGGCCGTCGAGCTTGAGCGCCATCGGATAGAGGTTCACTTCTCCGAGACTCCCGCCGAGTCGAAGGTGGCCACGTCGTGCAGGACCCGCACCGCGCCGGCGACGATCGGCAGCGCCAGCGCCGCGCCGCTGCCCTCGCCCAGCCGCATGCCCAGATCCAGCAGCGGGGTGAGCCCGAGGTGGGCCAGGGCCACGGTCGCGCCGGGCTCGGCCGAGCGGTGCCCGGCGACCATCGCGGCCACCGCGTCGGGGGCGAACGCCGCGGCGACCACGGCCGCCGAGCCGGCGATGACCCCGTCGATGATCACCGGGACCCGCCGCTCGGCCGCGCCGAGGATGAACCCGGCGAGCGCGGCGTGCTCAAGGCCGCCCAGCGCTGCCAGGGTGGCCAGCGGCTGGCTCGGGTCGGGGGTGTGCCGGGCCAGCGCGCCGGCGACGACCTCGATCTTGTGGGCGTGGGTCCGATCGTCGATCCCGGTGCCCCGGCCGGTCACCGCCGCCGCGTCCGCGCCGGTGAAGGCGGCCACCAGGGCCGCCGCCGGGGTCGTGTTGGCGATGCCCATGTCGCCGGTGAGCAGGCACTTCGCGCCGCCGTCGACCAGTGCGGCGGCCACCGAGATGCCCACCTCGACCGCCGCGCGGGCCTCGTCGGTGGTCATCGCGGGCTCCACGGCGAGGTCGCGGGTGCCCCGGCGGACGTTCGCGTCGAGCAGGGTGTCGCCGCCGTGCAGCGGGATCGCCACCCCGACGTCCACCACCATCAGCGAGGCGCCGACCTGGCGGGCGAACGCGTTGATCACCGCGCCGCCGGCCACGAAGTTCGCCACCATCTGGGCGGTGACCTCCTGCGGCCACGGCGTGACCCCCTGGGCGTGCACACCGTGGTCCCCGGCGAAGACGGCGATCGCGGCGGGCTCCGGCAGCGGCGGCGGGCAGGCGCCGGCCAGCCCGGCCAGGCGGACGGACAATTCCTCGAGGGCGCCCAGCGAGCCGGCCGGCTTGGTCAGCCGCGCCTGCAGGTCGCGGGCGGCGGCCATGGCCGGCTCATCGGCGGGACCGATCGCGGCGAGGGTCGTCTCCAGGGTCACTGTCGCTCCTTCAGCACATCCGTCAGGGTCGCAAGAAACGCGTCCGTGGTGGCAGTGTCGCGCACCGCGATCCGGAGCCAATCGGCACCCAGCCCCGGAAATGTGTCGCCGCGGCGCACCGCGTACCCCCGTCTGCGCAGCTCAAGGCGCACCTGGCCGGCGCCGGCCAGGCGCACCGCGACGAACGCGCTGGCCGCCGGGCCCGCGACAGTGACGTCCGGCACGCCGGCCAGCCCGGCCACCAGATGCGCGCGCTCCGCGGCCAGGTCGGCGGCGATCACCCGCTCCGCGGCGACGGCGACCGGGCTCGCGCAGGCGGTCGCCGCGGCCAGCGCCGGGGTGGACACCGCCCAGAGCGGCTGCGCGGTGGCCAGCCGGGCCAGCAGCTCGGCCGGGCCGAGCGCATAGCCGATCCGCAGCCCGGCCAGCCCCCAGGTCTTGGTCAGGCTGCGCAGCACCAGCAGCCCCGGGACGTCGCGGCGGGCGGCCAGCGACTCCGGCTCGCCGGCCACCCCGGGCCGGTAGGTGGTGTCGGCGAACGCCTCGTCGACGACCAGCACCCGGCCCGGCCGGGCCAGCGCCGCCACGTCGGCGGCCGGGTGCAGCACCGAGGTCGGGTTGGTGGGGTTGCCGACGAAGACCAGGTCCGCCTCGGCGGGCACCAGGGCGGGATCGAGCCGGAAGCCGTCCGCCTCGCGCAGCAGCACCCGCTCGACGACGTGCCCGGCGTTGCGCAGCGCCGCCTCCGGCTCGGTGAACTGCGGGTGCACCACGACCGGGCGGCGGGCGTGCCGCAGCGCCTGGGCGATCAGCACGAAGGCCTGCGCCGCGCCGGCGGTGAGCAGGACCTCCGCCGGGTCGCGGCCGTGCCGGGACGCCACGGCCGCGGTCGCTTCGGCATCCCTGGGGTACGCCGCCAGCTCGGTCAGCGCCGCCTGGATCGGCTCGGCGAGCCAGGCCGGCATGGGCTGGCGCCGCACGTTGACGGCCAGGTCGACCAGGCCGGGAGCCACCTCCGCGTCCCCGTGGTGGTGCAGGCCGTCGGACAGGTCTACCGATGAGGTCACGCGGCCCAGCATGCCTGATGAGATCCGCTCGGCTACTTCGGCCTTTCCGGCGGTACATGGGCTGATTTGTCATACCTTCGAGGGGTGACGAAGACCGGACTCGCCCAGGCAGGCCGCCTCGCCCCGCTGATCCGCGCCGGACTCATCGCCGGCGTGGTGGTCGCCGGCCTGATCTTCCCACTGGTGGCGCTCGCCGGGGTGGGTGCCAAGAACGGCGCCGACGCCCTGCAGAGCATGCCGGAGGGCCTGACCGAGGTGCCGTCGGCGCAGACCACCTACGTGTACGCCAACGACGGCAAGACGCTGCTCACGACGTTCTACGAGGAGCACCGGCGGCCCGTCAGGATCGGTGACATGTCGCCGTACATCACCCAGGCGATCGTGGCCTCCGAGGACACCCGGTTCTACGAGCACAACGGGGTCGACGCCAAGGGGGTGGCCCGGGCCTTCGTCGCCAACCAGCAGGCCGGCGGCGTCTCCCAGGGCGCCTCCACGCTGACCATGCAGTACGTGCGGATGGCGCTGCGCGACGGCGCGCAGACCCCGAAGGAGGCGCTCGAGGCGACCGAGCAGACCACCGGCCGCAAGCTGCGGGAGATGCGCCTGGCGATCGAGCTGGAGAAGCGGATCTCCAAGGCGGACATCCTGGAGCGCTACCTCAACTCGGCATACTTCGGCCACCGCGCGTACGGGATCTTCGCGGCCGCCGAGGTCTTCTTCTCCAAGAAGCCGAAGAACCTCACGCTGACCGAGGCCGCGCTGCTCGCCGGGCTGGTCAAGGCGCCCTCGGCGTACGACCCGGCGACCAACGACCAGCGGGCGGCGACCGACCGGCGCAACTACGTGATCGACCAGATGCGCGAGATGAACACGGTCACGGCGGCCCAGGCGGCGACGGCGAAGAAGACCAGGATCAAGCTGAAGCTGACCACCCCGCCGAACGACTGCGTCTCGGTGCCGAAGAAGCACAACGACTGGGGCTTCTTCTGCGACTACCTGCGCAACTGGTGGATGGAGCAGCCGGCCTTCGGCAAGACGTCGCGGGAGCGCATGGAGAACCTGCGCCGCGGCGGCTACAAGGTGGTCACCACGATCGACGCGAAGATCCAGAAGTCGGCGATGAAGCACATCCTGGACAAGGAGAAGAAGAAGAGCGTCTACGCGCACGGCGAGGTCGTGGTCGAGCCGGGCACCGGCCGGATCAAGGCGATGGCGGTCAACCGCAAGTACTCGCTGAACCAGAAGAACAACGGCGAGCACAGCGACCGGCGCAAGCGCGACGACTTCAAGGGCAACTACCCGAACACGGTGAACCCGCTGCTCGGCGGCGGTGACATGGCGGGCTACCAGGCCGGCTCGACCTTCAAGATCTTCACGATGCTGGCCGCCCTGGACGAGGGCATGCCGCTGGAGACGGCGTTCTACGCCCCGCAGCGGTACGTGTCGAAGTACATCACCGCGCCCGGCCCGGCGACCTGCGGCGACAACTGGTGCCCGAAGAACTCCAGCGCCTCGATGAGCGGGCGGCAGACCATGTGGAGCGGCTTCGGCAAGTCGGTGAACACGTACTTCGTGCAGCTCGAGGAGAAGGTGGGCGCGGAGAAGGCGGTCCGGATGGCCGAGCGGCTGGGCATGCGGTGGCGCACGGACATCGACCGCACACTGGCCGGCCCGGACCACGCCGACGGCTGGGGCGCCTTCACGCTGGGCGTCAGCGACGCGACGCCGATCGAGATGGCGAACGTCTTCGCCACCCTGGGCGCCGAGGGCCGGTACTGCGAGCCGATCCCGGTGAAGCTGATCAACACCCGGGACGGCGCGTCACTGTCGTTCCGGGGCAAGAAGGTCGCCGGGCCCCGCTGTCACCAGGCGCTGCGACCGGAGGTCGCGCAGGCCGCGACCGACGCGGCCCGGTGCGTCACCGGCTACGGCGCGGCGAAGGGCAGCTGCGGCGGGTGGGAGACCTCCCCGATGGTGTACGCGACGCTGAACCGGCCGGTCGCCGGCAAGAGCGGCACCACCGACAGCAACCGGAGCGCGTGGTTCTGCGGCTTCACACCCCAGCTCGCGGCGGCGGCCTTCGTGGCGGACCCGGACAACCCGGAGAACACGGTCGGCACGAGCCGCGGCACGATCTCGAAGTTCACGGTGGCGGAGACGCTGAAGGACGCGCTCGAGGGCCAGCCGAAGAGGAAATTCAACCCGCCGCCCCGCGAACTCGTCTACGGCACGCCGTAGCGCAGCCTCCCGTTCAGTGGGCTGCCGAGGTCGGGCGCCAGCGGGGGTTGCGGCCGGCCAGGGACACCGCCTGGTCGAGCAGGTCGGCCTCGTCCTCGATGGCCACGACCGGGCCGAACAGCCCCGGCACGCCCTCGGCCGGCCCCCGGGAGAGGAACTCGATCAGCGGCTCCAGCAGCCGCGGGTCGGCGGCGTATTCCTGGCCGGTGGCGCGGGCCAGGTCCCAGCCGTGCATGGTCAGCTCGTTGATCGCGACCGTGCCCGTCTCGACCGCCGGCATGGTCACCCCGCCTGCCCGGGCGGTGCCCTCCCAGGCCGACGGCGCGCGCCAGGCGATCGCCAGCTCCTCGAGCACGACGGTGAGCCGGCTGCGCCACTGCGGCGGCAGGTTGGCCGCCGAGGGCGGCGGCGGGGCGGCATCGGTGCCGGGCGCGCCGGACTTCTTCTGCGCCGCCTGGGTGAACGCCCGGGACAGGCCGATCAGGTGATCCAGCAGGTCGCCGACCGTCCAGTCGGGGCAGGGCGTGGGCCTGCCCAGCTGATCGTCGGTGATGCCCAGCAGCAGCGACCGCAGCTGACGGACCGGCGGGGCGAAATCCAGCGGAACACGATCGGCCACGGCGGGGCTCCCTTCTCATGGAACACCATCACCGTACGGCCGGGGTGCGACATCGGCAGATGTCGCTCCGGTGATCAGTTCTGCGGCGGCGTCAGCCCGGACAGCGAGAGGGTCTGCTCGCCCGGGTCGTCGTCCGGCGGCGGGACCACGGGCGGTGCGGTCGGCTCCGGGTTCAGCATCGCCGCGACCAGCCGGCGGGCGATCTCCGGTGCGCCGGCCCAGTGCAGCCCGAGCTGCGAGGCGTGCACCTGCCGCCAGACGAAGCCCTCCGGGTTGCCGCCGGCCCAGGTCCAGGCCGGGACCGGGCCGGACCGCGGGGTGACGATCGCCCGGTGCTGCTTGTAGCCGGTGATCCGGGCGCCGGGCGGGGCCAGCGGCGAGGTCGCCGGGGCGATCGCCTCGCGGTAGCCCGCGATCGTCTGGCCGGCGGTCAGCGCCGACGCGTCCAGCACCCCGCACATCGGCCGGCCGTCAAAATCGCGGGTCAGCCAGGGCAGGCCGACACCCTCGGCGATGATCGGACGGTGGTCGTGGGCGAGCTGGGCCACCGCGGCGCACAGGCGACGGTTGGCGGACAGCTCCTCGGCGTACCCCTCCGGCAGGGCCGCACCGATCATCAGCCCGCGGGTGCCCGCCGGCAGGGTCTCGTCGCGCAGCGGGTCGACGATCGCGACCTCCGCACCGGCCGCGGTGAGCAGCTCGACCGTCTCCACGTACGTGTAAGGGGCGCCCGGACCGCCGGCCAGGGCGATCACCGGCCGCTGCTCCGGCGGAACCGGCGGCTCGCCGGTCGCCTCGGCGAGCGCGTCCGCCGGCGACCAGGCCTGGTCGGGCAGCGGCGGCGCCGCCTCGGCGAGCACCATCACCCGATCGAGGTCGATCGCGCCGGCCACGGCCTCCCCCAACCGGCGGACGGCGCGGACCGCCTCGACGCTGCGGTGCGCGACCGGGACCGGCCCCTGCGCCCGCCCCGGCAGCACCGCCGGAAGATCACCGCGACGCAGCGCGCCGAGCACGGGCATGCCGATGTCGTCCAGCGCGGTCCGGAGCATCTCCTCGTGCCGGGGCGAGGCCACCCGGTTCAGGATCACGCCACCGAGGTGCACCATCTCGTCGAACATCCGGAACCCGTGCACGAGCGCGGCGAGCGAATGACCCATCGCGGCCACGTCCACCACCAGCACCACCGGCGCGCGCAGCGCGGCGGCGACTGCGGCCGTACCGTCGATCTCCGGTTGCCCGGTCAGGCTGTCGAACAGGCCCATCGCGCCCTCGATGACCGCGATCTGCGACCCGGCAGCGCCGTGCGCGAACAGCGGCGCGATGCGCTGCGCGCCGACCAGGCGCGGGTCGAGGTTGCGGCCGGGACGCCCGGCGGCCAGGCCGAGGTAGGCGGCGTCGGTGTGGTCGGGGCCGACCTTGAAGCCGGTGGCCGGCACCCCGCGCGCGGAAAAGGCGGCCAGCAGCCCGACCGCGATCGCCGTCTTCCCGTGCCCGGACGAGGGAGCGCTCACCACCAGGCGCGTGTGGGCGGACATCGTGCTCCCTCGGGGATACGGAAAACGGCGGCGACATGATATTTACCGCTGGACATCGCACCCTACCTGCCAGCCGAAAGCCACCGCCGGGAGCCGGGTAGCCTCAGAACGTGTACCGGTTCCTGCTGACGCCCCGCTGGCTGGCCGCCGCGGCGCTCACCGTGGCCGCCTCGGTGATCATGGTGTTCCTCGGCAACTGGCAGCTGCACCGCTACCAGGAGCGCAGCGCGATCAACGCCCGCATCGACGCGGCCGACGCCACCCCGGCGGTGCCGATGACATCCGTGCTGGCGAAGCCGACAGCGCCCGGCAAGCCGGGCGCGTCACCCGGCGAGGACGCGGCATGGACCAAGGTCACGGTGACCGGACGGTACGACCCGACACACGAGATCCAGGCACGCGGTCGCACGGTCGGGGGTGCGGTGGGCTTCGAGATCGTGACGCCGCTGTTGCTGACCGACGGCACGGCGGTGCTGGTCGACCGCGGCTGGGTCCGCTCGAAGGACGGCGACGCGATCTCGGCGCCGGTGGCCCCACCCGCACCGACGGGCGAGGTGACGGTGGTCGGCCAGGTGCATCTGTCGGAAAGCCGCCCGGCGCCGCTGACCAGACGCGACGGCCGCATCGACACCCGGCGAATCGCGCTGCCGAAGCTGGCGACGGCGCTGCCGTTCCCGGTGTACGGCGCGTACCTGCTGGTCAGCGACCCGGAGCCGGGTTTTGAGCCGATCCCGATCGACCACGAGGATTCGTGGCAGAACGGGGGGTATGCGGTGCAGTGGTGGCTGTTCGCGGTGATGGCCCTGCTGGCGTACGGATGGCAGGCACGCAAGGAAGCTCAGGGGGACGCACCGAAGCAGCGGGTGGACCGGGTGGCTGCGGCGGATGAGCGGCTGGCTGCGGTGCCGGGCGCTCGTAAGCCTGACTGAGGTCGCTTTCCTTCGTCTGGTCCTGGCCCGGGGTGCCACTCGCGGCATGTCACCTCGCTGCGACATCTCGTAGGGGCATCTCGCATGCCGTCGGGCGCGGCGGCCGCGCGCCGCTCCGCTCGCGCGCTGTCGAGCGCGGCGGGCTCCCGCGGGGTTGATTCCCGGCCGGCTGGTCTCGCGGAGGTTTCCCGGCGGGACTAACCTCGGCGGAGTGACCTTTCCGGACTCCACGCCGAGTGATCCCTGGAGCGTGCCCGCCCCCGAACAGCCGCTCGCCCCGGAGCCGGTGGCGCCGGGCCCGGTGATCGCCCAGATCGGCGACATGGCGGTGACGTCCACGGTCGTGCACACCCCGGCCGGCGACATCCCTCTGGCAGGTTCGACGTGGACGGTGAACGACTACTGGCACAACGAGCAGAAGATCCCGCCGTGGGCGATCGTCGCGGCGATCGTGGGCTTCTGCGTGCTGACGGTTTTCAGCCTGCTGTTCCTGCTGGTCAAGGTGACGGTGCCGCGCGGAACGGTGCAGGTGACGGTAACCAACGCGACCCGCCAGTACGTCGCGCGGATCCCGGTGACCGACCAGTCCCAGGTCACCTACGTGCATCAGCAGGTCAACTACGTCCGCTCCCTGGCCGCGCTCTAGCCTCCCCTGCGCCTGGGGCTTCCCATCACCATCCCCCTTCAGCGTGAGGCGGCCCGCACGCGTCCGCGTGAGGCGGCCCGCACGCGTCCGCGTGAAGCGGCCCGGCGCCCGGCCGTGTGGGGCGGCCCCCGCTGCCCACGTCCGTGCCGGCTGCTGTCTTGTCGGCGGTTTGTCGGCCGGGTCAAGCTTCGGGGGCGGCGGGCAGGCCGATGGCCTTGACCATGTCGATGGTGTCCGCCTCCTCGGCCCGTTTGTCGTCGCGATACCGCAGCACCCGGGCGAACCGCAGCGCCACCCCGCCCGGATAGCGCGGTGACGTCTGCACCCCGTCGAAGGCGATCTCCACCACCTGCTCCGGCCGGACCGTCACCACCCAGCCCGAGTCGTTGACGGCCAGCTCCTTGAACCGGTCGGTCTGCCACCGCAGCAGCTCGTCGGTGAGGCCCTTGAACGTCTTTCCCAGCATCACGAAACCGCCGGTCCGCGGGTCTCGCGCGCCCAGGTGCAGGTTGGACAGCCACCCCTGGCGCCGGCCGTGCCCCCATTCCACCGCGAGCACCACGAGGTCGAGCGTGTGCCGTGGCTTGACCTTGACCCAGGCGGCGCCGCGCCGGCCGACGTCGTAGGGGGCCTCCTGTGCCTTGATCACGACGCCTTCCTGACCGGCGGCGAGCGCGGCACGGAAGGCCTCGGTGGCCTGCGCCTCGGTCTCGACGGTGCGGCGCCCGACGATCAGCTCGGCGGGCAACGCGTCGGCCAGCGCGGCCCAGCGCACCCGCCCCGGCTCGTCCAGCAGGTCTGTGCCGTCGAGATGCAGCAGGTCGAAGAAGTAGGGAACCAGCGCAGGACCTTCCGCCGGGCCGGCGCTCCCGCCGCGCCGGGCGCCCCGGGTCGCGGCGCGGCTCGAGGTCTCCTGGAACGGCCGGGGCCGTCCCTGGGCGTCCAGCGCCATGGCTTCGCCGTCGAGCACTACCTCCCGGGCCGGGACGGCCCGCACCGCGGCGACGACCTCGGGCAGCCGGGACGTGATGTCGTCGAGGCTGCGGGTGAACACGGCGACGTCATCGCCGGAGCGGTGCACCTGGATGCGGATGCCGTCGAGCTTGACGTCGACGGTGGCCGGCGAGCCGGTCGCCAGCAGCGCGGCCCCGACGTCGGGTGCGCTGCCCGCCAGCATCGGGGTCAGCGGCGTGCCGACCCGCAGGCTGATGTCGGCGAGCGCGGTCGCCCCGCCGGTGAGGGCGGCGACCGCCACCTGTTTGAGGTCGCCGGAGAGCAGCAGTGCCCGGCGCACGGCAGTGGCGGGCACCTCGGCGGCACGCGCGATCGCATCGGCGAGCAACCCGGACTGGGCACCTTGCCGCAGCTCACCGCTGAAGAGGCCGACGAGCAGGCGCTGCTCGTCGGCGGTGGCGCGCCCGAACAGCTCGGCCAGCAGCTCCCGGCGCCGGGCCTGCGAGCCGGCGCCGGCGACGACGGAGATGGCGGCGATCCGGGCGTCGACCTCGGCCACCGTGAGGCTGGGCTCGGCGGCGGGCACGGGCCGGTCGCGCAGGCCGGCGTAACCGACACCGGTCTGCCGCTGCGGCAGCTCACCGGCGAGGTAGGCGGAGCCGGGAGCCAGCTCGTTCGGCTCGAGGCGCCGCAGGGCGTCGGCGAGCAGGTCGATCTTGGCCTTCCGACCGGACGTGGCGGTAACGGCTGCCGAGGTGGCTGCCAGGTCGAGGAACTGCACGAACCCCATCCTGGCAGCCACCTACGACATTCGCGGGCCGGCCGCGATCCGCTCCCCCGTGAAGCGTTCGCAACCGGACCGAACTGCCGCCCGCGCCGCATCGGGCACCCGCGAGGCAGGGCAACCGATCGGCGGTGGGCGCCGAAATCGCCGGCACCAGGCCGGAAGGACCTGGCACAACTTGCGGGCCGGACGCGGCGGCGAGGTGACCACCTCCGCACAAGACCCACCATGCCGGAGACGCACGCCCAGCGGGCCAGTTCAGCGCGACCCGGTCCCGGCCGTCACCCGACCAGGCATGATCCCCTCGACCCCGCCGGCCGGCCGTGCCACCCGCCGGCCGCGGCACGGAGCACCCGGTGGCGGGGGCCTGCCGTCCAGCACGCCTCGTGGCGACGACGTGCGCCGACCTGCCGTGGCACCCACCGACCGCGGCGCGGAGAACCCGGTGGCGGGCCCGCCGGCCGGCGCGCCTCGTGGCGACGACCTGCGACTGCCGGCTGTGCCTCCCACCCGGCCGGGTCGGGAGAACCCGGTGGCGGGGGCCTGCCGTCCGGCGCGCCTCGTGGCGACGGGGTGCGCCGGACGGCCGGCCCGGGGACATGGAACAAAGTCAGGCGGCCACCGGCTCCGTGATGCGGAAACCGCGGGCGCGGATGGCCTCGGCGACGCGGCTGAGCTGCGCGTCGAGCTGGCACAGGGCGTCCGACAGCTCGGCGAGCTGGTCGGTGAGGGCGGTCTCGTCCCACCCGGAGACGTCGACGTCCCCCAGAGCACTGCCGGCGGCGCGGAGCGCCACGATAGCGTCGTTCGAACTCATGTTCGAATCCTATCAGGAGTGATCGACCGCGTGCAGCAGGACTCACCCGATCAAGCGAGCGGATTACGTCGGCTCAGCGACCTCGGCGCCGACCGCGCCCCGGGCCGGCCGCGACGGCATAGCCTGCCGGAAAATCGCGGCTGCCTCGGCCGGCGCGGCCGCCGCGGCCACGAAGCCGTCCGGCCGTACGAGATAGAGCTGCCCCGGCACCAGCGGCGTCTCCGGCGCGGGCTTGAACAGGTGCACCGGCAGCCCCAGATCCGGCACCTCGGCCGCCTCGATGCCGCCGTACCCGTGGATCTGCCAGCTCAGGGACCGCAGCACCTCGTGGTTGCCGCCCGCCCACGCCAGCCGGCGGCCGACCACCGGGTCCCGCCGCCCGTCCGGTGTCATCGGGTAGCGGATCCGGATCTGCGAGACGTACCCGAAGAAGCGCGAGCCGCCCGCGGTCCGTGGCAGCAGCCGCACCCCGACCGGCGCCAGCAGCGGCACGATGAGCCGGCGCAGCACGCGAAAGGTCAGGCGCTGGGAGGTGATGAAGCCGAACAGCCGGTCGGTCGTCGCGACCAGGGTCTTGGCGACCGGCCGCCGCTCGGCCTCGTAACGGTCCAGCCACGCGTCGCCGGCCCGGCCGTGCAGCACGTCCGCGAGCTTGAACGCCAGGTTGTGCGCGTCCTGCAGGCCGGTGTTCATGCCCTGGCCGCCGACCGGCGAGTGCACGTGGGCCGCGTCGCCCGCCAGGAAGAACGGGCCGTCGCGGAACCTCGCCGCCACGCGGTGGTGGACCTTGTAGGTGGCGAACCAGCGGGACTCGGTGTAGGTCACCGCGAATTCGCGGCGGATCCGGGCCTGGGCCTCCTGCTCGGCCATCGTGCCGTCGCCGTCGTCGTCACGGGCCAGGCCGATCAGGCGCCACGCCCCGTGGCCGCGCATCGGGAAACCGAGCAGGAACTCGTCGCCGCCCGGCCGGACGTTGATCGCGCCGCCGACGAGGCCGCCCACCGCCGTGGCGTCGATGACGTAGAACGTGTGCGGGTTTGTCACCCCTTCGAAGGCGATCTCCCGCGACCGGCGGACCACCGAGTTGGCCCCGTCCGCGCCGACGCAGAACCGGGCCGTGATCGTCTCGTCGCCGAGCACGGCCTCGACGCGCTCCGGGGTGGCGGCCAGCGAGGTGACCTGCCGGCCCCAGCGGACTTCGCCGCCGAGGGCACGCAGGTTCTCGTACAGGATCTCCTCGTTGCGGCTCTGCTCCAGGACCTCGATCCACGGGTACGGCGTCACGCCCGCACCCAGCGGCCCCAATGGGATCCGGCCGAACACGCGACTGCCGAAGCCCGGCGCCACCGCCTCGGCCCGGTGTGCCGCCGCGAGCACCTGCTGCGAGATGCCGAGCTGGTCGTACACCTCGATGCTGCGGGCCTGGAGCACGAGCGCCCGTGACTGGCGGGTCGGGCCCTCCTTGCCGTCCACCACGACGACCCGGACGCCGAGCTTCACCAGCCAGTTCGCCAGCATCAGCCCGGTGGGGCCGGCACCGATCACGAGAACGTCGCAGCTCAGCTCGGCGGCCATGTCAGCTCCCCAGCGCAGCCACGTTGCGCAGCAGCAGCGCCTCGGCGAGGCACACCCGGGCGAACTCGCCGAGGTGCAGGCTCTCGTTCGGCCCGTGTGCGCTCGCGTACGGGTCCTCGACGCCGGTCACCAGGATCGCCGCCTCCGGGAACAGCTCCTGGAACGTGGCGATGAACGGGATCGAGCCGCCCACGCCCATGTCGACCGGCGCGACACCGTCCCAGGCGTCGCGGAAGGCGGATCGGGCGGCGTCGAAGGCGGGACCGGTCGCGTCGATCACGCACGGCTCACCGCCGCTCTCCAGCGTCACCTCCACGTGGGCGCCCCACGGCACGAACTTCTCGACGTGGGCACGGATCGCCGCGTATGCCGAGTTCCAGTCGTCGCCGGGCGCCAGCCGTACGCTGAGCTTGGCCTTGGCCCTGGGCACCAGGGCGTTCGGGGCCTCGCTGGTCCTCGGCGCGTCGATGCCCAGCACCGCGATCGACGGCTTGGTCCAGATCCGGTCGGTGAGCCGGCCCTCGCCGAGCAGCTTGACCCCGTCGAGCACGCCGGCCTCGTGGCGGAACCTGTCCTCCGGGTAGTCGACCGTGGCGGCCTCGCGGCGGGCCAGGCCGTCGACGAGCACCTCGCCGTTGTCGTCGTGCAGGGTGGCGATGAGCCGGGCCAGCACGGTCAGCGCGTCCGGCACCGGGCCGCCGAACATGCCGCTGTGCACGGCGTTGGTGAGGGTGCTGACCTCGACGAAGCAGTTGACCAGGCCGCGCAGCGACGTGGTCAGCGCGGGCACGCCGATGTCCCAGTTGCCGGAGTCGGCGATGACGATGACGTCGGAGCGCAGCGTCTCCTTGTGCGTCTCGAGCAGCTCGTCGAGCGACTCGGAGCCGAACTCCTCCTCGCCCTCGACGAACAGCACGACCCCGACCGGCAGCGCATCCCCGAACGCACGCAGCGCGGCGACGTGCGCCATCACGCCGGCCTTGTCGTCGGCGGCGCCGCGGCCGTAGAGCCGGCCGTCGCGCTCGACCGGCTCGAACGGGTCGCTGGTCCACAGCGCCGGGTCGCCGGCGGGCTGCACGTCGTGGTGGGCGTAGAGCAGCACCGTCGGCGCGCCGGCGGGCGCGGCCCTGCGGCCGATGACGGCTGGCTGGCCCGAGCCCCGCACGATCTGCACCTCGAGGCCGCAGCCGCGCAGCAGCTCGGCGACGGCCTCGGCGGACCGCTCGACGTGCGAGTGGTCGAAGCCGTCGAACGCGATCCCGGGGATGCGGACCAGCCGCTCCAGGTCGGCACGGACGCCGGGCAGCTCCCGCGTGATCGCGGCCCGCAACTCGTCTTCGGTCAGGCTCATGCCATCGCCCCCGCCGGCGCTCCCGCGATGAACAGGGTCGGACGCGGAGGTGATGACTGGCTCGCAAGCTCGCTCATGCAGCGATCCTAAGCCGGGCGGGGCCGGTCGGGCTGGCCTGCTTCGCGGCCTGTGGATAACTCAGCCGGCGGGCGGCGCCGGCGGCTCCTCGTCGGGGCGGCGGCCCTTGCCGGCCCAGCCCCGGGCGCCGCGCGCGGCGGATCCGGCCAGGTCAGCGGCGCCGTCGCCGAGCTTGCGGAGCAGGCCGACCAGCGGGTCCTGCGAGGTGCTGAAGTCCTGCCGGTACGAGTCGGCGGCGGCCTTGACCTCGTCGGTGACCGAGGCGTTGCCGTCGGAGTCCCGGCGCGGGTAGTCGCCACCGAGGATCCGGCCGTATTCGCCGGAGTCGACCCACTTGCGCAGATCGGCGGCGCGGGCGACGGGCACGGGGTGGCTGCTCCACGCGGTCATGCCGAGCTTGTGGATGCTGTCGCGCAGGTCGCCGCCGCCCTCGTACTCGGCCGCCTGCTCGAGGAAGGCGGTCGTGTCGATCTGGGAGAGGTCACCGCCGCCGGCCAGCTTCATCAGCAGCCGCAGCGACCCGGCCGGGTCCTGACCGGCGAGCAGGCCGGCGCGGTCCGCCGACAACTCGGCCTTGCGCCACCACTCGTACATCGCCGCGATGATGGCGCGCAGGGCGATCGCGCCGACCGGCAGCCAGCTCACGTTCGCGGCCCACCGGGTGAGAATCATCATGATCGTCTTGTAGACGGCGTGGCCGCTGCGTACGTGGCCGATCTCGTGGCCCAGCAGCGCGCGCAGCTCGTCGTCGTCCAGCTTCTCCACCGCCGCGGAGGTGATGACGATGAACGGCTTGTCCATGCCGATCGCCTGACCGTTGATCATCGGCGACTGGCTCACGTACACCTCGGGCAGCTCGGCCACGTCGAGCGCGGCGGCGGCCTCGGTGAAGCGCTGGTAGACCCGCGGGTACTGGCGGTGGTCGACGCGGATCGAGCCGGCCAGGTACTGCAGGCGGAAGCCGCGTTCGTTCCACATGCCGAAGAACGCCTTCACCACGTCGTCGAAGCCGCGCAGCTCCCGCAGGGCGGTCAAGGCGCCGCGGTCGGCCGGGTGCTCCCAGGCCCGCGAGCTGATGCCGGTCAGCGTGATCCGGCGCCGCGCCGGCCGATTGTCGTCGTCGGTCGTCATCGTCCGTCCCCGTTCCCGCCGCTCCCGCAGCTGATCGTGGTTCAGTCCGGCGGCGCCGGCCAGAGCCGTTCGTACCGATCGTCGAAACCCTCGGCGGCGCCGTCGACGAGCAGATCCACGTGCGCCGCGGTGGCATCCGCGGCGAAGTGCCGATCCTCGTTCACGCGCCAGCGCTCAAGGTACGCCCGGAACGCAACATCGTCGCCGCCGTCGCGTGCCAAAGCTCGCCGCCACCGCAGCTCGGCGGGCGCGGTGACGAAGACGGAGAAGGACAGCTCCGGCCGGATCTCCCGCCGGGCGGCGGTCACCCCTTCCAGCACGACGACCGCAGCCGGCTCCACCACGACCGGCCGGCCACCGAACGCCCGCCGATGCCAGAGGTACCGCTGGTAGGTGGCGGGACGGCCGAGCCGCAGCGGGCCGAGCACCTGTTCCTCCAGCCGGGCCCAGAAGCTGAACTGGTCGTCCCACCCGTCGAGCAGATCGTCGGTGTGCACCACGGGCACGTCGGCGACCGTGGCGAGCCGCCCGGCGAACCAGCTCTTCCCGGCGCCGCTGGGCCCGTCGACGGCCACCAACCGCACCGGACCGAGCCGCGGCGGCCGCCCGAGGATCCGCTCGGTGAGCGAGAGGAACGTCTCAGCCGCCATCCGGTGCACCCGGTGGGATGAAGGGGAGGCCACGGGTCGGACCGGACTCGATGAGCCGCCAGAGGGCGTCGGTGTCGAGGTGCTGCTCGACGAGATCGCCCAGAACGTCGAGGGCGCGCTCGCGGACGTCCGCGAAGCGGGTGTCCGGCGCCACCACGAAGCCGTGCCGGCCCGCCTGCCGCGCCGCCTCGGTCAGGAACCGGCGGCGGAACTCGTCGGACTCGAAGGCGCCGTGCCAATGCGTGCCGCAGACGACGCCGCTGACCGCGCCCTCCGGAGTGCCGTCCGCATACCGCAGCAACGGCGCCGGGTCGCCGGCCGACACGTACCCGTGGTGGATCTCGTAGCCGCTCACCGGGACCTGATCCCAGGCCGCGCCCCGCGACCGGGCCAGGGTCTTCCGGGCGCCGAAGGTGATGTCGACCGGCAGCAGGCCGAGGCCGGGCACGGTGCCCCGGCGGCTCTCCACGTCGTCGTGGATCGTCTCGGCGAGCATCTGGAAGCCGCCGCAGATGCCGACGAGCGGCTTGCCGGCCGCGGCGTGCGCGCGGATCGCGTCGGCCAGGCCGGTCTCGCGCAACCACGTCAGGTCGCTGACCGTGGCCTTGGATCCGGGCAGCACGACCAGGTCGGCGTCGGCGATCTCGGCCGGCTCGATCGTGAGGCGCACCTGCACGCCGGGCTCGGTGGCCAGCGCCTCGGCGTCGGTGGCGTTCGAGATCCGCGGCAGCCGCACCACGGCCACCCGCAGCCAGGCGGTGCCGCGCGGCGCGGCGGGCCGCCCGAGCACCCGCCCGTACGCCAGCGAGTCCTCGGCGTCCAGCCACACGTCCAGATTGAACGGCAGCACGCCGTGCACCGGCCGCCCGGTGGCCGCCGTGATCATGTCGAGCCCGGGCCGCAGCAGGCCCAGGTCACCGCGGAACTTGTTGATGACAAAGCCGCTGACCAGCTCCTGGTCCTCGGGGCTGAGCAGCGCCACCGTGCCGAACAGGGCCGCGAAGACCCCGCCCCGGTCGATGTCGCCCACCACGATGGCCGGCAACCCGGCGTGCCTGGCGAGGCCCATGTTGACGAAGTCGCCGGCCCGCAGGTTGATCTCGGCCGGGCTGCCCGCGCCCTCGCAGATCACCGCGTCGTACTCGCCGCGCAGCTCGGCCAGGGTCGCGTGCGCGGTCTCGGCCAGCCGCGGCCGCAGCGACCGGTAGTTGCCCGCGGTGACCGTGTCGATCGCCTGCCCGAGCAGCACCACCTGGCTGGAGAGGTCGCTGCCGGGCTTGAGCAGCACCGGATTGAACCGGATGTCGGGGGCGATCCCGCAGGCGGCGGCCTGCATGGCCTGCGCCCGGCCGATCTCGCCGCCGCGCCCGTCGGCGCCGACCACCACGACGGAGTTGTTGGACATGTTCTGCGCCTTGAACGGTGCGACCTTGACGCCCCGGCGGTGCAGCCACCGGCAGATCCCGGCGGTGAGCACGCTCTTGCCGGCGTCGGAGGTGGTGCCGGCGACCAGCAGCCCGCCGCTCATCGGCCACCCATCCGACGGACCAGACCGGACCGGACCAGCGCGACGCCCGCGGCGAGCGCGACGGCGCCGACACCGGCCGCGCCCGAGAGCCGGGCGGCCGAGCGCAGGTGACCCGCGGCGGGCCGCGGTCCGTCGCCCAGCAACGGCCGGGTCTCGGTTCGCCCGGAGTAGACGTTCCGCCCGCCCAGCCGGACCCCGAGCGCCCCCGCCACGGCCGACTCGCACTGGCCGGCGTTGGGACTGGGGTGATCGTTGCGATCCCGGCGCCACACCCGCAACGCCTCGGCCGGGCTCCCCTTGACCAGCGGCGCGGCGGCGATCGTCAACAACCCGGTGAGCCGGGAGGGAAGCAGGTTGAGCACGTCGTCGAGCCGGGCGGACGGCGTGCCGAAGCGGGCGTACCGCGGCGACCGGTGCCCGACCATGGCGTCGAGGGTGTTGGCGGCCCGATAGCCGAGCAGCCCCGGAAGGCCGAGCAACCCGCCCCACAGCAGCGGCGCGACCACGGCGTCCGAGGTGTTCTCGGCCACCGACTCGACCGTGGCGCGGGCGATCTCGGGCGCGTCGAGCGCGGACGGGTCCCGGCCGCAGAGATGGTTGAGGCGCCCACGCGCCGCCGCGAGATCACCGCGCTCCAGGTGGCCGGCCATGACGGCGGACTCCCGGCGCAGCGTGCGACCGCCGAGTACGGTCCAGGTCGCGGCGGCGACCAGGACGGCCCGAGCGACGGGCTGCCGCCGGGTCAGGACGGATGCGGCCAGCCCGGCAGCCACCGGAACGCCCACTGCGACCGTGGCGAACGCCGCACCGGCCCGCCGGTGCGGCGCGTAGAGCCGACGCTCCAGGGCACCGGCGGCCCGGCCGAAGCCGGCGACGGGGTGGCAGCGCCGCGGGTCGCCGAGCACGGCATCCAGCGCGAACCCGGCCAGCAGCCCGACCGCGTCGGCCGTGGTCGCGCCCCGGACACCCGGTCGCGTGGTGCGCGTTCGCCCAGCTCTTTCCATCCCGGTCACCCTAGTGAGCCTTCCTCTCGGTGCCCTGCCCGGCTCGGCCTCCGGGGCGCGCGTCACTCCGCCCGGGGACCGGCCGCCGTCCCGGTGCCGGGGACGACGGCCGGCGGGAGGCGCCCGCCCTGCTCCTGGCGCAGTTCCGCTGTGCCGAGCGGGTGCGCCTTTCTCTCGGGGAGAGCGCCCCGGAGCGGGGCGGGCGGCCCGGGTCGGCGGGTGGGTGTCGGCCACCGAATACCCACCCGCCGGGCCGGTCGTCCGCGACGCTCACCCAGGGCATCGGATCGACCGGAGTCCGGGCGGCGACGGAAGTCGGGAGCCTTCCGCCGCCGCATCTTCAGGGCCCGGCCACCGCTCGCCGGAGAGAGCGGCGGCGACCGGACCGCCGGCGGCGCGGAACGCCGCGCGGCAAGGGCCCGGCGGATGGGTGTCGACCACGGAGTACCCACCCGCCGGTCCGGCCGGCCTCGCTGACACCCCCGGCGAGGCCGGCCGGCGACCGGCCCTCGGCCACCCGCACCGCAGCCGGTGCTCACCGGTCGACCTGTCTGTGCGGTGGCGGCCGCTGAGGAGGCGCCGGAACACAGGGCAGTCGGCCGGGTGGGCGGAAGGGAGGGCCGATCCGGTGCCGCCGCTGCGAACCCACGGGGGATTGCCGGCCCGCAACGACGGCAGTTCATGAGGCGGTCACGCCGGTACCGGCTGGCGACGGCTGCTCCGGCTCCGGGAAGCGCGGCGGGCCGGCGCCTCACCCTGGGCGGGAGCGCCGTCCGAGCCGGTGTCGGGTGCCGGGGCGGGATCGGGGGCCGGGGGGCGCTCGGATGCGTCGCTCGCCGGCTCCGGGTCGCCGGCCGGGATGGCCATCATGGTGTCGAAGGGCTCGATGGAGCCGCCACGCAGCGCCGCGACCGCCTCGGCGCCGTCCGCGACCGGCGCCGGCACGTCCTCGAACGTCGGTTCGTCGCCGTCCAGCACGCCGTCGCCGTACACCGCGGGCGCCTCGTCCTCGGCGACCGGTCGGGCCGCCTCACCGCGGATCTGCCCCTCCGCCTCCGCGGTCTCGGTGGCGCTCGCGGCGGTGGGCTTGTTGCGGAAGAACCGGCCTCTGCCCCGGGACAGGTCGTGACCGACCGACACGGCCTCCATCTCGTACGTGGTGCGCAGGTTGCCTTCCGAGTCGGTCCAGTCCCGGGTGTAGAGGCGCCCCGCCACCACAACCGGGTCGCCGACCGTGACGGAGGACGCCACCCCCTCGGCGAGCCGGCGCCAGCAGTTGACGCGTACCCGGAAGTGGTTGCCGTCCACCCAGCGGCCGGTCTCCTTGTCCATCCGGCGGGCGGTGGACGCCACCCGGAAGTTCGCGACCAGGGCGTTCGTGCTCGCGGTGCGGCGCCACTCGGGCGCGGTCAGGACGTTGCCGACCACCACGATGTTGATGTCGAACACTGCGTCTCCTTCATGACGGGAAGTACGTCGGGGGATCTGGCCAGCAGCGTGCGCCGACCGCCCCGATGTCCGCTTCAGAAGTTCTCCGGGCCTGTGGACAACGGCGGATTGTGGATGAGCGCGGAAAATCAAGCTGATCTGCTATGGCGCCACGCTCCCTACGCGTGGGTAACCTGGCGGCGTGGAGACCGACGTTCTGGGCCCGCCGTACGAGCGGCACACCATCGACCTGGGCACCGATGACGAGGGCGCGGTCGTCGCGACCTTGATCCGGCGGCGCGGGGACACCCCGTCGCGCCGCGCGGTGCTCTACGTGCACGGATTCGTGGACTACTTCTTCCAGACCCACCTGGCCGACTTCTTCGTCGAGCGCGGCTGGGACTTCTACGCGCTGGACCTGCGCAAGTACGGCCGCAGCCTGCTCGCCCACCAGACGCCGAACTTCGCCCGCAGCCTCACCGAGTACTACCCGGAGCTGGACGAGGCGGCCCGGATCATCCGCGAGGACGACGGCCACGACCAGCTGCTCGTCGCCGGTCACTCCACCGGCGGCCTGATCACGTCGCTGTGGTCGCACTCCCGCCACGACCAGGGCATCGTCGACGGCCTGTTCCTGAACAGCCCGTTCTTCGACTTCAACGTGCCGTGGCTGCTGCGCCGGCCGCTGATGAACGTGCTGGGGCGCACGAGCGGCCGGAACCCGTACCGGGTGCTGCCGATGAGCACGCTGGGCTTGTACGGGCAGAGTCTGCACAGCGACCACCGTGGTGAGTGGACGTACGATCTCGCCTGGAAGCCCTTGAACGGCTTTCCGGTCCGTACCGGATGGCTCGAAGCGATCCGCCGCGGCCAGGCCCGCCTGCGCGCCGGGCTGGCCATCGACGCCCCGATCCTGGTCGCCTGCTCGACGCGGACCTTCCGCGGCCGCAGCTGGCACGAGGACGTCCGGCTGAGCGACTCGGTCCTGGACGTGGACCACATCGTCCGCTGGGCGCCGCGGCTCGGCCCCCGGGTGACGATCGCACGCTTCGACGGCGGCATGCACGACCTGACACTGTCCGGCAAGGACGTCCGCACCGAACTCTTCCAGGAACTGGGCAGATGGGTCGACGCGTTCGTCCCGCCGAAGGGCACGCCGGAGATCGCGGTCCCGCCCGCCCCGGAGGACAAAGCGGACGTCGGGGCGCCCTGACATCCCGCTCGACCGGGCGGCGGCGAAACTCTAGTATGTGCTGGCCAGCACACGCCGTGGGCCGGCCAGGCGCTCGTAGCTCAGCGGATAGAGCAACGGACTTCTAATCCGTCGGTCGCAGGTTCGAATCCTGCCGGGCGCGCCAGCTCACCGATCATGAGTCGCTCTACCTCGGTCTTCCCGGAGGT
The DNA here is from genome assembly GCF_044465625.1 of Actinoplanes sp. NPDC049599. Classification (NCBI taxonomy): domain Bacteria; kingdom Bacillati; phylum Actinomycetota; class Actinomycetes; order Micromonosporales; family Micromonosporaceae; genus Actinoplanes; species Actinoplanes sp. NPDC049599. The sequence goes on from NZ_JBITLX010000004.1 coordinate 63,240, forward strand.
GACTCCCTTGCTGACCCTATGTAGAGTGCCTACATGGCTCCCCGGATGACCGCCTCGGTCCTCAAGGTGGCGGCGGCCCTGCTCGCCGACCCCGCCGCCGAGCGCTACGGCCTTCAGCTCATGCAGGCCACCGGCCTGCCCAGCGGCACCCTCTACCCGATCCTGGTCCGCCTCGAGCGCGCCGGTTGGGTCGAGTCCCGCTGGGAGCAGACCGATCCGGCCGCCGAGGGCCGTCCCGCCCGTCGTTACTACCGGCTCACCGCGGAGGGCGCCGCCGAGGCCCGCCGGGAGGTCACGGCCATGCGGACGCAGCTGGCCCGGGGCGCGGAAGCGCGGCTCGCATGAGGGCGACCGACCGCCTCGCGCGGGCCCTGGTCACCAGCGCGGCCCGGCGCTGGCCGGCCGATCTCCGGGACGAGCTGACCCGCGAGTGGCATGCCGAGCTCGCCCACGCCCCGCACAAGCTCGCCTTCGCGGCCAGTCTGGCCCTCTCCCCCGCCGTCGAGGAGGCGGACGAGGAGCCGGTCACCTGGGCGCAGCGGGGCGTGAGCTGGGCCATCCCGGCCGCGCTGACCCTGCTGGCCGCCGCTCTGGTCAACGCCGTGCATCTTGCGCAGGGGCGCTTCGGCGGGGTCGCCGGGGGTGTCGCGCTGGTCGGCGCGGTGGCGGTGATGGCCACGGTCGGGTGCCGGGCCACCGTACGGCGGGTGGTGCTGCTGGGTGCCGCCGGTTACGCGTTCCTGCTGGCCGGCAACCAGGTTGCGGTCATGCCGTTCATGGGCTGGATCGACGTCGGCCCGGCGGTGCTGGCCTGGACGATCCTGATGGCTCTGACCGTACGGGTGAGCACCCGCCTGCGCGCCGCCGGCCGCAACGGGCTCGCCGGGGTGACGGCCGTCGCCGGCGGCCTGATCGCGCTGGACGTCGCCGCTGCCGCCGGTTCGCTGCACGCCGCCGCGGTTCTCGGGGTGAGCGCCGCCTCCGCGCCGGCCTGGTTCCCCCTCGCCCTGCTGCCCGGCGGGGTCGCCGACTTCGGTGCCTACTTCGCCGACGGCACCGCCACGTTCGGCAGCCTCCAGCAGTCCGGTCCCGCCTTCCACGCCTCCGACGTGCTGCTGGGCAACGCCTCCGCGATGATCGGCCCGCTGGCACTCTGCGCGGTCGCCGTCGCCGCCGGTCTGCTGAGGCGCGGCACGTCCCGACTCTCGGCAACCGAATGGACCCGGGACGCCGCCGACAAGGCGGCCGCCCGGCCCCGGGACGCCGCCGGCAAAGTGGCGCTCGGCGTCGTGGCCGGGCTCGGCGGCCTGGCGATCGGTGAGCTGCTGCGCCGCTCGGGCGGTTCCGCCGAGCTCACCCTGCACCGGCTGGTCGACAACTCCGCGGTGTTCGGCTTCGGCTTCCTCGCCCATCCGGCCGGCCGGCTGGCCGTCGCGCTCCTGATCGGACTGCTGGTGGCCCACCTCGCCAGCACGGCCCGCCGAGCGACATGAGCGGCGCGCGGGCCGCCGTGCTGGCCGGCCTGGCCGCCCGGCCCGGGCAGGCCCGGCACGGCCTCGATCTGGCCCGGCACGCCGGCCTGTCCAGCGGGACGCTCTACCCGATTCTGGTACGCCTGCAGCGCGCCGGCCTCATCGAGGCGTCCTGGTCGGCGGGCCGCCGTGCGTACCGTCTCACCGGTCAGCCGCTGCCGGCCGCCGCCGAGCAGCGCAGCGTGCGCACCGCCCTGCTGTGGCTGCCCGCCGCGCTCGCGGCGCTGATCTCCGCCTGGGTCGCGCTGACCCGCCCGCCGCACGCCCGTCTCACCGATCTCGGCGTCTACACCGGCGCGGTCGACGGGCTGACCCACGGCGCCAGCCTGTACGACTTCATCAGCGCCGGCGACGCCCCCTTCACCTATCCGCCGTTCGCAGGCCTGGTCTTCTTGCCGCTCGCCGGAGCTCCCACCTTCGCGCTGCACCTGGGCTGGACGCTGGCCACGCTCGCCGCCGTGGCCGGCCTGGCCCGGCTGCTGGGCCCGCGGGCGCCCGCCTACGCCCTGGTGCTGGTGCTCTCCGCGCCGGTCGCCTCCAATCTGAAGTTCGGCCAGGTCAGCGTCTTCCTTGCCGCGATGATCGCGGTGGACGTGCTGGCGCTGCGGCGGAGCCGGTGGCAGGGGCTGCTGATCGGGCTGGCCGCGGCGATCAAGCTGACTCCGCTGATCTTCATCCCGATGCTGTGGCTGGCCGGCCGGCGCCGCGCGGCGGTGCTCGCCGCCGCGACGTTCGGGGCCTGCGGCGCGCTGGCCGGGCTGGCGTTGCCCGGTGACTCGTGGCGGTTCTGGACCACCGAGGTGGCGCACGTGAGCCGGCTCGGCCACCTCACCGGCGTCGGCAACCAGTCGCTGAACGCCGCGCTGCTGCGGCTGGAGCTCTCCGCGCCGGCCCGCTCGGCCGTTGTGCTGCTGGCCGGTGGCACGATCGCCGCGCTGGCGCTGCACCGGGCCGCCGGCCGGGCTCGCGCCGGTGACTGGTTCTCCGCGCTGGTGCTGACCGGCACGGCGAGCGTGGTGCTGTCCCCGGTCTCCTGGACCCACCACCAGGTTTGGCTGGTGCTGGCCGCCCTGTTGCCGGTGGCCGGCCCGGCCTGGGCCCGCCGGGCGTGGCCGGCGGTGGTGCTCGTGGTGATGCTGCTGCCGGTGCCGGCACTCGGGCCGCCACTGTGGAGCAATTCCCGGCTGCTGCTGGCGGTCACGATCGCGGTGCTGCTGCCGCTCTCCCGGCCGGCGCGGCCCAGTCGATGGTGTAGCGGTGCAGCCAGCCGAACATCCGTTCCTGGTCGTAGAAGGTGCGCATGGCCACCGGGAACAGCAGGTCCCGCAGCACCCGGCCGACCGGGCCCGGAGCCTTGTCGCTGTTCACCCGCGCCGACCGGGCGGCCACTTTCTCCACCCGGGGCCGCCGCAGCCCTTCGTAGCTGGTGAAGGCCTGCTCGACCGGCAGGTCCCGCAGGCACCGGGCCAGCTCGACGGCGCTCTCGATGGTCAGCGACGCGCCCTGCCCGGAGCTGGGAGTCATGGCGTGCGCCGCGTCGCCGGCCAGGGCCACCCGGCCGCGGTGCCAGACCGGCACCGGTGGCATGTCCTGCAGGCCGCCCACGGTCACGAACTCCTCGGGCCTGACCCGGTCGAGCAGCCGCAGCGCCGGCAGGGTGTCGCCGGCGAACAGCTCGCGCAGCCGCCGCAGCCACTCGGTCGCCGGGATCTCGCGCGCCTGCGCGGTGGTCAGCATCCGGCTCGCGTGCACGTTGGCGAACCAGCCCGCCGTGCCGTCGTCGCCGATGCGGTAGCCGAAGAAGGCCCGCTTGCCGTACGCGAGGTGCATGGCGCCGTTTGTGCTCGGCAGGCCGTGGTCGTGACACCAGCCGCCCACGCCGACGAGGCCGGAGAAGCGGGGCTGCGGCGCCGCCGGGTCGAGCAGGCCCCGGACGGTCGAGCGGATGCCGTCGGCGCCGATCAGCACGTCGCCCTCGGCGGTGCTGCCGTCGGCGAAGACCGCGGTCACCCGGGCGCCGTCGTCGGTGCAGCCGGTCAGGCGGCGGCCGTACTCGATCCGGACGCCGGCGGCGGTCGCCGCGTCCGTCAGCGCGCGATAGAGCCGCGCCCGGGTGAACGTGCGGCTGGTCGGGACCCCGGGCAGGTCCTCGAACTGGCCGAGCCGTTTGCCGCTGCCGGTCTCCATGACCATCCGGGGCGTGGCCACCCCGGCCGCCGCGACCTCGTCGGCGATGCCGACGGCGGCCAGCGCCGCCATGCCGTTGGGCGCGAGCATGAGCTCACCGCCGATCCCGTCGGCCTGCCGGTCGTACGCCTCGTACACGGTCGCCTCGATGCCGGCCCGCCGCAGCGCGATCGCCGCGACGGGCCCCGCGACACCGCCGCCCACCACCAGGGCCGTGCGCGCTCTTGTCATCCGGATCCCTCCCCCATGAGAAAATCCCTCGTACCGGTGATTATCTCGTTCAGTCGAGATACTAGCGAATGCGAGATACTTGTGTCCACGAGTGATTCCCGCGGCGGGCGGGAAGCGGCGATCGTCGAGTCGACCCGCCGCATGATCGCCGCGGCGGTGCTCTTCAGCCACCAGGTGGCGGAGCAGCTCAAGCTCGGCCCCAGCGACGCCCAGTTCATGACGCTGCTGGACATGCACGGCCCGCTGACCCCGGGCCGGCTGGCGGAGCTGACCGGCCTGCGGACCGGCACCGTGACCGGCGTGCTGGACCGCCTGGAGCACGCGGGCTTCGTCCGCCGTGACCGCGACCCCGGCGACCGGCGCAAGGTGATCGTGTCGCTGAACCAGGAGGAGATCGCGGCCCGGGTGGACCCGCACTACGCGGGCCAGGCCCAGGGCATGGTCGAGCTGCTGAAGCGCTACGACGACGAGCAGCTCGCCGTGATCACCGACTTCATGGCCGCGGTGGCGGCCAGCCGCCGGCCCTGATCCACGGGCCCGCCCTCGCTGCCGTGCGACAAAGTCCGGTTGCGGATCCTTGCGGGGCTGCAAAGATCCCGGAGAGTCCGTGGAGACGGAGGTTGCTGGATGACCCGGACATACGGCGTGCGGATCGGCTGGGCCGATCTGCCGGAGCAGCTCAGAGCACCGATCGAGGCGGTCATCGGCGCGCCGGTGGTCAGTGCCGTCTCCCAGGCCGGCGGGTTCTCGCCCGGGACCGCCGACCGGGTGGTCACCCGCGACGGCCGGCGGGCCTTCGTCAAGGCGGTCAGCGCCACGCTCAACACCCGTTCGGTCGAGCTGGCCCGCGCCGAGGCGTACGTGACCGCACGGATGCCGGCGGACGCGCCCGTGCCCCGGCTGCTCGGGAGCCTGGACGACGGCGAGTGGGTGGTGCTGATCCACGAGGACGTCGAGGGCCGGCATCCGCGTACCCCGTGGGTGCCGGACGAGATCGACGCGACCGTGCGGGCGCTGCAGGAGCTCGCCGCCGCCGTCACGCCGGCGCCGGTCACCGGCGTGCCGCGGGCCGCCGAGCACCTGGCGCCGCACTTCGGCGGGTGGGCCCGGCTGGCGGCCGACCCGCCGGCCGACCTCGACCCGTGGGTGGTCGCCCACCTGGACGAGCTCCGCGCGGCCGCCGACCGCGGCCTGGCCGCGGTCGCGACCGGGTCGACCCTGGTGCACTGCGACGTGCGGGCCGACAACCTGCTGGTACGCCCGGACGGCTCGGTCGTGGTCGTCGACTGGCCGTACGGCTGCATCGGGCCGGCCTGGCTGGACACCGTGCTGCTGGCGATGAACGTGCTGGTGCACGGCGGACCCGGCGACCGGCTGCTGGACGGCATCGACCCGCCCGTGGCGACCGACCTGATCGCGGGCTTCACCGGCGACTTCCTGGAGCGCTCCCGGCACCCCTCGCCGGGCATCCCGTACGTCCGGGCGTTCCAGCGGGCCCAGGCCGACGCGATGCTGCCCTGGCTGCGCGAGCGCCTGCCGCGCTGACCCGGCGGCGTGGCGCCGGCCCGACCGCCAGATGGGAGCTCCGGCACACCCTCGGGGAGCGGGCAATCCGGGGCATTAGGCTGGTACGCCTGACCTGGGCTTCGGCGTGGCGGCCCGGGCGTCACCCGCCCACGTGCACCAGAATCCGACATGGAACGGAAAGTGATGATCGACCAAGCCAAGGTGCGAGTCCTGCTGCTCGAGAACATTCACCCGGACGCGGTGTCCCGGCTCGAGGCAGCGGGTTACCAGGTCGAGTCCGTCGCCGGCGCCCTCGACGAGGCCGAGCTGGTCGAGCGCATCCCGGGCGTGCGGCTGCTCGGCATCCGGTCCAAGTCCCGGGTGACCGCGAAGGTCCTGGCGGCCGCGGACAGCCTCGTCGCCATCGGCGCGTTCTGCATCGGCACCGACCAGATCGACCTGGCCGGCGCCTCCCAGGCCGGCATCGCCGTCTTCAACGCGCCGTTCTCCAACACCCGGTCCGTGGTCGAGCTCGCGCTCGCGGAGATCATCGCGATGACCCGCCGGCTCACCGAGAAGAACAACCTCATGCACCAGGGCATCTGGGACAAGGCCGCGAACGGCAGCCACGAGGTGCGCGGCCGCCGGCTCGGCATCGTCGGGTACGGCAACATCGGCACCCAGCTCTCCGTGCTCGCGGAGAACCTCGGCATGCGGGTGTCCTTCTACGACACCGCCGACAAGCTGGCCCTGGGCAACGCCCAGCGCTGTTCGACCATGGACGAGCTGCTGGCCGGCTCCGACGTGGTGACGCTGCACGTCGACGGGCGGCCCGGCAACGCCGGCTTCTTCGGCGCCGAGCAGTTCGCCAAGATGCGCCCCGGCACGCTCTTTCTCAACCTGTCCCGCGGCATCGTGGTCGACCACGCGTCCCTGCGCGACGCGCTGGTCAGCGGGCACCTCGCCGGCGCGGCCGTCGACGTCTTCCCGACCGAGCCCAAGGGCCGCGGCGACGAGTTCCGCTCGGAGCTGCGCGGCCTGCCGAACGTCATCCTCACCCCGCACATCGGCGGGTCCACCGAGGAGGCCCAGTCGGACATCGGCGATTTCGTGGCCACCAAGCTGGTGAATTTCGTGCAGGAGGGCAACACCACGCTGAGCGTCAACCTGCCCAGCGTCGCCCTGCCGGCCAGCACCGACATGAGCCGCGTCATCCACGTGCACCTGAACATGCCGGGCGTGCTGGCGCAGGTCAACAGCATCCTCGCCGAGCACCAGGTGAACGTCGAGGGCCAGCTGCTGAGCACCCGCGGCGAGTACGGCTACCTGATCACGGACATCAGCGGCAGCTACAGCGACGACGTGCTGGAGCAGCTGCGCGGCATGAGCCAGACGGTCCGGCTCCGGGTGCTGTCCAACGAGTGAGCCGAGCCGGCCCGGGGCGCGCTACTTCACGGTCTCGACCGAGAGCAGCGTGACCCGGGCCTGCGCGGTCACGTCGTACCGGTCGTTGGTCTTCCAGCCCTTCGGGGTCAGCGTGGAGCCCGGCTTGACGTCGCGCAGCGTGCGCGCGCCCGCCGCGACCGTCTTCGCCCCGCCCTGCATCCGCACCCGCACCGGGTTGCCCGCCGGCGAGGTCAGCGAGAGCTCGTCGACCGCGCCGGTGACCTTCAGCGCGACCGTCCCGGCCGGCTTGGGCAGCGCGATCTCGGTCACCCGCGAGCCGCCGACCAGGTCGATGCCGCCGATCTCACCCCCGGTGAAGTCGATGTGCTGCTCGTCGGTGGCGCCGGCGAAGCGCAGGTTCCACATCACCTTCGAGGTGAGCACCACCTCGACCGCCCCGGTGCTGCCGTCACCGTCCGGCACGAGGTTGAGCTGCACCCGGTCCTGCGACACCACGGGCTTCGGGATGATGCCGGCGTCCTCGGCGGTGGAGATCCGGTAGAGGTCGTCGCCGAGGTCCTCGCTGCGCATGGTGACCTTGGTAACAGCGGTGGTCAGCTCGAACGACGCCGCCGTCCGGCCGTCCATGGCGGCGGTGGCGGTCCGGTCGTCGGACTTGCCCGCGCCGAGCTCGAGCACCGAGGTGAGGCTCTTCTCGGAGCCGGAGAAGTAGGTGACGCCCGCGACGGTCGCGCCGAGCAGCACGGCCATGCTCAGCACCGCGCCGGCGATCATGACGCCGCGGCTGCGGCGCGGCGGCTCGGCCAGGAAGGCCTGCTCGGCGGCGGCGGCGTGCGGGTGCCGGGCGGCGCGGTGCGGGCGGATCTCGCGGCCGGGGCCGCCGATGAAGTCGCCGATGCCCTCGTCCTGGTCCGCCGGCGGGCCCGGGCGCTGCGGCCGGGCGCGGACCGCCGCGGACTCGCCGGTCATCGACCGCACCGGGTGCGGCTGCCGGGCCTGCACCGCCGCGGACTCGCCGGTCGTCGACCGGAGCGCGGACGCCTGCCGGGCCCGGACCGCCGCCGACTCGCCGGTCATCGACCGGACGGGGTGCGGCGCGGGACCGGCCGGCGGGGGCAGGAACGGCGCGCCCGAGGTCGGCTCGCGGCCGCCGGCGTGGTTGCCGCTGATCGGACCGGCGGTGAAGCCGAACGACGCGCGCCCGGGGCCGGCGGGCGGTGCCGGGCCGTACGCGGGCTCCGGCGGGTCGGCGGCCGGGTGGTCCGCGCCTGACCCCTCGGACGCGGAACCGGTGGCGGGGGAACCGAAGGCACTCCAGCTCGGGGAGTCGGCCATGTCTTCCTCATCAGCATCGTCACGGAACGAGTTCTCGGCGGGGGGTCGCCGATAGGGAGCCGGGTCGGCGTCGGTCCGGCGGTACAGCGAGGCGTTGTCACGGTTGGCCCAGTCGGCACCCGAGGTCGAACCGGGGACCGTCAGCGCAACGGACACATCGGACGAATCGGTGAAGGTACGTTCCACGCGATGCCCTCCAACTCGCGCCGGCGCCGACAATCTTCCAGTAGCGCTCCAGCGAGAAGTACGGATGCCGCGGCTTGTCGGATGAGTACCAGCGTGAATTACTCTCCGTTATGCCGACCGGGGCTGAGCAGGCCACGCCGGGTAGCCACCGCGACCGCCTCCAGCTGGCTGTGCGCGCCGAGCTTGCCCAGCACCGCCTTCACGTAGCCGCGGCACGTGTGCACGCTGATGCCGAGCCGCCGGGCGATGGCCCGCGGGTCGAGCCCGGAGCCCATCAGCACCAGCACCTCGTGCTCCCGGGCGGTCAGCCCGCCGGCCCGCGGACCGACCACCGGCGTGGTGCTGCGCAGCAGCCGCGCCAGGATGTCGGTCGACACGGTCATGCCGCCGCCGTGTGCCGTGTGCACCGCGTTGAGCACGTCGCCCAGGGGGCCGTTCTTCGACAGGAAGCCGGAAGCGCCGGCCGCGGTCGCGCGTCCCACCAGGGCGGACTCGTTGTTCGCCGTCAGCACCACAAAGCGGGTGTCGGGCTGGCGATGCCGCAGCAACTCGGCGATCGCGATCCCGTCCGCGTCCGGAAGGTCCGGATCCATCAGCACCACATTCGGCCGAAGTTCCTGCACGAGCCGGATTGCCTGCTCTCCTGTACGTGCATGTCCGACATAGCGCAGATCCGGTTGACCGGCCAACGCCACGCCGAGCAATTCGGCGAACGTCTGATGCCCGTCCACCACGAGCACCGTGATCGCCTCGCCCACCATTCAAGCCTCCTGATCCGCCAGCGCTGGAAGTCTATGTGTCCCGCGCCGGAAGCCAAGGCGTACCAACAGCCGGACAGCACCTGCGAGCCACGTCGATCGCTCGGTACGCGCGCCGAGCGGATGAGTCCGAGCGGCCCCCACAACTCGTATCTTCGGTGGACCTGACCCCTCGCTTTCGGGGTGCGGAACGATGCGGCGGGGGCTTGTCGCGTGACCCCCACCCGTAGAAGGTCTTACGCCATGTACGACATCCAGCTTTTCGGACGGCTCGAAGTCCGCACCCGGGGCGTACGCCTGACCGGCCGCGACTTCGGTGGCGTCAAGCCCCGCCACATTCTCGCCCTGCTCGCGCTGCGTGGCGACCTGCACAAGGCGGAGCTGGCCGAGCTGCTGTGGGGCGGACGCCCGCCGGCCAACCATCAGGCCACGGTGGAGAGTTATGTGTCCCTTTTGCGCCATCGACTCGACCCGGACGGGCAGACCCGTGACTCCGTGATCACCACGCGCAACGGCGGCTACTCCCTCGTGGCCGACCAGGTACGCGTCGACGTGGCCCGCTTCGACGAGCTGCTCGCCGCGGCCTCGGGCCGGACCGCCGGCCGCGCCCTGCGCCCGCTGACCGCCGCCGCGCACCTGGCCGCCCGTCCCCTGCTGGAGGACGTGGAACAACACGATTGGGCGAACCAGGCCCGCGAGCGGTACCGGGCCCGGCTGGTGGCGACGCTGCTCGACGGCGGCGGCCACGCCCTCGTCGCCGGCGACCCGCAGGGCGCGCTGGCGCTGGCGGAGCGTGCGGTCGGGCTGGACCCGGTGGCGGAGCGCGGCTGGGCGATCACGATGGCCGCGCACCGTTTGCTCGGGGACAGGGTGGCGGCGCTGCGGGCGTACGACCGGTGCCGGCGGGAGCTGGCCGAGGGGCTGGGCGTGGAGCCGTCCCTCGAGACCCGGGCGCTGTTCCTGGAGCTGCTGCGCGAGGACGGCGCGGGCACCCCGCTGGATCTGGCGGTCACCGCGGTGCTGGCGGCCGCCGGCGAGCCACACCGGCCCGACTCGGTGACCGGCCTGCTGCGCCGCGCCGCGGAGCTCGCCGCCTGACGCAACACTGTGACGCAGGTCAAATATCGCGCGGTCCGGGCACCGACGGCGAAGAATCCCCGGCGTGGACACCACGCTGCTGCCCGTACCCCTGGCTCCGGAGATCTCCCTGCACCTGGCCGGCGGCGGGGTGGGGTTGTTCGACGGCACCGGCGGCGCGTTCAGCAGTGACGTGCCGCCGCCGTTCTGGCTGTTCGTCTGGGCCGGCGGTCAGGCGCTCGCCCGGCACGTGCTGGACCACCCGGAGATCGTGCGCGGCCGCACCGTGCTCGACGTGGCCTCGGGTTCGGGCGTGGCCGCGATCGCCGCGGCCCGGGCCGGCGCCGCCCGGGTGACCGCGATGGACGTCGACCCGCTCGCGGTGGCCGCCGCGGCCCGCAACGCGACCGCCAACCGGGTCACCGTCGACACCCGCGTGGTCGACATCGCCGACCTGGACGTGCCGGCGGAGGTGATCCTGGCGGGCGACGTCTTCTACACCCGCACGGTCGCCGATCGGATGACCGCGCGGCTGCGCCGGGCCGCCCGCGAAGGCGCCCGGGTCCTGGTTGGCGACCCGGGCCGGGGGTACTTCCCCGAGCGGCTGTTCACCCGGGTGGCGGAGTACGTGGTGCCGGTCCCCGCCGCGCTCGAGGAGACCGAGGCGCTGACCACCGGGGTGTGGGAGATGCACGCCACAAAACTGTCGGCGTAACGACCCGGAAATGCTTTCACCACACAACAAGTTGTACGCTGCACGCATCTTGACGGGAGGTGCGGCCGATGGCGGAAACGGACGCCGAGGCCCAGGCCGGACGCCTGGCCGACGAACTTGTGCGATTCGCCCGGCTGGGCCCGCGGGCGAAGGGCATGCTCCACGTGAGGGACTTCGGCGCCGAGTTCTCCGCCCTCATGCTGCTGTTCCCGCTGCGGCACCTGGGCCCGATGCGGGTCACCGACCTCGCCGAGGTCAAGGGCGCGGACCCGTCCACGATCAGCCGGCAGGCGGCTCAGCTGGTCAAGGCCGGCCTGGCCCGCCGTGAGGCCGATCCCGCCGACGGCCGGGCCTCCCGGCTCGCCGTCACGGCTGCGGGCCTGGCCGCCTGCGCGCAGCTGCACGAGGCACGCAACGCGCTGATCAGCGAGGCCCTGAAGGGCTGGCCGGCCGAGCGGGTGCACGCCTTCACCGACCTTTTCCACGAATTCAACAGCTCCGTCGAGGCGCTCGTGCGCTGCGACCCAGCCGTACCAGCACGGGAGAACGCGTGAGTAACTCCAGCACCACCGCCACCGCAGAGCCGGGGCCGCCGGCGGGCGCAGCGGGCGCCGGCGGGCCGTCGGTGGAATTCACCCACCGGCAGATCCTGACCATCCTCGGCGGCCTGATGATGGGCATGTTCCTGGCCGCCCTGGACCAGACCATCATGGCCACGGCGACCCGCACGATCGCCGACGACCTCAAGGGCTTCGACCTGCAGGCCTGGGCCACCACGGCCTTCCTGATCACCTCGACCATCTCCACACCGCTGTACGGCAAGCTCTCCGACATCTACGGCCGGCGCGGCTTCTTCCTGTTCGCGATCGCCGCGTTCGTGATCGGCTCGATCCTCTGCGGCCTGTCCCAGAGCATGTACGAGCTGGCCGCGTTCCGGGCGATCCAGGGCATCGGCGCCGGCGGCCTGATGTCGATGGCGCTGGCGATCATCGGTGACATCGTGCCGCCCCGCGAGCGCGCCAAGTACCAGGGCTTCTTCCTCGCGGTCTTCGGCACCGCCAGCGTCATCGGCCCGCTGCTGGGCGGCTTCTTCGCCGGCCAGGACACCATCCTCGGCATCACCGGCTGGCGCTGGATCTTCTACATCAACGTGCCGATCGGCATCGCCGCGATGATCGTCGTGGCCCGGGTGCTGCACCTGCCGCACACCCGCACCGACCACCGGATCGACTGGCCGGGCGCGCTCGCGCTGATCGTCGGCCTGGTGCCGCTGCTGACCGTGGCGGAGCAGGGCCGCACCTGGGGCTGGGACTCGCCGCGCGCGCTGGGCTGCTACGCGATCGGGCTGATCGGCATCGTCGGCTTCATCCTGGCCGAGCGGGCCTACAAGGACGAGGCGCTGCTGCCGTTGCGGCTGTTCAAGAACCGCACGGTGGCGGTCGGCTCGATCTCCAGCACGATCGTCGGCATGGCCATGTTCGGCGGCCTGCTGACCGTGCCGCTGTACCTGCAGATCGTCAAGGGCTCCTCGGCGACCGAGGCCGGCCTGCAGATGATCCCGTTCGTGATCGGCATCATGGCCGGCTCGATCACCTCCGGCCAGCTGATCGCCCGGACCGGCCGCTACCGGGTCTTCCCGATCATCGGCAGCATCCTCATGCTGTCCGCGCTGGTGCTGTTCTCCCTGATCGGCGCCGACACCCCGCTCTGGAAGACCATGCTGATCATGGTCGTGATGGGCCTCGGCCTGGGCGGCAACATGCAGCCGATGATCACCGCGGTGCAGAACGCGGTGTCGCCACGGGAGATCGGCGTGGCCACCAGCTCGGTGACGTTCTTCCGGTCGATGGGCGGCACGCTGGGCACCGCGATCTTCCTGTCCGTGCTCTTCAACGTCGTCGGCGGCAAGATCAACTCGGCGTACGCGACGGCGCAGGGCACCCCGGAGTTCCAGCAGGCGGTGGCCGCCGACCCGGGTCAGCTGCAGACCCTGCAGCAGGCGCAGGGCGGCGACGCGCTGAACGACACGTCGTTCCTGGACCGGCTCTCCGACGTGGTGTCGCACCCGTTCAAGGTCGGCTTCTCCGACGGCATCCAGCTGATCTTCCTGCTGGCGGCCGTCGTGATGGTCCTCGGCCTGATCGTGGTGCTGTTCCTGCCGGAGATCCCGCTGCAGCACCGGTCGGCGCAGCAGCAGCGCGCCGACGACGCGGCGGCCGCCGCCGCGAGCAACGGCGTGCCCGGCGAGGTCGGTGCCGGGCCCGAGGTGGAGACCCGCAGCTCCCGCTAGCTGCTCAGCCGGCGACACCGAAGGGTACGAGCGCAGCCCGCGCTCGTACCCTTTGTCGTATGGCAGTCGTGAAGATCAACGCTATCGACGTCCCCGAGGGCGCGGGCCCCGAGCTGGAGCAGCGGTTCGCCGCCCGGCAGGGTGCGGTGGAGAACGCCCCGGGCTTCCTGGGCTTCGAGCTGCTCCGCCCGGTCGGCGGCGAGACCCGGTACTTCGTCTACACCAAGTGGGAGACCGAGGAGGACTTCCAGGCCTGGTCGGCCGGCTCGGGCCGGGCGGCACACGCGGGTGAGCGCAGCCGCCCGGTGGCCTCGGGCGCGAGCCTGCTGGAGTTCGAGGTCGTCCAGCAGGTGCGGAAGTAGCGGTCAGGCGTCGGCGTTGCGAGCCGCCGCCTTGATCAGCCGCTCGGCGACGGTCCGGCGGTCGATGCCGAGCCGTTGGGCGGTCTCCTGCAGCACGGTGTAGGCCTCCTGCACGCCGCAGCCACGCTGCGCGATGATCACGCCGGCCGCCCGGTCCACCGTCGCACCCTCCCGCAGGCCCTCGCGCCGGCGCAGCTCGCCCAGCAGCACCTCGGCCTGGTTCACCACGGCCATCGCGGTCAGCAGCCACGCCGGGTCGATGCCGCCGGGCGTGCCGACGAACAGGCTCAGCGCCCCGACCGAGGACCGCTGCACGTCCAGCGGGATCGCCACGACGCCGCGGACGCCGTGCTGCCGGGCGCCCTCGGCCAGCTGCGGCCAGCGCGGGTCGTCCTGGAGCTCGGGGGCGGTCACCAGGGTGCGGGTCCGGGCGGCCTCGAGGGCGGGGCCGTCGCCGGCGGCGTACTGGAGGTCGTCGAGGGCCTGGGCGGCACTCCCGGAGGCGGCGACGACCGGCGGTCCGCCCTCCCCGATCAGCGCCACCGAGCAGCGCAGCGTGCCGGGCACGACCCCGGCCGCGAAGGCGGCCAGCCGGTCCAGGGCGTGCGGCACCCCGTCGGCGCCGAGCAGGCGGGCGGTGAGCTCGTGCAGCAGCCCGGCGAGCTCCACCGGGTGCGGCCCGGCCGGCTCCCCCGCACCGGCGGACGGCGCCAGGCCGTCCCGCACCACCGTGTCGATGCTCAGGGTGGGCTCGGGGGGACGGACCGCGGCCGCGAGCAGCGAGCCGGGCACCGCGGCCGGTAAGCCGGGAGGCGGCTGCGCCGCAGGGAGTGCGGCCGGCCCGGCCGCGGGCGGGCGCCGGCGGCCGGGGGTCCGGGTCTGGTCGGCGTTCGCGGCGGCTGCGCCGGAGGCCGGCACCCGGCGCGAGATGGTGCGCCCGAAGCTTCGTTGCGGGGCTGACATCCGGCCGATATTGCCACGCGCATCGGTGAACACGAAAGTCCCGTCCACTACCGGGTGCCGTCCTCCGGCGTGACCGTCTGTTCCGAGGTCCGATGCTCCAGGAGCGTGCTCGGCGCGGCTTCCAGGTCGGCCTGGCGCTCGTCCGACTCGGCGAGAATGGCCGCTGCCTGCGCCTGCGGGTCGCTGCTGCCGCCCGCGCTGCGCTCCTCGGGCAGCAGTTCGGCAGCGCGCTGGTCCGTCCGGTCGTCAGTCATGGCCGCTGGTTACCCCGCTGGGCGCAAGCGAACCCGCACGATGATCGATATCCGGGACGCAAAAGCGCCGCCCCCGGAGACCGGAGGCGGCGCGATCACAGCTGTCGGTGTGCAGGTCGCCTCGCGGCGAAAGGCTCAACGCGGCTCCAGCCGAACGGTATTCCGCGAAGGCAAAGGGTGAGGCCCGGGGACACTGATCACACCGACATCTGACTCAACCGTCGGCGGGGTGCCCGGATTCCGGTAGCGGTTGTGACTCAAGCCACACCGTTTGCCCGGCCCGGCCCCGGGTAGTCGAACCACCGGGGAACGACCACCCGACGCCGGACCAAGCCCGCACGAGGAGTGAGATGACCCAGCAGAACGAACGGCTGCCCGCGTTCGGCGACGAGGAAGCTGTGCCGGACGGCGACAGCGACTTCGCCGGTGAGCACTCCGACACCGTGGTGGACCGGGATGACGCCGAGGGCGGGACGGGCGAGGCAGAGAGCCCGCAGGGCCGGTCGGGCCTGGACCGCGAGGGCCCGCCCTGACCCACCCCGACGAACGCACCAAGCCCCCGGCCGCCAGGCCGGGGGCTTCGCCGTGCGTGGTCCTGGTCAGGCGGCGAGGGCCGGCGCGGGCTGATCGGCCGGCTCCGGCTCACCCTCCGCGGCCTCCTTGGCCAGCGAGTACGCCATCTGCAGGAAGTCGGACGCGGCCGTGGCGGTGAACACCGTGGCCGCCAGCCGGGTCAGCCGGGGCGCGAAGACCAGCCCGCTGGTCAGCCCGGTCGCCACCCACACCGCCAGGCAGAACGGGCAGCTGACCAGCTCGCCGATCGAGTGGCGCAGCGAGCTGCCCTGGTCGCGTACCTCCTCGTTGATCTCGCCGCTGCCGCCCGGCTCCGCGAACCGGGTGAACGGCGCACGCAGCGGGCTGGTGATCGCGTCCTTGGCGATCAGCCGGCTCAGCTTGTGCGTGGCGATGGAGATCAGCACGATGTCGGCGGTGGCGGGTCGCTCCGGCACCGGCCGCCCGCTGAGCCGCGCCGCGGCGGCCAGGCTGCCGGCGAGCACACCGAACGCGCCCATGGTGGCCACATAGCCGTCCAGCGGCCGGTGCTCGTGGGGCGCGTAGTCGCGTCGCAGCCGGTTCAGCCGGCCGCGTACCGAGGAGATCATGAAGTCGGTGGTCCTCTCAGAAGTCCCGGGTGAGCCGGATCGCTCGATGCTTGCCTGCACCGGTTGCCCGAGCGCCCTCCCACCAAACCCGCCGGTACGCTGAGGCACATGAAAGGGCTGTGGACCCCCGCGTGGATCGCGCGCCACGTCCTCGCGCTGGTGCTCGTGGCCGCCTTCCTCGCGCTGGGCTGGTGGCAGTTCAGCCGGGCCACCGAGGGCAACGCGCTCAGCTGGGGCTACACCTTCGAGTGGCCGGTTTTCGCGCTGTTCGTGGTGTTCATCTGGTTCCGCGAGGTGCAGCAGGAACGCCGGTCCCGCCGCCCCGCGCCGCCGGAGCCGGCCGCGGAGACCGGGGAACGCCCGGCCGTGCCGCAGCAGGACGCGCCGGTGACCGTCCGGCGCCCGGTGCGCGTGCCGGTGGCGAACGCGGCGCCCGTCGACGACGATCCCGAGCTGGCCGCCTACAACGAGTACCTGGGCTGGCTCGCCGCCCACCCCGGCGCCCGGCCGAGCGACTATCCCGGCCCGCGCACCAGCGCCAGTTGAGCAGCACCGAACCAGAAGGACGTGGAACGTGCAGGGAGCCCTGACCCGCTACCGGATCATCGCCTGGATCGTCGGCGTGGTCCTGATCACGCTGGTCGTCATCGGCATGCCGCTGAAGTACCTGGGTGACAACGACACCGTGGTGGCCACCGTTGGCCCGTTCCACGGTTTCCTCTACATGGTCTATCTGGTGGCGACCTTCGACCTGAGCCGCCGCGCGCACTGGCCGCTGGGCCGGATGCTGCTCGTGATGCTGGCCGGCACCGTGCCGTTCCTGTCGTTCTGGGCCGAGCGCGTCGTCACGCGCAAGTGGGTCCCGGCGGCCGCCACTCCCCCGCCGGCCATGGCAGAGTAGAAAAGTCACTCTACGAAGCGGAATTGTTGCCTGCCGTTATCGGGATCATTCTCTTATTTGTGATCATTGGCGCAAGTCACTCTTCGGGCTCTTGTGTTAATGCCGAGCGCCGATAAGTTAATGCGGTTGGTCCGGTCCGCAGCCACACCCTCGGTGGCGCCGGCCCACGCCGCCGAATCCTCGCCGGTGGAAAACGCGACCCCGATCCCCCAGGGTCACCGCCTCCGCCACGACGAACCGGGGAACCACACCGAAGCAGCACCGGGGTGAATCCGCACCAGCGGTAGGGCCTTCTTCCCGCCCGAACCCGTCAGCTAACCCGGTAGGCGGCCACAGCGGAAGAAAGGCCACATACCGTTGCCACACGCCCGCACGAGACTCCGTGCGCTGGTGGTCGCCGCCCTGGCGATCGCGATCACCGGCAGCGCCGCGACCTCCGCGCACGCGGAACCGTCGAAGAGTGAGCTGACGAAGAAGATCGACAAGGCGTCCGATCAGCTCGAGGACGTCGTCGAGTCGTACAACAAGATGCGCATCAGCCTGAAGCAGACCAAGGCCGAAGAGAAGAAGCTGGCCGAGTCCCTGGCGCCGGCCAAGGCCGCGCTCGAGGCCGCCGGCACGCAGATGGACAGCATCGCGGCGTCGGCGTACATGACCGGCCACGTCGGCACCATGAACGTCGTGCTCGAGGGCGCGGACAACCTCATGGACCGGATGAGCATCCTCGAGCAGATCTCCCGCAGCCGCGGCCGCGACATCGCGGAGTACCGCGCGACCACGGAGAACTTCGCCGAACGGCAGGCCGCCCTCAAGGCGACCCAGGCGAAGCAGACCGCCGAGGTCAAGGAGCTCGACGGTCGCAAGAAGAAGATCGAGGGCGACCTCAAGAAGCTGTACGCGATGCGCACCGCAGCCTACGGCTCGCCCACCGAGGCCGGCAGCAAGTACACCGGCAACATCCCGTCCATCGCGGGCTCGGCCGGCAAGGCGGTCACCTTCGCCTACAACGCGATCGGCCTCCCGTACAAGTACGGTTCCGGCGGGCCCAACAGTTACGACTGCTCGGGGCTGACCTCCGCGGCCTGGAACGCGGCCGGCAAGTCCCTGCCGCACAACGCCGCGGCGCAGTACAGCGCCACGACCCGGATCTCCCGGTCCGACCTCAAACCGGGCGACCTGGTCTTCTACCGCAGCAACGGGCACGTCGCCCTGTACGTCGGCGGCGGCCAGATCATCGACGCCTCCCGCGCGGGCCAGCCCGTGAAGAAGCGGACGATCGACATCATGACCCCCAACGGCTACGGCCGGGTGTCCTGAGTCACCGAGCACAGCAGAAGGCCGGTGTCCCCTCGGGGCACCGGCCTTCTTGTCGTTCGCAACGAGGGGAGGGGGTTACGCGGCCTGCAGGCCCTCGGCCCGGGCCAGCTCGCGCAGCCGGCCGAGCGCCTGGATCTCGAGCTGGCGGATGCGCTCCCGGGAGAGCGAAAAGCGCGACGCCACCTCGGTCAGCGAGTGCTCACGACCGTCCTCGAGGCCGTACCGGGCGCGCATGATGCCCGCCGAGCGGTCGTCGAGGTGGTTCAGCAGGCCCTCGATGCGCTGCCGCTCCAGGGCGGTCAGCACGATCTCCTCGGGCGACGGCGCGTCGCTGTCGGCGACCAGGTCGCCGAGGTTGGTGTCGCCGTCGTCGCCCACCGGGGTGTCCAGCGACACGGTGTCCTGGGCCCAGCGGGTCAGTTCGGTGACGCGCTCCACCGTCACGCCCAGGGCCGCCGCGACCTGCGCGGGCTCCGGGTCGGCGCCGAGCTCGCGGACGAGCTGGCGGGTGACGTTGCGCATCCGGTTGACGTCCTCGACCAGGTGCACGGGCAGGCGCACGGTGCGTTCCTGCTGGGCGATCGCCCGGCTGATCGCCTGGCGGACCCACCACGTGGCGTAGGTCGAGAACTTGTAGCCGCGCTCGTAGTCGAACTTCTCGACGGCGCGGACCAGGCCGGTGTTGCCCTCCTGGATGAGGTCGAGCATCGGCATGCCCGAGCGGACGTACCGCCGGGCGATCGACACGACCAGCCGCAGGTTGGCGCGAATGAAGAGATCCTTCGCCCGCTTGCCCTCGGTGACCAGCCGCTCCAGTTCCTCCCGGCTCACGCCGCGACGGACTTCGCCGGTGTCGAGCAGGTGCTCGGCATAGAGGCCCGCCTCGATTGCCTTGGAGAGGTCGACCTCCCTGGCAGCATCCAACAGCGGCGTCCGGGAGATTTCGTGCAGGTAGACTCCGACGAGGTCGCGTTCCTCGGCGACCTGGTCGGTCCTCATCACGGTGTTCTTCTCCACGTTGCCCACGGTCCCCTCATTGCCTTCACTAACCCTGTTACGGGCAATACCTGCGTCCATCAGCCCTCCCCGTAACGTCCGCAGTTCATGCATTGCGGTGCTGACACATACCTGAACAGTTGGCGCCCTGCGCTGATTCCGGCTGGTGAGTTGAAAGTGTCACGAGTGTCTGAGCGCCAGCTGAGAGCCGCGTGGATACTTACTGAAGAGGGCTCTCACCGGGGTATTCGGAGCCACACCCCGCGATGGATGCGTGATGAGACGCATACCCTCCGCCCGCTCCATGACACCACCGGCCCCTCTTTCGTCGCAGCGACGGGCATCACGGATCCGGCTGCGATGCTCATCACTACCCAGTACGGCCTGGTAGCCGATTGGGTTCACGTCCAGCATCGACAGGTTGCCGTCGGGCATGAAGCAAACGTCACGGCAAAAGCTCCCGTCTCCGGCCCGTACGGGAGCACCTGCCACGATGCGGCACGACAAGCCGCAGTTCACTCGCCCGTCCGGGTGACACCCGCGGGGCTGACGTCCGTTCGGCCGGTACCGCCACGCCGTTCCGCCGAGTCCCGGCCGGAGTGATGGAAAACACACCACTACGGTTCACGGTATGGAACGCAGTGTGCTGGTGACAGGCGGGGCAGGCGGGCTCGGCGGGGCCGTTGCCGAAGTGTTGCGCGAACAGGGCTGGCGGGTGGTCGCCCCGGTGCGGGCCGGCGCCACCGACCGGCTGCCGAAGGGTGTGCTCCCGGTCGAGGCCGACCTGAGCGAACCCGGTGAGGTCGCGGCGGCGGTGGCCCTGGCTGCGTCCGACGCCTCGGCGCCGCTGCGCGCGGTGGTGAACCTGGTCGGCGGGTACGCCGGTGGCGGCCTGGTGCACGAGACGCCGATCGACGACTTCGAGGCGATGCTGCGCGCGAACCTGCGGCCCACGTACCTGGTGACCGCCGCGGCGCTGCCGCAGCTGGTGGCCGCCGGCGGCGGCTCCGTGGTGTGCGTCTCCTCCCGGGCGGCGGTCGCGCCCTTCGCCGGCGCCGCCGGTTACGTGACCGCCAAGGCCGCGGTGCTGGCCTTCGCGAACGCCGTCGCCGTCGAGTACAAGAAGAGCGGCGTGCGCTGCAACACGGTGCTGCCGAGCATCATCGACACCCCGGCCAACCGGGCCGGCCAGCCGGACGCCGACTTCTCCCGCTGGGTCACCCCGGCGGAGATCGCCCAGGTCATCGGCTTCCTGGCCGGCGACGGCTCGGCGCCGACCAGCGGCGCCGCCATCCCGGTCTACGGCCGGGCCTAGAAACCCTCCGCCAGCTGGTAGGTGAGCACCGACGCGGCGGCGGCCAGCGTCGCCACGGTCACCAGCAGCGCCCGGGCATGGGCCACCAGCAAGGCTGCCGGGCGGCGCGGCGCCGGGAGCTCGACCGGCACGGCCGCAGGCGCCCAGGCGCGCAGGTGGCCCAGCAGCGCCTGCTGCACCTGCTCGGGGGTGCCGTTCGCGTCGACGATGACAAATTCGGCGTGCTCGGGCAGGGACTCGTAGGCGGCGGTGGCGGCGCGCAGGTAGGACATCTCCTCGTGGTCGTAGCCGCGGCGTTCGATCCGGTCGTACGCCACGGCCGGGTCGACGGCCAGCAGGAACGTCACGTCCGGCGCCGGGAACACCCGGTAGGCCAGCCGGGCGCGGCGCTCGGCCCGGTTGAGCCGCTCGGGGCGGGGCGTCTTGGCGTGCGCGCGGATGCTCGCGTACTGGCAGACCGCGTACCGGTCCATGATCGAGATTTCCCCGGTGACCCGGCGGCGCAGCAGCGTGCGCAGGATCGACAGCCAGCGCAGCACCGATTCGACCACGAGCATCACCTTGCGGCCGAGCAGGTGCTCGCCGTCCCGACGGCCGAGCGTGGCGGCGAGCCGGCCGAACCAGCGGCGGCCGCCGGCGTTACGCCGGTAGGTCGCGGGCAGGCCCCGCGCGGCCAGCGAGCCCGCCAGCAGCCGCGCCTGGGTGGTCTTGCCGGAGCCGTCGATGCCGACCAGTGCCACCGTGCGCAACGGGCGCCGGGCGGCGGTGGACGGACGTTGATCGTCGAAAGCGGGACGGGCGGACTCGAGGTCGGGGACCATACCCACCAACGGTACCCGGCGCAGTCACCCTCGGTTCCGGCCCCGCACGGACGGGGTCCGGGTGTGAAGGCGGGCAGCCCCGGGTAGTCGAGATGCCGTATGCACACCGATCGGATGCAGGGAGACCGTTATGCCGCACCGGGTGGACGAGGGCCTGGTCACCACGCTCAAACGGGTCGCCTCGGTGCTGAAACAGGCGGAGATCCCGTTCGCGCTCGGCGGCAGCTTCGCGGTGTACGCCCACGGCGGGCACTCCAGCGACCACGACGTCGACTTCGTGATCCGCGAGCAGGACAAGGCCCGCGCGCTGGAGGAGCTGTCCGCGGTCGGCTTCGAGGTGGAGCAACCGCCCGAGGACTGGCTGGTCAAGGTCTTCGACCAGGGCCGGATGGTGGACCTGATCTACCGGCCGGTCGAGTCGCCGGTCACCGACGCCACGCTGCGCGACACCGTCATGCGGCCGGTCGAGGCGATCAACATGCCGGTGCTGTCGGCTACCCAGCTGATGGTGCACAAGCTGCTGAGCTACACCCAGCACTACTGCGACTTCGCCACCGGCCTGCCGGTCGCCCGCTCGCTGCGGGAACAGATCGACTGGGACCGGGTGCGCGAGCTGACCGCGAAGTCGCCGTACGCGGAAGCGTTCCTGGTGCTGCTCGACCGCCTGGACGTGGTCGCGCTGCCGGGGCAAGCCCGTCTGTCAGTGGGGGGATGAGATGACACCACAGCTCGACGAATATCTGGAGGCGGAGATCCAGCGCCTGCTCACCGAGCACGGGGCGATCGCCGAACAGGGCATCACCCTGCAGCGCCGCGAGCACCTGCTGGTGCTCGGCGGCGAGGTGGAGAGCGCGCAGCGCCGCGACGAGATCTGCCGGCAGATCGCGGCGCACTTCCCGGACGTGGAGATCGCCTGTGACATCGGCATCGTGCGGGCCGCGGCGCCCAGTGAGGTGGAGGAGATTTCATGATCCGGATCGCCGCCGTGGGTGACGTCCACGTCGACAAGGACGTGCTGGGCCGCTACCGGCCCGCCCTGGAGCAGCTGCCGGCCGTCGCCGACGCGCTGCTGATCGCCGGTGACCTGACCCGGCACGGCACCGTCGAGGAGGCCAAGTGCATGGCCACCGAGTTCGGCGACGTGGGCGTGCCGGTCGTGGTCGTGCTGGGCAACCACGACCACCAGAGCGACCAGCAGGACGCGGTCACCGCCGTGCTGCGCGACGCCGGCATCACCGTGCTGGAGGGTGACACCACCGTCCTCGAGCTGCACGGGCACCGGCTGGGCATCGCCGGGGTCAAGGGCTTCGGCGGCGGGTTCGCCGGGGCGTGCGCCAGCAAGTTCGGCGAGCGGGAGATGAAGAACTTCGTCGGCACGACGGAGACGATCGCCGAGCGGCTCGGCGCGGCGCTGCGCGGGCTGGAGTGCGACGCGCTGGTGGCGCTGACCCACTACTCCCCGGTGCCCGAGACGCTGGTCGGCGAGCCGCTGGAGATCTATCCGTTCCTCGGGTCGTATCTGCTGGGGCAGGCCATCGACTCGGCGCCGACCGCGCTGGCCCTGCACGGGCACGCACACCACGGCAGCGAACGGGGACGCACGCCGGGCGGGGTGCCCGTCCGCAACGTGGCGCACCCGGTCATCAAGCAGGCGTACAACGTCTATCAGCTGCTGACCGACAACGTCGACGCCGGCCTCGCCACCGTCTGATCCACATCGGCCCTGCCCGGCCCCGTATTTTTGTGGCTGGTGCCCACTGTCACAGGTTTTCGATTTCGGGGCGTCGGGTACCAGATGCGCATGTCACTTTTGCTCTGGATCCTCGCAGTCATCCTCGTGGTCGCCGGCATCCTCGCGCTGTTCCGGCGGCAGATCCTCTGGGGCGTCGTCCTCATCATCGTCGGCCTGCTCGTCGGCCCCGGCGGCGTCAGCATCTTCACCAATTAGTCCGCCTCCCCCGGCATCCCTGACCGGTCACCACGACCGCACCGGGGCTGCCGTATGGCTACCTCTCGCAGGCAGCCATACGGTGGCCCCGGTTCTCGTTGGGTAGCGGGGCGCACACGAGGTGCGATGCCCCACATCGGACGTATGGCGTAATCCTCTGCGAACTGTTCCCGATGTTCGTGAGGGCGTGACGACAACGTGGCCGAGGTCCATCACTTCACCTATGGGGCCTTCAATCCGATCGCGGCGTACCTGCTCGCGGTCCTGGGGTCCTTCCTCGGCCTGCTCGCCACCGGCCGGGCGCGCAGCGCCCGCTCCCGCGGCCGCCGCAACCGCTGGCTGATCATCGCCGCGTTCTCGCTCGGCGGGGCGGGCATCTGGCTCATGCACTTCACCGCGATGCTGGGCTTCGACGTGCCGCAGAGCCCGGTGCGGTACAACCCGTGGTTCACCATGGCCAGCCTCGGCCTGTCGGTCGTCGCCGTGGGCATCGGCCTGATGGTCGTCGGCCACGGCCGCCGCAGCGTGCCGAAGATCGCCGTGGCCGGCTTCTTCACCGGCATCGGCGTGCTCGGCATGCACTACACCGGGATGTCCGGCCTGCACGTCTCCGGCCGGATCCACTTCCAGCCGGCGCTGGTCGTCGTCTCCGGCGTCATCGCCGTCGCGGCCTGCACCGCCGCGCTCTGGTTCGCCGTGTCGGTCAAGGGGCTGGGCGCGATGACCGGCGCGGCCGCGCTGATGGGCCTGGCCGTCTTCGGCATGCACTACACCGGGATGGCGAGCGTGTCGGTGGAGCTCAGCCCGTCCGTCTCCACCGCCGTGAGCGGCATCCGGCCGCTGCTCATGATCGTGCCGATCACGCTGGTCAGTGCCGCGCTGATCCTCGGCGTCGCGCTCAGTGCGCTGCAGGCGATGACCGATGAGGAGTTCACCGAGGGCGACGGGGTGCCGCGCCGCGGGATGCACGCCGAGAACCCCTGGTCGCTCAAGCAGGCGTCGATGAACGCGGCGATGCGGCGCACCCCCGGCAGCCGTCCGTCGCCCGGGGTCCGGCCCTCCCCGCGCCCGGTCCCGCCGCGGCCCAAGCCCGTGGCGGACGAGCCGCTGATCGACGTCCCTTCCTGATCGCCCGCCCACGCGACCGCGGAGTCCGGTATACCTGATCGGCATGGCGCCAAGGATGCTGCTGTCGATGCCGTTGCACGCGATCACCGAGGTGTACGGCGAGGCGGGCCTGCGCGAGCGGTTCTCCCTCGAGCTGCTCGACTTCCCACCGGACGACCGGCAGCAGCTCGAGCAGGCGCTGGAGCTGGCCGCCCGGCTGCACGCCGACGACCGGCGGGTCCGCGAGCCGTACCTGAACCATCTGCTCCGGGTCGCGATCCGGATCATCCGCTACTACGGCATCCACGACGTGGACGTGCTCACCGCCGCGCTGCTGCACGACGCGGTCGAGGACCATCCGGCGGAGCTGGCCGGGCTCAGCCCGGCGCTGAGCCATCAGGAGCTGACCGACGCGGCGGTGGCCGAGCTGGCCCGGCGGTTCACCCCGCGGATGGCCGAGCTGGTCCGCTCGGTGACCAACCCGGAGTACGACCCGGAACGCGACCGGCACGAGCAGTACCGCGCGCACGTGGCGGACAGCCTGGAACGCGACCCGTGGGCCCGGGTCATCAAGGTCTCGGACTTCACCGACAACGGCGTCGGTGTCATCCACACCACCTATGACAAGGCTCGCAGCTCGGCGATCAAGTACCGGCCGCTGGTGCCGAAGCTGCGCGAGCTGGTCGGCCGCCCGGACACCCCGCTGTCCGTCGCCGCGAAGGACCACATCCTGGACCAACTCGATTTAGCAGAAGAGCGGTTCGCCGCGATTCTGGACGGCTGACCCGCTCCGGCGCGGGCATCGCGGCTAGCCTGGGTGACATGCCATCCCCCACGACTGACTGGTGGCGCAGCGCCGTCATCTACCAGATCTACCCCCGCTCCTTCGCCGACAGCAACGGCGACGGGATGGGCGATCTGCCCGGCATCACGACCCGCCTGAGCGACCTGCGGCACCTCGGCGTGGACGCGGTGTGGCTCTCGCCGTTCTACCCGTCGCCGCAGCACGACGCCGGCTACGACGTGGCCGACTACCGCGCGGTCGACCCGATCTTCGGCGACCTGGGCGACGCCGACAAGATGATCGGCGAGGCGAAGGCGCTCGGCCTGAAGGTCATCGTCGACCTGGTGCCGAACCACACCTCCGACGAGCACGCCTGGTTCCGTGCCGCGCTGGCCGCGGCGCCCGGCAGCCCGGAGCGCGAGCGCTACATCTTCCGCGACGGCCGCGGCCCGGACGGCAGCGAGCCGCCGAACGGCTGGCAGAGCGTCTTCGGCGGCCCGGCCTGGGAACGCACCCCGGACGGCCAGTGGTATCTGCACCTGTTCGACGTCACGCAGCCGGACCTCAACTGGGGCAACCCGGACGTCCGCGCGGAGTTCGTCTCGGTGCTGCGGTTCTGGCTGGACCGGGGCGTCGACGGCTTCCGGGTCGACGTGGCGCACGGGCTGATCAAGGACGCCGACCTGGCCGACTGGCACTACGCCGGCGAGATCCTCGGCGGCCTAGCCCCCGAGGGCGCCCCGCCGCCGCCGATGTGGGACCAGGACGGCGTGCACGAGATCTACCGGCAGTGGCGGGCCGTGCTCAACCAGTACGAGGGCGGCCGGATCCTGGTCGCCGAGGCCTGGGTGCAGCCCGCCGACCGGCTGGCCCGCTACGTCCGGCCGGACGAGATGCACCAGGCGTTCAACTTCGAGTACCTGGACACGCCCTGGTCCGCCGACCCGCTGCGCAAGGTCATCGACACCACCACGGCCGCCAACGCCACCGTCGGCGCGCCCACCACCTGGGTGCTCTCCAACCACGACGTGGTGCGGCACGCCACCCGGCTCGGCTACCCGGTCGGCGAGCCCCGCAAGATCGGCATCGGCATCGGCGACCCGCAGCCGGACGTGGCGCTGGGACTGCGCCGGGCCCGCGCGGCGTCGCTGCAGATGCTGGCGCTGCCCGGCTCCGCGTACCTCTACCAGGGTGAGGAGCTGGGGCTGCCGGAGGCGACCGAGATCCCCGACAGCTACCGGCAGGACCCGGCCTGGTTCCGGTCCGGGCACACCGAGCGGGGCCGCGACGGCTGCCGGGTGCCGTTGCCGTGGGAGGCCGACGCGCCGTCGTACGGCTTCGGTCCCACCGACGCCAGCTGGCTGCCGCAGCCCCCGGTCTGGGCCGAGTACGCCCTGGACCGCCAGCGCGGCGTGGCCGGCTCCACGTACGAGCTCTACCGGTCGGCGCTGCGCCTGCGGGCCGCCCACCAGCTGGGCGCGGGCACGCTGCGCTGGGTGGACACCCCGGCTGACGTGCTGGCGTTCCGCAACGGCGAGCTGCTGGTGCTGACCAACTTCGGGGACACGCCGGCCGAGCTGCCGCTCAACGCCCGGGTGCAGCTCTCCAGCGAGCCGCTCGACGCCGACGGCCGGGTGCCGCAGGACGTCACGGTGTGGGCGCGGGTCTGACCTCCGCCCGCTTGCCGTAGGTGGCCAGGGCCGCATGGGTGTCCGCCATGTCCCTGGCCACCGTCCGGCTGGCCAGCCAGTACATGACCCCGGTCGGGACGAAGAAGAACTGGAACGCGGCCAGCCCGACCGCGTAGTTCAGCGGCGGCGGGAACGCGCCGGCCAGCTGCCGGAAGGTGAGCCCGACCAGCGCGTTGCCGCCGGCCCGGCCGAAACCGTTGACCAGGTTGCCCAGGCTGTAGACGGTGCCGCGGTGCTCCGGCGGGTTGACGTCGGCGATCAGCGCGAACCAGTTCGGCGAGTTGGCCGAGGTCAGCGCCAGCGCGAAGATCGCGGTGGCGAGGCTCAGCCCGACAGTCGGCTCGGTGACGACCTGGCCGAGGATGGCCAGCACGACGGCGCCGGCGCTGCCGCCGTCCGGCACGTCGATCCGGAACGGGACGAAGAACAGCACCACGTAGAAGGGCACGGCGGCGAGCACACCCACGGCCGCGACCAGCGCCCGGCCCCGCGGGGTACGGCGTTGCAGCCGGTCGCCGATCATCCCGCCCAGGATCGACAGCGCCCCGCCGAGCTGGAACAACGTGGCGAACACGCTGCCCACGATCACCGCGGTGGCCGTGCCGTAGCCCTGGTCCTCGGCGCGGGAACGGAACAGCACCGGCAGCCACACGAGCGAGCCGAACGCGATCTGCGCGGTGCCGCCCTGCAGGATCAGCCAGATGTTGGTGCGCCGGCCCAGGATCCGGGGCAGGTGGTCGTGGTGGATCCGCTCGTCGTACTCGACGCCGGCCAGCTCCGGCTGGCTGTCGCCGCGGGGCACGTCGTAGGTGAAGAGGTAGGCCACCGTGGCGAGCACCCCGGCCACGGCCACCACCAGGAACGGCCGCCGCCAGTCGGTGGAGCCGAGCACCCCGGCCAGCAGCGTGCCGATGAGCGTGCCGACGCCCTGCGACAGGCCCCAGAAGCTCATCACCAGGCCCCGGCGCCGCGGCGAGATCAGGTCGCTGACCACGGAGAAGCTGACGCTGGCCACCCCGCCCAGGCCGATCGCCGCCAGCGCCTGGGAGGCCAGGAACGACGGGTAGCCCTCGGCCACGCCCGACCAGGCGGTGCCGGCCACCCAGATCAGCGTGCCGGCGATCAGCACCGGCTTGCGGTTGAGCCGGTCGCCCGCGTACGCCCAGCCGATCGCGGCCACCGCGCTGATCAGGAACATCACCGTGGTGGCGAGCGCGATCCGGCCCTCGCCGACCGCGTAGGCGTCGGCAATGCTGCCGTAGAGCGGGGGGACGAGGTTGATCGCCACGTTGTCCAGGGACGCGAGGATGACAAAGACGATCACGCTGTACGCGCGATGCGCCGGCCCTCCGCGGCTACTCACGCGACAGAGGTTAGCGGGGCTGCCTGTCGATCACGGAGTCGCGGGCGGCGGCGTACTGCTCGCGGATGAGCGGGACGCTGCTGTCCTCGTACACCTCGGGGGTTTCGGCGGACCACGTCGGCGGCAGGTCACCGCCCACGGTGACCCACGCGGCCTGGCGGGCGGCCCCGTCCGCGACGTACTCGCCGGGCGGGGGGACCAGCACCGGCAGGCCGAACAGGGCCGGCGCGACGCGGCGGACCGCCTCGCTGCGGGCGCCGCCGCCGACCAGCACGATGCGGTTGGCCGTCGCACCCTGGGCGACCAGGGCGTCCAGCCCGTCGGCAAGCGCGCAGAGCATGCCCTCGACCGCGGCCCGGGCCAGGTGCGCGGGGTCCGCGGTGCGCAGGGTCAGGCCGTGCACGGCGCCGGTGGCGTTCGGCCGGTTCGGGGTGCGCTCCCCCTCCAGGTACGGGATCAGCACCAGCCCGTCCGCCCCGGCGGGCGCGGAGAGCGCGAGCCGGGACAGCTCGTTGTGGTCGACCCCGAGCAGCTTGGTCGCCGCGTCGAGCACCCGGGCCGCATTGAGCGTGACGACGATCGGCAGGAACCGGCCGGTGGTGTCGGCGAAGCCGGAGACGGCGCCGCTGGGGTCGTCCGGGGCGACGTCGGAGGAGACGAACACCGTGCCGGAGGTGCCGATCGAGATGACCACGTCACCGGGCAGCGCACCCGCGCCGAGGCCCGCGGCGGCGTTGTCGCCGGCGCCCGGGCCCAGCGGTGCGCCGTGGGGCAGGTGCCCGGCGATCCCGGTGGGGCCGAGCACCTCGGGCACGATCAGCCGCCGGCCGAAGCCGAGTTCCAGCAGGTCGTGGCGGTACTGGTCGGTCTTGGCGGACCAGTAGAGGGTGCCGCTGGCGTCGCTGCGGTCGGTGCGCAGCGACTCCAGGCCGTGCGCACCGGAGAGCTTCCAGGTCAGCCAGTCGTGCGGCAGGCAGACCGCGGCCACCCGGGCCGCGTGCTCCGGCTCGTTGCGGGCCAGCCAGCGCAGTTTGGTGAGGGTGAAGCTGGCCACCGGGACGATCCCGACGGCGTCGACCCAGGCCTGCCGGCCCTTGTCGCCGCCACCGAGGTCGTCGATCAGGTCGGCGGCGGCGCCGGCGCTGCGGGTGTCGTTCCACAGCAGCGCCGGACGCACGACCTCGCCGTTGGAGTCCAGGACCACCATGCCGTGCTGCTGGCCGGCGACCGAGGCGGCAGCCACGTCGTCCAGGCCACCGGCCTCGTCGATCGCCTGCTGGAGCGCGGCCCACCAGGCGTCGGGATGCACCTCCGTCCCGTCGGGGTGGGTCGCCCGTCCCTGCCGGACCAGCTTGCCGGTCTCGGCGTCACGGATGACCACCTTGCAGGACTGTGTGGAGGAGTCGATCCCGGCTACCAGCGTCATGGTGTCCATCTTCCGCTATGTGTCCGTTGTTTCCAGCAGGGTCAGTTGGCGCGCAGCAGGTGATCGATGGCGAGCTGGTGCAACCGGACGAAGTGGTAGCCCTGGGCACCGGCCGCGTCCACGTCGTAGTCCTCGAACGCGCCGCGGTCGTTGAGCAGGTCGGCGTAGGTCTCGCCGGGGCTCAGCGTCGGGGTCGACAGCTCGAGGACCTTGCTGGCGGCGAGCGCCTCCTGCACCGCGGGGTCCGCCCGGAACGCCTGCGCCCGCTCCTTGAGCAGCAGGTACATCCGCATGTTGGCCTTCGCCGACTCCCAGACGCCGGTGTAGTCCTCGGTGCGCGAGGGCTTGTAGTCGAAGTGCCGCGGTCCGTCGTAGCCGGGGCCGCCGCCGGGTCCGCCGTGCTCCAGCAGGTCGACCAGCGAGAACGCGTTCAGCAGGTCGCCGTGGCCGAAGACCAGGTCCTGGTCGAACTTGGGGCCGTGCTGGCCGTTGAGGTCGATGTGGAAGAGCTTGCCGTGCCACAGCGCCTGGGCGATGCCGTGGGTGAAGTTGAGGTTCGACATCTGCTCGTGGCCGACCTCGGGGTTGATCCCGAACAGCTCCGGGCGCTCCAGGTCGTGCACGAACGCGATGGCGTGCCCGGCGGTCGGCAGCAGGATGTCGCCGCGCGGCTCGTTGGGCTTGGGCTCGATGGCGAACCGCAGGCCGTAGCCGCGATCCTCGGAATACTGGGCGATCAGGTTCAGGCCCTCGCGGTAGCGGTCGAGCGCCGCCTGCACGTCCTTGGCCGCGTCGTACTCGGCGCCCTCGCGGCCGCCCCACAGCACGAACGTCTTGGCGCCCAGCTCGGCGGCGAGGTCCATGTTGCGCAGCACCTTGCGCAGCGCGTAACGCCGGACGCCGCGGTCGTTGCTGGTGAAGCCGCCGTCCTTGAAGACCGGATGGGTGAACAGGTTGGTGGTCACCATCGGCACCACCATGCCGGTCTCCTCGAGCGCCTTCTTGAAGTTGGCGATGACGCCGTCGCGGGTGTGCGCGTCGGAGCCGAACGGGACGAGGTCGTCGTCGTGGAACGTGATGCCGTAGGCACCCAGCTCGGAGAGCTTGTGCACGGCCTCGATCGGGTCGAGCGGGCCCCGGGTGGCGTCTCCGAACGGGTCGCGGGCCTGCCACCCCACGGTCCAGAGGCCGAATGAGAACTTGTCTTCGCGCGTGGGCTGGACCGACACGGTTACCTCCACGTAACAGAGCTGATTTGTTTATTGGTTGAATTATTTGAGCACCGTGTGGCATTGTCAAGGGCGTGACGGGCCGGATGATGAGTGCCACGGGGTCCCCGGTCCGGCAATCAAGCGTGCGGGCCCATAATCTCGCGCTCGTGCTGCGTACCGTGGCAAACAGCGCAGATCCGATATCTCGGGCATCGGTGGCGAGCGCCACCGGGCTCACCCGCGCCACCGTCTCCGCGCTGGTGGACGACCTCGTCACCGGCGCCCTGCTCACCGAGCACGAGCCGGCGCCCCGCACCGGCGCCGGCCGGCCCGCCGTGGGCCTCGCGGTCGCCCCGGACGGCCCGGCCGGGCTGGGTCTGGAGATCAACGTCGACTACCGGGGCGCCTGCGTGGTCGACCTGGCCGGCACCGTCCGGCACCGCCTGATGGAGCCCGGCGACCAGCGGCTGGCGGAGCCGCGGAGCACGATCGCCGGGCTGGGCCGGCTCGCCGCCCGGGCCCGGCAGCTGGCCGAGGCGGACGGGCTCACCATCGCCGGGGCCGCCCTGGCCGTGCCCGGTCTGGTGGCGGCGGGCGGCGTCGTGCGGATCGCCCCGAACCTCGGCTGGCAGGACGTCACCGTCGGCGACCTGCCCGACGGGCTGGCGATGACCGTGGACAACGAGGCCAACCTCGCCGCGCTCGGCGAGCTCGACCTCGGCGAGCTGCCCCGCGACTTCGTCTACGTCTCCGGTGAGATCGGCATCGGCGCCGGCATCGTGCTCGACGGCGCGCTCTACCGCGGCTCCCGCGGGTGGAGCGGCGAGATCGGGCACATCCCGATCAACCCCGACGGCCCCGCCTGCCGGTGCGGCGCCCGCGGCTGCCTGGAGCAGTACGCGGGTCAGGAAGCTGTGCTCCGCGCCGCCGGCGCCACCGACGTTCCCGCCCTGGCGCGTGCCGCAGCCGCCGGGCAGCCCGCGGCGCTGGCCGCCCTCACCGCCGCGGGGGCGGCGCTCGGCGTGGCCGTCGCCACCGTGGTCAACCTGCTCGACGTCCGGACGATCGTGCTCGGCGGCAGCTATGCCTCGCTGCTGCCGTGGCTGCGCGACGGGATCGCCGCCGAGGCGGGCCGCAGGGTGCTCACCGCGGCCTGGTCGCCGGTGCAGCTCATCGCCGCCACCCTCGGTCCGGACGCGGCGATGCTGGGCGCGGCCGGCTCGGTGCTGCGTACGGTGCTGGACGACCCGGCGGCCTGGCTGGCCCGCCGCCGGTGAGGCCGCGGTCAGGCCGAGCGGATCGCCGCGCCCGGCGCCTCCGGGTCGGCGACGGCGGCGAACTCGGTCAGGCCGCGGAGCAGGGCGGCCCGGCCGGCCGGCGTCATCCGCTGCAGCACCTCGGTCAACAGCTCGCGGCGGGTGGTCCGCAGGTCGTCCAGCAACTGCCGCGACGAGGGTGTGAGGAACAACGCGATCTCGCGGCGGTCGGCCCGGCCCGGGGCCCGCTCCACCATGCCGGCGGCCACCAGGCGGTCGCAGAGCCGGCTCGCCGAGGAGAGGATCATCCGCAGCTGCGTCGCGAGCCCGCGCAGGTTGATGCCCTCTTCCCGTTCGACGACGAGCAGAGCGCTCAGCTGAGGGCCGGAGAGCAGCGGAGTGGCCCGCTGCCGCGCGATGTCCCACGCGGCCAGCAGTGCGGGCGCGGCGTCGTCGACCGCCGCGGCGCGCATCGGGTCCGGCCCGTCCGGCCCATGGTGTTCGGCCATGGTGCAGCAGAGACTACCCGTACGCCGGAGCCTGTCGAGGGGTGGAAACCGTGACCGACCGATTGACCGTCGTCCGGCGGGCCCTGCTCGGCACACCGGCCGATCGCCTGGTCGAGTGCCTCGCCGAGACGGTCACCAAGGAGTATGCGGTCACCGGCCTGGAGCTGCTGCTGGTGGACTATCGCCTGGCCGCCCTGCTGCCGCTGCTCGACGGCCCGCCGGTCACCCGTCCCGGCGACCCGGCCTGGCGCTCGTTCGACCACCAGGCCGAGGTCACCGCCGGACACGTCTGCTACGTGCCGGTCACCGCGCGCGGGGAACGGATGGGTGTGCTGCGATACACGCCGGCCCCCGAGGACGAGGCCACCCGGGCCGAGCTCGCCGAGATCGCCACCATGCTCGGCCACGAGCTGCAGGCGGCGGCCGCGGGCACCGACCGGTATGCGGTGGCGGCCCGCACCACCCGGCTCACCCTGGCCGCGGAGCTGCAGTGGGGGCTGCTGCCCGGGCGCAGCCGCAGCGGCCCGGCGTTCAGCCTCGCCGGTCAGCTCGAACCCTCGTACGCGGTCAACGGCGACAGCTTCGACTGGGCCGAGCAGGACGGGCGGCTCTACCTCAGCGTGCTCAACGGCAACGGCGACGGGATGGACGCCGCGCTGTTGACGTCGCTGGCCACGTACGCGTTGCGCAACGCCCGCCGCGCCGGGCTCTCGCTGGCCGACCAGGCCTCCCTCGCCGACCAGGCGGTCTTCGCCCAGCACCGCGGCGACCTGCACGTGGAGACGCTGCTGCTGGAGCTGGAGCTGGCGACCGGTGAGCTGCAGGCGGTCGACGCCGGCTCACCGCGGATGCTGCTGCTGCGCGGCGGCGAGGTGCTGGACCAGCCGCTCGACGCGCAGTTCCCGCTCGGGATGTTCGAGACCTCGCAGTACACGCCGCAGTCGTTCACCCTGCGGGCCGGCGACCGGCTCTTCATTGTCAGCGACGGCGTGTCCGACGCCGGCCGGGAGAACAACCGCTACGGCGAGTCCGCGCTGCACCGCTTCGTCCGCCGCACCGGCACGCTGGCGCCGCTGCAGGCGGTCCGCTCGCTCCTCGGCGAGCTGCGGACCTTCGTCGGTGGCGACCTGGACGACGACGCGGTGGCCGTCTGCCTGGACTGGACCGGCACCGGCGGGTGAAACGGCGACGGCCGCCGGCTCCCAGATGGGGTGCCGGCGGCCGTGGTGTCCTCAGCGGGTCAGCTCGCGGCGCCCGAGCGGGACGAGATGGCCTCCAGGAAGATGTCGGCGATCTTCGCGGGGTCCGGCGCGACGAACACGCCGCCGGCGCTGGTGGCCTTGGCGATCGCCTCGAGCTCACCCCGGTCGACCTCGTTGCCGATACCGATGATCACCATGCGCACCGGGCGCCTCGGGTCGTTCGCCTTCTTCAGCTCCGACACCAGGGTGGACCGGCTGATCCCGTCCGGGTTCTTGTTGGCGCCGTCGGTGAAGAGCAGCACCGAGTTGACCCGGCCCGCCTGCCAGCTGTCCTGCACGTTCTTGTACGCCGCGAGGGCGGTGTCGTACAGGCCGGTCTGGCCGCCGACCTTGGGCTTGATCTGCTGGATCGACGCCTGTAGCTGGGCCCGGCTCGAGGACAGCGGGCTGATCGGCTCGATCTCACGCCAGGCCCGCTTGCCCTCCAGCTCGGTGGAGAAGACCCAGGTGCCGACCGCCCACTTGTCGTCGAACAGGGCGAGACCCTGGGCGGCGGCCCGGCGGGTCACCTCGGCGCGGGTCAGGCCACCGGCCGTCGGCACCTTGGTGAGCATCGAGCCGGAGACGTCGAAGACGGCCAGCGCGCGGCCCGGCAGCGTGATCGCGGCCCAGCTGCCCAGCGCCCGGTTGAGCGCACCGGCGTCGAGACCGCCCGCGGCGGTGCCCTCGGTGCCGCTGCCCGCCGCCGCGGCGGGCGAGGCCTGCGGCGCGCCGACCGGCGCGGCGAAGCCGGTGCCGACCGTGCCGTCCGCGGCCCGCAGGCCGGACGCGGCCAGCTCGTTCTTGAAGCTGGCCTGCTCCAGCGCCTCGCGCAGGCCGGTCGCGGCCGCCGACTTGGTCAGGTCGACCTCCGGCATGACCGCGAACGGGTAGTCCAGCGCGGGCGGGGTCGGGTCGAGGTAGAGCGCGGCGAGCTTCACCTGCGGGCGTTCCGCGTTGTAGGCGACCACGTCCTCCTCGGACAGCGGCGCGGCGCTGATGCTGCTGGCCAGGTCCGCCGCGTCGAGCGAGCGGGGGAACTTCTGCAGCAGGTCGTCGCGCAGCGAGGAACTGCCGGCCGCCAGCGCGCGCAGGGCGCCGACCTGGGCGGCCTTGGCCTCCGGCTCGGAGCCGGTCGCGCTGCCCAGCGCGAGCAGGCCGGCCAGCCCGGCCGCGTCGCGGGTCGGGTCGACGATGCCGGTCCGCAGCGAGTTGCCGGTGGTCATCTTCGTCACCAGGTCGGACCAGCCGAGCTTCTTGTCCGGCCAGCCGACCTGCTGGGCGACGGGCTCGGGCATGGCGACGACAACCGGGCTCTGCGCGATCGACTTGCCGTCGGTGGGCACGAATCCGGACGCCTCCGAGCGCAGCCGGAGCAGCCACGTCGACGAGTCCGGGATCCACACGTCCGGGACGGCCGCCGACTTGCCGGCGGGGCCGAGCCCGGTGAGTGCGACGCCGTGCTTGAGCGCCACGGCCGAGGCCGTGGTCGCGGGGTTGACGCCGGTCACGTTCACGGCGACACAGGTTCCGTTGACGTTGGCACCGCCGGTGCTCCACTGCTGGGCAGCGCGCTCCACGGCGGGGGCGATCTCGGTGGCGGCAGCGACGGACAGCTTGATCTGACCGGAGCACTTGTCGTCAGCGAGACTCTGATAGCCGAGCCAGGAACCAGCGAGGACGACCACGATCGCCATCGCGGATGCGACGACGCCGGCTCCCCTGAGATTGAAGTTTCTGCGATGGCGGCCTGACACGCGCTCCATACTGCGCAGTACCGGACCTGAATGCCATATACGTTCGGACGAAAGTTACTCGGATTGGATTTTTCACGTACCTAATTCACGTTGCGTGATGGAGTCGTTCCGCGCAGTGCGCACTTCTCCGCGCGCCTTGCCGGATTTCGGCGGTACGTGACGACACTCCGCTGGTGTCCGCTTCCCGGTTATCGATCGATCCGGATGGGTTGCCAGCGCAGCACGCACGTCGGGCTGCCCTCGGCCACCGGCTCGCCCTGCGCCTGCGGGATGCCCGTGTCGGGGTCGATCCGGAAGACAGTGACGTTCTGTGATCGCTCGTTCGCTACATAGAGGTGATCACCGAGCAGGGCCAGGTGCCGCGGCCACTGCCCGCCGGTGACCACCTCGGCGATCAGCGTGCCGCCCTCGGGCGCCCAGGCGAAGACGGAGACCGTGTCGGGCCCACGGTTGGCCACGTACACGAAGCGGCCGTCGCGGCCCGCGGCCAGCTCCGACGGGAAGTTCGCCTTGTCCGCGCTGGCCGGCACGGCGCCGGCCAGGCGCAGGCTGCCGTCCGCCGGGTCCGGCCGGTACCAGCTCAGGTTGCCGGCCAGCTCGCCGACCAGCAGCAGGGCCCCGTCGATCGAGTGCCGCAGGTGCCGCGGGCCGGTGCCGGGCTCCGCCGCCACGGCCGCGCCGACGAGGATCAGCCGCCCCGAGACGGGATCGAGGCGGGCTCGCCACACCCGGTCCGAGCCCAGGTCGGCGATCAGCACCTCCGGCCCGTTCGGGTCCGGCGCGACCATGTGCGCGTGCGGGGCCTCCTGGCGGTCCGCGACCGGGCCCTGCCCCGCCAGCGGGAGCAGATCGCAGTGCTCGCCCGGCACCCCGTCGGCGTCGAGCGGGTGCACGGACACGCTGCCGCTGGTGTAGTTGGCCACCAGCAGGTGCCGCCCGTCGGCGGAGACCGCGAGGTGGCAGGGCGCGGCACCACCGGTCGACTGCACGGCCAGCGGGGTCAGGGAGGCGTCGGCGGCGACCGCGAAGGCGCTCACCGTGCCGGCGTCCAGCTCGTTGACCGCGTACAGCACCGGGAGCCGCGGGTGCTGGGCCAGGAAGGACGGTGAGGGGGTGCGGGCGGCGAGGCCCAGCCGGGTCAGGTCGCCGGTGGCCGGATCACGCCGCAGCAGCGCGATGCCCTCGCCCTCGCCACCGCTCTCACCGGTGTAGCAGCCGAGGAAGACGTACTCGTCGTTCGCGCCCATGCCCCAGATCCAATCACGCGGGCGGGGCGGCCGCGCGGACCCCCGTCCGACCCGCGCGACCGCCGCTGCGCCCGTACCTCAGGCGTTCAGCAGCTCGTAGGCCTTGTCGGTGGCCCGCTGCTGCTGGTCCGCCGCGGGTACGGCCGGGGTCGGCGTGGCGCCGTAGCCGGTGTACTTGATCTCGTACCGGCCGGCCTTGGTCTTGCCGGCGGCCGGGATCCGCACCACCGTCGAGGTCAGCCGGCCCTGGCTGTCCACGGTCGCCTCGAACGGCACCGCCTTGGCCTTCTGCCCCAGTGCCCGCAGCCGGGCGGCGTCGACGATCTCCGCCTCGCCCTGCTGGGTCAGGTCGGTGGTGCCGGCGAAGCGGCCGGGGCCGGTCTGCTCGACATCGACGATCGCCCGCAGCACCGCGCCGGCCTCGCCCGGATCGGTCTCGTTGTCGTACGCCAGCGGAACGTCGTCGCCCTTGACCTTCGCCGGGTCGAGCAGCATCCACTTCTTCGGCAGCTCGGGCAGCCCGGTCAGGCCCTTGGTGCCGGTGAACCGGATCTTGATCCAGGACTGCTTCCGCACCACCAGGAAGTCCGACAGCATGGTGAAGCCCGCCTCCGGCTCCCGGTACCGGAAGCCCACCCGGTAGCTCTGCTCGCCCGCGTTGATCTCCCCCGCGGTCGGGGTCTCGCCGTCCTCGACGGTGAACCGGAAGCTGCCGGTCGAGGCGTCCGGCAGCGACGCCAGCAGCGTGTCCCGCGGTCCGAGCGGCTTGTCGGCGGCGGGCGCCGCGTCCTTGACGGCATCCGCGACACCGCAGCCGCCGGCGACCGCGACACCCACCGCGAGCAGCACACCCAGGCCGGCCCGCCGCACCTCAGAAACTCTCATCAGCCTTCGCTTTCT
Organism: Actinoplanes sp. NPDC049599; assembly: GCF_044465625.1. NCBI lineage: Bacteria > Bacillati > Actinomycetota > Actinomycetes > Micromonosporales > Micromonosporaceae > Actinoplanes > Actinoplanes sp. NPDC049599. The sequence goes on from NZ_JBITLX010000004.1 coordinate 100,996, forward strand.
CACACGCGGCGGCCGGCTGCACCGGCCCGCCTGTCGGGTTGATGCAGTGCAGCCTCGGGGACAGTGCTGCCATCCGGCTGCCGCTATGCTGCTGCCGGCTGCCGTTCCGCTGCCGTTTCACATCTGGGCTGCTCAAGGGGGGTGTCGCGGTGACCGACACACCGTCGGATCCCGCGCTGAGGTTCGAGATCCTCGGTGACCTCCGGGCACTGCGCGGCGCCGAGCCGCTCGACCTCGGGCCCGCCAAGCAGCGAGCCGTGCTGGCGGTGCTGCTGCTGCACGCCGGCCGGCCGGTGCCGACCCACCAGATCGTCGACGCGGTCTGGGCCGACGAACCGCCGGAGAACGGCGCCAACGTGGTCCAGAAGTACGTCGCCGGGCTGCGCCGGGTGCTGGAGCCGGAACGGTCACCCCGCAGCCCGGGCGAGCTGATCGCCCTGACCAACGGCGGATACGTGCTGCGCGTCGAGCCGGGCGCCCTGGACGCCGACCGCTTCCAGGCCGGGCTGGCGCAGGCCTCCGCCGACCGCAAGGCCGGCCGGCTGGCCGAGGCCGGCGAGTCGCTGCGCCGCGCCCTGGCGCTCTGGCGGGGCGAGGCGCTGCCCGGGCTCACCGGGCCGGTCTTCGACTCGGCCCGCAACCGGCTCACCGAGGCGCAGGCCACCGCCTGGGAGAAGTGGGCCGACATCGAGCTGGCCCGCGGCAACCACACCGGACTGATGCCCGACCTGGTCCGGCTGGTCGAGCAGTTCCCGCTCCGCGAGGGCCTGCGCGCGCAGCTGATGATCGCGCTGCACCAGGGCGGGCGGCAGGCCGAGGCGCTCGCCGCGTTCCGCGACGCCCGCGCCTACTTCCTCGAGGAGTTCGGCGTCGAGCCGGGCGAACGCATGCAGGAGACGCACAAGCGCATCCTGCGTGGCGAGCCGTTCTACTCCGAGCCGGTCGACCCGTGGGCGGACAGCGACGACATCCCGGCGCCCCGCGCCTCGCCGGAGGTCGCCCCGCCGGCCGCCGCGCCACCGCACACCCACGTGCAGCCGTACATCCCGCCGGACGTCACCGCGGTGGTGCCGGAGCCCCGTCCGGCCGTGCACCCGCCGGCCTGGGGTTTCACGCCGCCGGCCCCGCCCGCGTACGCGCCGTCGCACCAGCGCATCCCGGCCGGCGAGGTGGTCGCGGCCGCGCTGCTGCCGATCCTCATCTGCTCGTTCGGCAGCTGGATCTACTTCGTCTACGCGGGCATCCGCCGCGGCGATCGGCGCCAGTTCCTGGTGGCGCTGGGCTACGCGGGGTTGTTCGTGGTCGGCGTGGTCATCGCGTCGCTGCACCCGAGCCCGCCGGACAGCCCCGACCTCAACCCGACCGAATGGCTCGCCTTCGCGCTGTTCGCCGCCATCGCGGTCGGCTCGGCGGTGCACGGCGCGGTGCTCGCCTCGCACCCGGGTGACGGCCCGAACAGCCGCAACCTGCGCGACCAGGCGCGCCAGTTCGCGACCTTCGACCCGGAGCGGGCCCGCAGCCTCGGCGTCGGCCGGCCGGACCTGCTGCGCGCGTTCGACGACGGCGGCCTGGTCGACGTCAACCACGTGCCCGGCCACGAGCTGGCCCGGCTGCCCGGGCTCAGCTCCGAGCAGGCGCACGGCATCGTGATCGACCGGCTGAACCGCGGGCCGTACGCCCGGCCGGAGGATCTGGTCGTCCGTGGCGTGCTGCCGATGCGCACGGTGAACCGGCTCGCCGGCAAGCTGATCTGCCTGCCACCCGCGCCGACCGGCACGCCACCCGGCGGCTGGTCGTCGCCGCTACCGCCGCACACCGCCCGCTACGGCTGACCCCGCGGGGTCAGCGGGCGCCGGCAGCCAGCAGCTGGCGACGGGCTACGTACTCGACCAGCTCGATCAGCACGTTGCGGGCCGCCAGCGGCTCGCGGGCGTCGAACTCCACCACCGGCACGTCGGCGTCCAGGTCGAGCGCCTTGGACACCGCCTGCGCGCCGAACCGGCGATCGGAGTCGAAGCAGTTCACCGCGACCACGAACGGGGTGCCGCGCTGCTCGAAGTAGTCGATCGACGGGAAGCAGTCCGCCAGCCGGCGGACGTCGGCGAGCACGACGGCACCGAGCGCGCCCTGCGACAGCTCGTCCCAGAGGAACCAGAACCGGTCCTGCCCGGGCGTGCCGAAGAGGTAGAGCTGCAGGTCCTCGGTGATCGTGATGCGACCGAAGTCCATCGTGACCGTCGTGGTGCGCTTGCCCTCGACACCCGAGGTGTCGTCCGCACCCTCGACGCCGGTCAGCACCTCCTCGGTCTGTAGCGGCCGGATCTCGCTGACCGAGCCGACCATCGTGGTCTTGCCCGCACCGAACCCGCCGGCGATGAGGATCTTGAGCGCGACCGGGATACGCGAGCGCGTGCCGTCTCGGTCAGAGCGCACGGAGTCCATTGACAACCGCCTTGAGTACGTCGACGTCGTGCGGCTGGGTTGCCGCTGGGGGTTCATAGAGCGAAATGAGTCCCGCCGAGCGTAGATCACCCAGCAAGACCCGGACGACTCCGATGGAGAGGTCCAGTTTGGAGGCTAGTTCCACGACGGACGTGGGCTCCCACGCCGCGCCGACAAGAGCGTGATGCTCCGGTTGCAGCGACGGCGCCGGCGGTGCTCCGGGCGCGCTGGCCACCACGAACGCGACCAGGTCGAACTCGCCGCCGGACGGCGCGACCCGGCCCTGGGTCATGGCGTACGGCCGGACCACCGGACCAGCCTCGTGGTCCATCCAGTCATGCGGTGCCCGCAGCGGATCAGCGGGCATCGGACCCGGCGGGACGTTCCGGCGCATCCATCGTCTGCCCGACCCGGGTGACGAGCATGGCCATCTCGTACGCGATCAGGCCCAGATCCGCGTCGCTGGCGGCCAGCACCGCCAGGCATGCGCCCAGCCCGGCGGCCGTCACGAAGAGGAACGCGTCCTCCATCTCGACCACGGTCTGGCGTACCGGGCCGGCCCGGAAGTGCCGGCTCGCGCCCTTGGCCAGACTCTGGAAGCCGGCCGCCATCGCCGACAGGTGCTCGGCGTCCTCCCGGCTGAGCGCCGCGGAGGCGCCCATCATGAGCCCGTCCGCCGACAGCACCACAGCCTGCTGCGCGGAGGGCACCCGCTCGATCAGATCGTCGAGGAGCCAGGTGAGGTTGGCGCTCTGGTTTGTCGTGTATCCCACTTATGCGTCCTTATCCGGCCGGTTCTCGTGGTTCTCGGGCGCGTAGTCGGTGCTGTCGTCGGATCCGGCCGCCACCGGGTCCTGCACTGCCGGGAAAACGACGGTAGCCGCCTGCGACCACATCGGGTCCCCAACCGTCTCCTGTTTGTCAGTTTCCGGTCTGTCGTCCGGTCGGTCGTCGCTCGCGTCGCCGACCTTGCCGGGCTGCGCGGCGGCCAGGCCGGCCGCCTCCAGCCGGCCCCGGGTGGTGCCCCGCTGCAACGCGCTCATGAGCTTGCGGACCTGCTCCGGCGACCGGGCCGGGGCCGCGGCCTGCTCGGCGACCGGACCCCGCAACTGCGGCGCGAGGCTGGCCTGGCGTACCCGGCGCGGCAGCAGCGGCTCGTCACCGAGCGGGTCGTCACCGGCGGGCTCCGCGGCCGGCCGGCCGGGGGCCAGAGCGTCCGGGGTCGCCGGTTCCGGCTTTCCGGGGGCCGGCGTCTCGATCGGCGCGGCCGTCAGCTCGTCGGGCGCGGTCCGCTGCGTGGGGATGCGCGGCCCGGGCAGCGGGGTGGCGCCGGGACCGGGCAGCAGCGCCGGCCCCTCGCCGTGCCGCAACGGACTGTCGAGGCTGGGCCGGGCGCCGTTCACCGAGCCCCCGGCCAGGCCGTTGCCGGCCGGCGGCGCACCCGGGAAGCCGCTGCCGTTCAGGCTGCCGCCGGCCAGGCCGTTGCCGGTCGCGGTGCGGCCGTCGCCGACCGACGGCAGGTCCGAGCCGAGCGACCCCGGTGGGGTCAGGCCCGCCGGAGAGGTCAGGTTGGGCGGGAGCAGGGCGGGCGGCGCCGCGGGCTCGCCGGCGGGGCGGCGTGGCTTGGTGCGGCGGCGCTGCACGAGCCCGTCCTCGGTGAGCCCGTCCACGACCGCGCTGGGCGCCGGGCCGCCGACCGTGCCGGTCGGCTCCGCGACCGGCGTGCCGGACATGCCCAGGCCGTGCCGGCTCAGCGGGCGGGTCGGGTCGGTCACGTCGGTTCCGGCGGCCGAGTCGAGCAGGTCCGCGCCGGGCCCCGCGGCCCGGTCGACCGGTTCCGGCACCGGCGTCGCGGTCCCGTTGATCGTCACCGGGCGTCCGGGCACCGCGATCGACCGCAGCTCCTCGGTGCCCTGCCACTGCAGGGCCGCGAGCGAGCTGCGGGCCGGGTCCTCGGTGCCGGTGCCGACCAGCGGCCGGTCCCAGGACTGGTCCGGCGGCGTGGTGCCGGCCGGCAGCGCGGTCCGGGCTGCCCCGCCGGCGACGAGCTCGCCGGGCACCAGCACGATGGCGGTCACGCCGCCGTAGCCGCTGGGCCGCAGCGAGACCCGGATGCCCTGCCGGTGGGCGAGCTGGGCGACGACGAACAGGCCGAGCCGGGCGCTGTCGGCGGGGTCGAAGTCCGGCGGTTCGAGGAGTTTGCGGTTGGCCTCGGCGAGCGCCTCGGGGGACATGCCCAGGCCGCGGTCCTCGATCTCCAGCGCGTACCCGTTGGGCAGGACCTGGCCGACCACCTGGACCCGGGTCTGCGGCGGGGAGAACGACGCCGCGTTCTCCAGCAACTCGGCGAGCAGGTGGATGACGTCGCCGACGGCCCGGCCGAGCACCGCCGCCGACTCGATCGAGACGATGTCGACCCGCTTGTAGTCCTCGACCTCGCTGATCGCGCCGCGGACCACGTCGATCACCGGCACCGGGTTGCGCCAGCCCCGGCCGGGCGCGGCGCCGGCCAGGATGACCAGGTCCTCGGCGTGCCGGCGCATCCGGGTGGCCAGGTGGTCGACGCGGTACAGGTCCTCGAGCTCGTCCGGCTCGGTCTCGCGCCGTTCCATCTTGTCGAGCAGGGCCAGCTGGCGGTGCAGCAGGGTCTGGCTGCGCCGGGCGATGTTGAGGAAGACCTCGTTGATGCCGCGGCGGACGTTCGCCTCCTCGACGGCCGACTGCACGGCCGTGCGCTGCACCTCGTTGAACGCGTGGCCGAGCTGGCCGATCTCGTCCCGGCCGTACTCCAGGGGTGGGGTCTCCACCTCGACGTCGACGGCCTCGCCGCGTTGCAGCCGCCGGACCACCGCCGGCAGCCGTTCGCCGGCCAGCTCCAGGGCCTCGCCGCGGAGCCGGCCGAGCCGGCCGACGATCGAGCGGCCGACCTTGATCGCGACCACCAGCGAGACGATCAGCGCGATCAGCCCCAGCAGGCCGCCCAGCACGAGCCGGACCAGGACCCGGGTGGCGAACGGCATCGCGTCGCCGGTGACCGACTCGGTGGCGGCCCGCTCGAACTGCACGAACTCCTGGCGGAAGGCGTCGTACGCGGTCTTCCACTCGGCGCCGGTGACCGGCGAGGCGGTTCCGGGCCGGGTGCCGGCGACCAGGTTGTCCTGCAGCTCGCGGAGCTTGGTGTAGGCAGGTCCGCTGTAGAGCTTCTGGTAGCTCGTCCGGTCCCGCACGGGCAGGTCCGTGACACCCTGACCCATCAGGAAGCGGCTGGTGGCGATGTTGGTGAGCAGGTCGATGCGGGCCTGGGCGCCGAACTCGCCGGCCCGCTGCGCGCCGGCCAGCAGCGAGTCGACCCGGGCCAGGTGCTCGCTGCCCAGGGCGATCGAGGTCAGCGCCCGGATCTGCTCGTCGACCCGTTCGTCGCCGAAGGTCGCGAACGAGGTGAACAGCTGGAACCCGGAGTCGAGGATGCTGTTGTAAAGGTTCTGGGCGCCCACCGGGTCCACCGCCCGGCGGTCCACGTGGCCGCGGTTGCCGGTCAGGCTCCCCACGTCGGCGATCAGGCGGTCGACCCGGAGCCGGACCGCGTCGCCGGCCGCATCCTGGGCGTTCTCGCTGGTGGCGCCGGCCCGGAACGCGACCGCGGCCTTGTCGGTCTCCAGCCGCTGGGCGCTCATCGCGGCGGGGCTGGCGTCCGCGGCGGAGAGGAACTCGACCGTGAGCCGGCGCTCGCGCTGCAGGGCGCCCAGCAGCGCCTTGCCCGGCTTGGCCACGTCGCTGAGCAGGGTCTGCGCCGACAGCAGATTGACCGCCGGACCGGCGGTCAGGGTCGTCACGAAAATCCACTGCGCCAGCAGCGTGAGGACCGGCACCGCGACCAACGCGATGATCTTCGAACGGATCGACCAGTTGCGGGTTCTCATCAGACTCCGCCCGAGGGGGATTGCAGGACCAACGGCACGCAGGCCGAGGTGACCACGGACGAGGGATTGACGGCCGTTGACGGCGGTGCTGCGTGCGCCTTCGGCAGAATACGGAATGGAGGCGTCCGCAGCCACCTCAGACGCGTGCCATTGATCTTCGCAAAACAGCATCGAACCGTGCGAAGCGGTCCGCTGCCGCGGAAGTGTGGTCACCGCCCTTTTCTGGAGCAGATCAGGTTCGACCGGCGCGCCCAGCCGGCGGGATTTCAGGCCGGGCCCTCGATTCGGATTGATGACCCTGGTTGAGTGGGCATACCTCCGATGAAGAAGGAGGACCGCCATGCCCGCTTGGCTCACCATCGTCCTGATCATCATCGTGCTGGTTGTCGTCGCCGCGATCCTGCTCGCGGTGCGGGCCGGCCGACGCAAGCAACTGCAGAAGACCTTCGGTCCCGAGTACGACCGGGTCGTCGCCGACTCGGACAGCCGTACCGAGGCCGAGCGCGAGCTGCGCGACCGCGAGAAGCGGCACGCCGAGCTCGAGCTGAAGCCGCTGTCCGCCGAGTCCAAGGCCCGGTACTCGGTCGCCTGGGAAGAGGTGCAGATCCAGTTCGTGGACGCGCCCGAGACCGCCGTGACGACCGCCGACGAGCTGACCACCCGGCTCATCGCGGAGCGTGGCTACCCCACCGGCGACTACGACGACCAGCTCGCCACCCTCTCCGTCGGACACGCCCGCACGCTCGAGCACTACCGCGACGCCCACGCGATCAGTGAGCGCAGCAAGAGCGGCGAGGCGAGCACCGAGGACCTGCGGCAGGCGCTGGTCCACTACCGCGCGCTCTTCGCCGACCTCCTCGGCGAGAATCCGGTACGCAGCGAGGGCGCCACCCAGCCGGCGACCGAGCCGAAAGTTCCCGCCCAGCAGATCAACAACCACGACAGCGACGTCGCGGACTCCCGTCCCGACGCCACGAGCCGCTGAGGAGTCCCGACCATGCGTTTCTTCTCCAACGACGCGCGCGAGTCCACCGACGAGCAGTCCGCCGACGACCAGGCCAAGGACCAGGCCCACGACGAGCAGCCGGAGCGGGTGCAGTCCGACCCGGTGGCCGTGCCGCACCAGCGGCCGCCGTCGCCCTGGTCGGACACCCCGACCGCGACCGACGACTCGGCACGCACCGACGACCCCGCACGCACCGACGACTCGGCCCGCACCGACGCCGAGCGCCACGACGAGACCGACGACCCTGACGCCGAGGCCCGCCGCGACGACACCGAGCCGCCGCCGGTCCCAGAGCCCGGCACGCAGCCGACCGCTTTCGGCGCCGCCACCGTCGGGGGCACGTCCGCGACGGCCGACCCGGACCGGGCCGCGGCCGAGGACGGCGTGGTGACCTCCTCCACCAACACGTACGCGGGCAGCACCGCGGACTCGGCCCCGGACACCGTCCCGGCCACCTGGACCGAGGGCGACACCCGCGACCCCGATCCCGTGGTGGATCTGCCGCTCGACGACAAGACCGAGACCGACACGACCCCCGCCGCCGACCGGGACGTCTCGGAGAGCGACCAGGACGTCTCACCCGGCGACCGGGACGTGAACCAGGACGACTCGGTCACCACCTTTGCCGACTCGCCGGTCGTCGCCGCGCCCGCCGGCTCCACCGTGGACGATGCCGACCGCGCCGAGACGGCGACGGACACCGACGCAGGTCCGCTCAAGGACGACGGTAGCTTCGACGACCCGAAGGCGGTTGACCCGGTGACCGAGACCCCGCTCGACGAGGACAGCGCCACCCAGAGCACCCCCGCCGTCGTGGCGGCAGCCCCGGCCGCCACGAAGCCCGACACCCTCTTCGACCAGGACGACGCCAAGAGCTTCCAGGAACGCTGGCGCGACGTGCAGCTGCGCTTCGTGGACAGCCCCAAGGACGCCGCCGGTGACGCCGCCAAGCTCGTCGACGAGGCCGTCGACAAGCTCACCGCCAGCCTGCGCGCCCAGCGCGAAGGCCTGAACAACGACACCGAGGACACCGAACAGCTCCGCGTGCAGCTGCGCGGCTACCGCGACGTGCTCAACCGGATCCTCAGCCTCTGACCCCCGCCCAGGTTCGCTCCCCCGGCCGGCCGCGTGCTCACCGCACGCGGCCGGTGCCATGCTGGGCGGATGCGCGCGTCCCGGCTCCTGTCCCTGCTGCTGTTGCTGCAGACCCGGGGCCGGATGACCGCCCAGGCCCTCGCCGACGAGCTCGAGGTCTCGGTGCGGACCGTCTACCGCGACATCGAGTCGCTCGGCTCGGCCGGCGTGCCGGTCTACGCCGACCGTGGCCCGGCCGGCGGTTACCAGCTGCTCGACGGCTACCGCACCCGGCTGACCGGCCTCACCGGCGACGAGGCCGGCACGCTGTTCCTGGCCGGGATGCCGGGACCGGCCGCGGCGCTGGGTCTCGGCTCGGTGCTGGCGGCCGCGCAGCTCAAGCTGCGTGCGGCGCTGCCTGGTGAGCTGGCCGACCGGGCGGATCGGGTACGCGAGCGCTTCCACCTGGACGCGCCCGGCTGGTTCCGGGCCGACGAGCCGACCCCGCACCTGGCCACGGTGGCGGACGCGGTGTGGCAGGCGCGGCAGCTCGAGGTGCGGTACCGGCGCTGGAAGGCGCCCCGGGAGGTGACCCGGACGCTGTCGCCACTGGGCGTGGTGCTCAAGGCCGGACGCTGGTATCTGGTGGCGGCATCCCGGGACCGGGTCACCGCGTACCGGGTGGTGAACGTGCTGGAGGCGGCGCTGCTCGACGAGCCCGCACACCGGCCGGCGGGGTTCGACCTGGCCGAGTTCTGGCGGGAGTGGACCGAGCAGTACGAACGTGGCGTCTACACCGCGGCGGCGACCGTACGGATGACGACCGAGGCGCTGGACCGGATGGCGTTCGTCTTCCCGCCGGAGATGTCCCGCACCGCCCGCGCCCGCGCCGGCCCGCCCGACGCCGACGGCTGGCTGACCACCACGGTGCCCATCGAGTCGGCCCGGCACGGCCACATCGAGCTGCTGAAACTGGGCGCCGACGCCGAGGTGCTGGACCCGCCGGAGCTGCGGGCGATGTTCGTGGCGACCGCCCGGGGACTGGGCCGGACCTATCTCGCGGCGCCCGGTGACGGGCCGGACAGCACGGAACCCGGGCCGGCTCGGCCCGGGTTCCGGGTGGATCAGTCGTCAGACCAGTGAGCTCGCGTCCGCGACCGGGTCGCTCTGCGGCACCGACGGCGGCTGCGGTGGCACGTCCGGCTCGTCGTCGCCCGGCGGCGGATCGTCCGTCGGGGTGGTCGGCCCAGTCGGCGGATCCGACTCGTCCTCGCCCGGATCCGCGGGCTTCGGCGAACCCGACTCGACCGGTGGGGTCGACGGACCGGTCGAAGCGGACGGCGACGACGACGGCGACCCGGGCGCCACCGGACGGGCCTTCTTGGTCCGGGTGAGCGGTTGGGTGTTGGACTTCGGTTCGGTCTGGATCACCTCGGCGTCGGTGGGCGCGTCCCCCGCGCCCGACCCGCCCCGCGGCGCCTGCAGTTGCTGCTGCTCGGATGTGACGGCGGGCGGCCGCTCAGGCGACAACGTCACCTGACCGAACTGCGCGCCCAACCACATCGCCGGTCCGAGGCCGATCGCGACGATGGCCCCGAAGAGCGCCAATGGTCCCCGTTCCATCGCGCCCCTCCCCCCTGTCATGACGAATCATCGCCGCGTCGAGTGAGGTTCATCTACCCAATTAAGCGACAGGTAAGCGAACGAACATGGATCTCATCATGACGTCTGGTGACGGCTCAGTAACTCGTCCCGTCGGACATACGACCGCGCTTTCTTCACCACGGATCGCGGCTCGGAACGGTTCAGCCGAAACGGCGACTATCGGGTACGGGACAGGAACGCCACGGCGTCGTCGAGCGCGGCCCAGCCACCCGGCAGTTCGTCGGAATCCAGCGCCGCCCGCACGCTGAGGCTGCCACCGTCGCGCAGGCTCAGATCCCAGCTCTTGCGCTTGGTCCGGGTGGCGCCGGCGACCTCGGCGAACGGCACGAACCGGCTGCCGGGCGCGGTCTCGTCACGCTGCGGCAGATCGGCGGCGGCAAACCGGGCCAGCCGCCGCTTGGCGGAGCCGTTCTGCGACCGGGGCAGCCCGGGCACCAGGAACAGTCCGGTGTCGACGATCAACAGGTCGGTCCGGGCCCCGTCGACCACCAGGTTGACCACGCCGCCGACCACCTCGGGCCGGCTCTGCGCGACCTCCGCGCCGGGCCCGGCGGCGGGATCGATGCCCAGCTCGGCCAGCCGCTCCCGGGCGGCGCCGACCGTCGCCGGGTCGCCGGCCAGCGCGGCCAGCCCACCGAGATCGAGGTGCGCGCCGTCGGCGGCGATGAGCTCGGCGTTGCCCGTCCAGCTGTGCCGCCAGCGGGCCGCGCCGCTGCGCAACGCGGCCAGCGCGAGCAGCAGCGTGACCAGCTCGGCGACGCGGCCGGCGGTCTCGTCGGCGGGCAGCCCGGCGAAGACCGACTCGGCGGCCTTGTGCAGCCGGCCGTCGGCGGCCAGGTCGAGCACGTCGGCGGCATGCGCGACGGGAACGCCGGCGGCCCGGGAGATGGTGGCCAGGGCACCGTCGGCCTCGCGCTGCATCTCGACCGTGCGGGCGGCGCCGAAGAAGGCGTCCCAGTCGACGGTGGTGCGGCCCTGGGCGGGGAAGGCGACGCCCTGCAGGGCACGGCCGAGCCCGGGCAGATCGGGGACCAGATCCCCGGCCGGCGCGCCGAGCTCGGGCAGCTGCTGACCCACCGGCTCCTCACCGGAGGCCGAAGTGGACATATGGGACAGCGTTTCGATCGGGCCCGACTCTGCCGCCGGGGCGACGGCTTCCGATCCGGCCGCCGGCACAGCCGCGCCGACCAGCTCGGGCGTTTCCCCGGACAGCTCGCGGGGCGCGGCGATCGGTGCCGGGGTCAATGCCGCGACCCGGTCCGCGACCGGCGGGTGGGTGTCCCAGGTGGTCGGGGCGCCGGGGTCCCGGGCGCGCAGCACTGCCACGTCGTCCGCGCGGGCCGCCAGCACCCGCAGGAACCCACCGAAGAGGTCGTCCGGCACGTGGCCCGCCTGCCAGCCCGGTCCCAGGTACTCGGCGTGGAAGATCCGCTGCAACGCGTCCAGCGCGGGCAGGTCACGCAGCACCGCGCGGGCCGCGACGGGCCCGGCGTACTCGGCCGCGATCCGGTCGGCGGTCAGTTCCTGGGCGCGGCTGAACGGCGCGTCGACGCGGCGGTAGAACTTGGCGTAGGTGCGCAGCAGCGGCCCGGCCGGGTTGCGCGGCGGGATGCGGGGCACCGTCCGGCCGACCGCCACCCGGCCGCGGTAGGCCAGCGGCGCGAGCCGGCTCAGCCGCGGGGAGAAGTGGCCCAGCTCGTGCGCCGTGACCGCGCGCAGGTGCGCCTCGTCCCAGGCCTGCAGCAGCGGCAGGCCCAGGTACAGGTCGCGGCGGCCGCCGAGCAGGCCGAGCAGGTGGGTGCGTTCGATGATCTTCGCGGCCGCGTCGGCGACGATCGTCACCCGGTCCGGGACGCGGGTGCCGGCGGCGGCCGCCGCGCCGTCCAGCAGGGCCCAGAGCTGGGGGGCGTCCTCGCGGGTCACCGGGATGCCGACCGGCTCGGGGCGGCGGGTGTGCAGGGCCCGCCAGGTCGCGTACGCCATCACGCCGACCGTCGCGATGCAGACCGGCAGGCCCAGCCGCAGGGCGGCGGCGCCCGGCAGCATCGAGAGCAGCAGCAGGACCGGCACCACGACCAGCGCCAGCTGCGCCGCCGCGACGAGCAGGAACCCGGCCAGCGCGGTCGCCGATGCCAGCACCCTCTTCTGCACGCGGCTAGCCTAGGGCCGGCCCGCGACCCCGCCGCAGCCGCCGCTCCGGCGCCCGCTCCCGATCCGGCCCCGCGGAACGGTCCTGACGTGCGCCGATCCGGCCCGGGAGGGCGGCCGGGCGGTGCCCAAGATTTAAGGAAAACTTCGGGACGTTCACTCCGGCGCGCCGGGGTGCCACGGGATCTCGGGCGAGGGGTGGAACGCGATGCCCTGCCGGCGCCAGCGCGGGGCGAAGGCGGCGAGCCGGTCGCGGAACGACTCCCAGTCGTGGGTCGCCCGCGGGGACCAGCCGATCTCGGCGACGGCCGGCAGCCGGGGGTACGTCATCGTCTGCACGTCGGCGAGGCTGCGCAGGGTCTCGGACCACAGCGGCGCCTCGACGCCGAGCAGCGCCTCCTCGCCCACGCCCGGGAGCCGGTCGGCCGGGTCCCAGCCGTACGCCCGCTCGACGTCGATCAACCCGGCCCAGTCCAGCCCCAGCAGGCTCTGCTCGGTGTACTTCATGTCCAGGTACGTCCGGTCGGCCGGCGACATGATCACCTTGCTGCCGTTCGCCGCCGCGCGCGCGGTGCCCTCGTCGGTGGCCTCGATCCGCCAGTACTGCGCGACCGCGGTCTCCGGCAGCTCCACCCCGGCCAGCTCGTGCCAGCCGATGACGCGCTTGCCGTACTTGGCGACCAGCGGCAGCACCCGCTGGATGAACGTGCGGTAGTCCTCGGCCGTGGTGGCCTGCGCCTCGTCGCCGCCGATGTGCAGGTACGGCCCCGGCGTCAGCGCCGCCACCTCCCGCACGACGTCCTCGATGAACGCGTACGTCTCCTCCTTGCCGGCCACGAACGAGCTGTAGCCGACCTCGGTGTCCGTCCGCGGCGCGACAGCGACCCCGTCGGCGGTCAGCTCCGGGTAAGCGACCTGGGCCGCGTTGACGTGCCCCGGCATGTCGATCTCGGGCACGATCGTGACGAACCGCTCGGCCGCGTACGTGACCAGGTCGGTGTAGTCCGCCCGGGTCAGGTAGCCGGGCCCGGCGCCGTCGACCCCGGTGCCCGCGCCGCCGCTGACCGCGGTCAGCCGGGGCCAGCCGTCGATCTCCAGCCGCCAGCCCTGGTCGTCGGTCAGGTGCAGGTGCAGGTGATTGATCTTGAACTGGACCACCGAGTCGAGATAGGACTTGATCTCGTCGACGGTGAAGAAGTGCCGGGCGATGTCGAGCATCACGCCCCGGTAGGCGAACCGCGGCCGGTCCACGATCCGGCCGCCGGGCAGCGCCCAGGCGCCCGGCTGCAGGCCGGCCGCCTCGATCGCGGCGGGCAGCAACTGCCGCAGGGTCTGCACCGCGGCGAACAGGCCGGCGGGCGCGGCGGCCCGCACGGTCACCCCGGACGCGGCGATGTCGAGCCGGTAGCCCTCGTCGCCGTCCTGGTCGCCGTCGCCGTCGAGCAGCAGGGCGATCTCGCCACGCTCCTCGCCGACCGGCAGGGCGTAGCCGGTGGCCGGACGCAACAGGGCGGCGAGGAGCTCACCGATCCGGGCGGCGTCCGCCGACCCGGGCGCCGTGCGGATCGCCGTACCCGGGCCGATCGTGAAATCGGCGGCCGGGTCGGGCCGCACGTCGGCCGGCACCGGAATCACGTCGCCGAGCCCGCTGCGCTGGAATGCCGGTTCGCTCACCGCTTCACTCTCCCGTTCTCCGACCGCCGATCGGTCGGCACGACTCTAAACCCTCCTTCCAGTTTCGGAGCGCCCCGATGGCCCGCGTCACCCCGCCGATATCGTGGGCGCCATGGCGATCACCACCCGCCGCGCCGTCCCGGCGGACGCGGCTGAGCTGCACGGACTCGCGGCCCGCACATTCGGCCTGGCCTGCCCGCCGGGCACCCGGCAGGACGACATCACCGCGTTCGTCGCCGAGCACCTGGCGGAGGCCCGCTTCGCGGAGTATCTGGCTGATCCGTCCCGGATCGTGCTCCTGGCCGAGGACCAGGGCACGGCGGTCGGCTACGCCATGCTGGTCGGCGGGCCGATCAAGGACCCGGACCTGGCTGCGACCGTGCGGTCCGCCGACGATTCCGGTACGGCCACCGCCATCGAGCTCAGCAAGTTCTACGTCGCGCCGGAGAGCCACGGCTCCGGGGTCGCGGCCACCCTGATGACCGCGACGGTCGAGGCGGCCACCGCCACCGGCGCGGGGCTCTGCTGGCTCGGCGTCAACCAGCGCAACGAGCGGGCCGCGAAGTTCTACGCCAAGAACGGCTTCGAGATCGTCGGCACCAAGCGCTTCCTGGTCGGCGCGGTCTGGCAGGACGACCACGTCCGGGCCCGCCTGCTCACGGCCGCGGTACGGCCGGGGCGCTGAACCACGCGTCCACGCCCGTCGCCAGCGACCACTCGATGCGCCGGCGGTGCAGCTCGTGCAACGGGGGCAGGTCCGACAGCGCGAACCAGCCCACCGCCAGCGACTCGTCGTCGTTGACCCGGGCCTCGCCACCGATCGCCCGGCAACGGAAGGTGATGTCGACGAACTCCGTCCGGTCGCCGTTCGGGTAGGTGTTGGGCGGCTGGGTCAGCACGCCGCTGACCCGCTCCGGGACGACGTGGACGCCGGTCTCCTCGTACACCTCGCGGACGACCGTCTCCGCGGGCTGCTCGCCCGGGTCCATGACGCCGGCGATGAGCGCCCAGCTGCCGTTGTCCGCGCGCTGGCCCAGCAGCAGCCGGCCGGCGTCGTCGAAGACGACCGCGGTGACGCCGGGCAGCAGGAGCATCCGGTGCCCGACGACCTCTCGCAGGCTGTGCAGATATGGCGAAATGGGCATGCCGGACAAGATAGTGCCCGCCGGGACACCTCGCCCGGCACGCCGCGCGCGTCAGCCGACCAGCGGACGCACCTCGGTCGCGACGGCCCGGACGAAGGCCTCCGGATCCGGGTCGTCCACGGTCGGCTGCAGCACCACGGTCGTGGCCCCGGCGCCGGCGAAGCGCTCGACGGTGGCCGCGACCGCCGCGGCGTCGCCCGCCACGCCCGCGAAGTCCATGCCGTGACGCTCCTGCTGGCGGGCGAGGCGCTCGGCGGCGGACGGGCCCATGGCGACCGGCACGAAGACGACCACCTCGTGGCCCTCCCGCGCGCCGATGTGCCCCAGGGCCGTGCGCACACCCTCCGGCGGGGTGCCGGCGACCAGGATCGTGCCGTCGCCCAGCTCGCCGGCGAGCTGCAGCGTCTTGGGCCCCATCGCGCCGACGAACAGCGGCGGCGGCTCCTTCGGCGGCCAGTCGAGCCGGACGCCGTCCAGCCGGACGTACCGGCCCTCGGTGGTCACCGTCTCGCCGCGCAGCAGCGCCCGCAGCGCGGTGGCCTGCTCACGCAGCATGGTCATCGGCGAGGCGGCCCGGACGCCGACCTGGCCCATCCACTCCTGCACGCCGTGCCCGACGCCGACGATCGCCCGGTCGCCGAACATCCGGTGCAGCGTGGCCAGCTCCATGGCGGTCAGGGCCACGTTGCGCAGCGGCACCGGCAGGATGCCGATGCCCACCCGCAGCCGGGTGGTCCAGGCCAGCGCCGCCGCCGCGGCGGCGATGCCGCTGTTGAGGAAGCAGTCCTCCCACAGCCAGAGCTGCTCAAGGCCGGCCTCGTCGGCGGCGCGGGCGATGTCGCGCAGTCGCTCGGGAGGGTTCTGGGGCAGGAAGATCGCACCTAGCTTCGTCACCGGTCCATCGTCCATGGTGCCTGTGACAAAACCCGGCCGGTCTCCAGCAGCGTCTTGAGATTCGCCAGCACCGCGGCCCAGCCGCTCGCCGCCTCGGCCCGGTCCCGCTCGGTGAGGTTCTCGTGGGTCACGGTGAGCCGGACGATCTCGTGGAACCGCTCGATCTCGAAGGTGACCTGGGAGGAGTCGTCCTCGCCGTCCCAGGTGGTGACCAGGCGCCGGGGCGGCGCGCTCTCCACGACCGTGCCCGTCACGTCGGCCACCCCCGAGCCGTCCGTGCGGACGTGCTGCCAGCGGGAGCCGGGCTGCCAGTCCGAGACGTTGGCGTGCCCCCAGTAACGCGCTGTGATGTCGGCGTCGGTGAGCGCCGCCCAGACCTGCTCGGGGGTGCTCTCGATGTAGGTGACGTAGACGAAGGTGGGCCGGTCGCTCATGGTCTCCTCAGCTCTGCGCTTGAGCGCGCTCAGGGTCCGCAGCCGGGGCTGCTCGAACTTGTCGATCCATCGCTCCTGCATCTCGTGCAGGGGCACCGGGTTGAGGTAGTGCAGCTTCTCCCGGCCCCGCCGGACCGTGGCGACCAGATTGGCCGCCTCGAGCACGGCCAGGTGCTGCGTCGCCGACTGCCGGGTCATCACCAGCCGGGCACAGAGCTCGGCGAGGGTCTGCCCGTTCTGCTCGTGCAGCTGGTCGAGCAGGTAGCGCCTGGTCGGGTCGGCCAGCGCCCGGAATACCTCATCCACACGCTAAGTTATGCAGTCATTTACCTGCATGTCAAGCCCGAACGGCCTACCCCGACCGGGTGAACCGCATTGACCGGGTGCGGGCGGCGGCCGAGACTGCGGGTGAACCGGACCCGGGCCGCCTACCGAGGAAGGCCGCGCTCATGGAGGAGAACCCTCCGTACCTGTTCCTGCCTGCCCTCGACGGGGCACGCGCCCAGGTCGCGGTGACCGCCGACGTGGACGGGGCGGTCATCGACATCACCGTCCGCGGAGACTGGGATCCGCAGCTGGGCGCCACGGTCGCGCTGGAGATCGGCCGCTGCCTGGCCGAGAGCCCCGCCGCGATCGTCATCGACGTGGCCGGCGTGGCCGACCCGTCGGCCGCCAGCATGCCGGTGTGGCTGTCCGCGACCCAGGCGGCCACCGCGGCCGACCCGCCCGCCCGGCTGGCGCTCTGCCTGCCCGCCGACTCCCCGCTCGCGCGCCGGCTGGGCCAGGTCGGCGCGCACCGCTACCTGCCGGTCTTCGGTTCGGCGCCGGAGGCCCGGGAATCGCTGGTCGGCAGCCGGGCGCTGACCGACGTGGTCCGGCTGCGCCTGCCGCCCTCCGCGGTCTCCCCCGCCGTTGCCCGCAACCTGGTCGGCGGCGCCTGCCAGGCGTGGAACCTCGGCGCGGCGCTGCACCCGGGCCGGGCGGTGCTGTCCGAGCTGGTCTCGAACGCGGTCGAGCACGCCCGCACGGAGATGGAGGTGTCACTCTCCCGGCGCGGCACGGCACTGCACCTGGCGGTCCGGGACCGCGACCCGACGCTGCCGCGGATCATCAAGCCGCGGCCGGTGCGGCCCGACCTGCCGCTCAACGAACGCGGCCACGGCCTGCGCGTGGTGCACGCGGACTCGGTCGCCTGGGGCGCCATCCCCACCGCCGGCGGCAAAATCGTCTGGGCCACGATCCGCGAACGCCCAACCCGATCCCGCCACCGGTAACCAACCACCAGACCCAGCCGGCACCCAGGCCGCTCCAGCACGCGAGCCAGGCCGACCCAGCACGCGAGCCAGGCCAGCACCCAGGCCAGGCCGGGCACCGCGGGCCAGGCCGGGCACCGCGAGCCAGGCCGACACGCCGGCCGGGCCGGGCCGACACGCCGGCCGGGCCGGGCCGACACGCCGGTCGGGTCGGGCGGCGACGGGTGGGACTTGCGGATGTGCCGGGTCAGGATCGGAGCCGCTCCCGGGCCCGCATCAGGGCGAAGCCGAGCAGGTTGAGCCCGCGCCACCGGGCCGGGTCGGCGGTGCGCTCGTCGGTGGCCGCCAGCCCGATGCCCCAGATCCGGTCGGTCGGGCTGGCCTCGACCAGGATCCGCTCGCCGGTGCCGAGCAGGAAGTCGCGCAGCTCGGGACGCTGGCCGAACTTCGCCTCGCCGGCCTCGGTGACGATGCCCAGGCGGGCCTCCGCCCAGGTCTGCTCGTCGAAGCCGCGGACCCGGCGGCCCAGCATCTTGGCCTGGCGCGGGTGGCTCGCCACCACGATCCGCTGCGCGGACTCCTCGTCGCCGAAGAGCAGCGCCTTGCGCCACATCATGTAGTGCTCCGCCGTGGCGAAGCGGACACCCTCCACAGTGAACGCGGACGGCCACCACTGGCTCAGGCAGCCGGTGCCGATGCTGCCGTCGCGCTGGGGACGGTGCCCCCAGAAGTACAGATATTTCAGCCGCCGGCCCGACCGGGCCAGCGTGATGACCTCGTCGACGGTGCCCGGCATCTCGCTCACACCGGGAATCATGCCAGCCACCTCCGACACTTTCCCCGGCATTGTCACCGGACCCGGCGGCCGCGCAGGATCACCGCCAGCGGGTGATCCAGCTGGTCCAGATCGGTGCGTGGGTCCGCCGCGTAGACCACCGCGTCGGCCGGTGCGCCGGGCTCCAGGCCGGGCAGGCCGAGGAACGCCCGCGCGGTCCAGGAAGCCGCACCCAGGGCCTGATGCGCCGGCACCCCGGCGCCGGCCAGGGCGCGGACCTCGGCGGCGATCCGGCCGTGCGGCAGCGAGTCCGTGCCGGCCAGCAGCGTCACCCCGGCCTCGGCGGCGGCCGCGATCGTCGCCGGGTGCGCGGCGACGCCGGCCAGCCACCAGCTGCGGAACTCGCTCTCCGGCCGGGCGGTGACCACGGGTACGCCACCGAGCAGCACCGACAGCGTCGGGGTGAGCGCGGTGCCCTGGGCGGCCATCCGGGTGAGCAGGTCGGGGTCGAGCCAGGTGCCGTGTTCCAGCGAGTCCACGCCGGCTTCGACCGCGGCCGTACCGCCGGACCGTTGCTGGGAGTGCACCGCCACGCGGCCGCCGACGGCATGGACCCGCTCGACGACCGCGCGCAGCACGCCGGCCGGGAGGTGCTCGTCGTCGGTCTTCCAGTCGGCGATGAGTTTCGCCCAGCCGGTGCGGGCGGCCTGCTCGGCGGCGAGCCCGGGCAGCTCGGCGTGGCTCGCGCGGCGGCCCCAGCCGTCGAAGAACTGGCCGTGCTGGGCGATCCACGGGCCGGCGTGCACGGCGCGCGGCACGTCCGGGTCGGTGCCGAACCAGTCCGGCGGGTCACCGGCCAGGCCGGGCGCGCGGATCAGCGTCACTCCACTGTCGACATGCTGGTGCAGGTGGTCACGCAGCACCTTGTCGTCGAGCGGGCCGCCGACCTCCTGGTAGCCGGGATGGGTGTGCGCGTCGACCAGTCCCGGCAGCACCCAGCCGACCGGTACGGCCTCCGCATCCCTTACCGGGTCGGCGGTCCAGCGGTCCCCGTCCGCGTAGAGGTCAACGGGTTCGCCGGTCGCCACCGCGGTGCCGAGGACTCTGAGGACAGACATCCCGGCAGCGTAGATGGTGGCCATCAATTCAGTGCAGACTTATATAAGTCACGGGCGGGACAACGCGGAAAAATGTCATAGCCGATCGATAGATTCATCGTGCGGATCGGCGCCACGGGGGCGCCGATCCGTCCAGCTACCGACCGGCGCCGCGCAGCAGCGTCTCACCCGCCGTGCGGATCCGGTCGCGCAGTTCCGGCGGCGACTCCACCTCGAAGTCGGCGCCCAGCGTGCCCAGCACCATGACCGGCCAGCTCAGATCGTCCACGTTCATCCGCAGCCGGCAGCTGTCCGCCGACACCGGGGCCACCGTGCCCCAGTGCCCGACGAACTGCTGCACCTCCGGCGCCGCCCGGCCGATCACGACCGAAACCTCGTGCCGGGTGGGCGCTGCGGCGAGCCGCGAGCGCATCCAGGCCACCGGGTCGCCGCCCGGGATCTCGCGCGGGCGGAAGCGGGCGCCGGTCGGCGCCGGCGCGGTCAGCCGGTCGATCCGGAAGCTGCGCCAGTCGCCGCGGTCCAGGTCCCAGGCCACCAGATACCAGCGGCGGCCGAGCGAGACCAGTCGATGCGGCTCGACATGGCGCGACGAGCCGGCGCCCTCGCGCGGGGTGTAGTCGAAGCGCAGCCGCTCCTCGCCGCGGCAGGCCAGCGCGATCGTCGTCAGGGTCGCCGCGTCCAGGGTGGGGCCGCCGCCGAGGACGCCGGGCGCGGTCACCGCCTGCAACGCGTCGATCCGCTTGCGCAGCCGGGGTGGGAGCAGCTGGATGACTTTCGCAAGCGCGCGTACCGAGGTCTCCTCAAAACCGGCGACCGCGCCCGCCGCAGCCGTCCGCAGGCCGACGGCGATCGCGACCGCCTCCTCGTCGTCGAGCAGCAGCGGCGGCATCGCCGCGCCCGCCTGCAACTGGTAGCCGCCGGCGACGCCGCGGGCCGCGTCGACGGGATAGCCCAGCTCGCGCAGCCGGTCGACGTCGCGGCGCAGCGTGCGCGGGCTGACCTCGAGCCGGTCGGCCAGCTCGGTGCCGGGCCAGTAGCGGTGGGTCTGCAGCAGAGAGAGCAGCCGCAGCATCCGGGCACTCGTGTTCGCCATGCCGTCAGTCTCCCGTTCATTGCGGTCAAGAACTGGCCGCATTCGACCCTAGCGTGGGAACCATGATTGAGACACACGAGCTGACCAGGCATTTCAAGGACGTGCAGGCGGTGCGCGGGATCAACCTCACCGTCGCACCGGGGGAACTGGTGGCCCTGCTCGGCCCGAACGGCGCCGGCAAGTCGACCACCCTGCGCATGCTCACCACGCTGATCCCGCCGACCGCCGGCACCGCGCGGGTGGCCGGCTTCGACGTGGTCCGCGGGCAGCGTGCGGTGCGGCAGCGGATCGGCTACATCGGGCAGGGCAACGGCGCCGGACACAGCCAGCGCGGCCGCGACGAGCTGATCAGCCAGGGGCGCGCGTACGGGATGAAGGTCGGCGCCGCCCGGCGGCGGGCCGCGGAGCTGATCGACTCGCTCGACCTGGGCGAGGTCGCCGACCGCACCGTGTCGACGCTCTCCGGCGGCCAGCGCCGCCGGCTGGACATCGCGATGGGTCTCATCCACGAGCCCGAGCTGCTCTTCCTCGACGAGCCGTCCACCGGGCTGGATCCGCAGAACCGCGCCAACCTGCAGCGGCACATCGTCGAGCTGCGCGCCCGGCACGGCACCACGATCATGCTGACCACGCACTACCTGGACGAGGCCGACGCGATGGCCGAACGGGTCGTGGTGATCGACCACGGCCGGATCATCGCCGACGACACCCCCGCCCGGCTCAAGTCCGAGCACGTCGGCGACCGGATCATCCTGGGCTTCGACCACGAGACCGACGCGGCGGCGGCCGCGTCGCGCGTCCCCCACAAGTCCCACCGGTACGGCGCCGAGCTGACGTTCACGGTCCCGGGCGCACCCCGCCTGGTCACCGGGCTGCTCGACGACCTGCGCGCCACCGGCCTGTCCCCGGCCGACGTGGAGGTCAAGCGGGCCACCCTCGACGACGTCTTCCTCGAACTGACCGGCCGCAGCCTGCGTGAGGGCGGCGCCGCCCGCCCCGAACTCGTGGAGGTCTGAACGATGCACAACCTGGTCACCGACACCGGCGTGGTCTTCAGCCGTGAGCTGCGGCCCGTGCTGCGCAACCCGTTCACCGTCGTCTTCTCGATGGTCCAGCCGCTGGTCTTCCTCGGCCTGTTCGCGCCGCTGCTGCCCGACGAGATAGGCCTGCAGTGGTTCGTGCCCGGCATCGTGGTGATGTCCTGCCTGTTCGGCACCTCGATGACCGGCTCCAACCTGCTCTTCGAGATCCAGACCGGGTCGCACGAGCGGATGCTGGTCACCCCGCTGCGCCGGCCCGCGCTGCTGATCGGCCGGGCGCTCAAGGAGATCGTCCCGGTGGTCGTGCAGGCCGCGGTGATCGTGGCGATCTGCCTGCCGTTCGGCTTCGAGCTGCACCTCGGCGGCGCGCTGCTCGGCCTTGTCATCCTGAGCGTGTTCTGCCTGGGGCTGGGCTCGCTGTCGTACACGCTGGCGCTGGCGGCGAAGAACCAGGAGTGGCTGTTCTGGACCGTGCAGCAGACCCTGCTCTTCCCGCTGCTGCTGCTGGCGGGCATGCTGCTGCCGATCGAGGCCGGGCCGGGCTGGCTCCAGGCGCTGAGCAAGGGCAACCCGCTCACCTACGTGGTCGACGCGGAACGCGCGCTGTTCAACGGCGACGTCTGGGCCTCGACGACCGTGACCGGCGCGCTGGCGGCGCTGGCGGTGGGCGCGTTCGGGCTGCTGGTCGGCACCCGGGCCATGCAGCGCTCGGACTGAGTTCCGGGTCACCCGGGCAACTGGTGCGGCGGGGATGGGCGGGCAACCGATACCGTCATCCCCGCACGGCCGGCGAACGATGGGGGAACCGGGATGTTCGGGTTGCGGCGGCGCCAGGCGCGCTCGCTTCCACGCAGGCTCGGCCGGCTCATCGAGGGCCTGACGCGGCCGGTGCACGCCGGTCCCGAGCCCCGGCGGAGCAATCCCGACGCCGTCGTCGACTGCGCCGTCTACCAGGAGGGCGCCCGCCGGCCCGGCCAGTCGCACTTCACCCACGCCGCCCGGCACGCGCAACGGCAGAAGGACGCGTTCGTCTGGCTCGGGCTGCACGAGCCAGACGAGCCCACCATGGCCGCCATCGCCCGGGCCTTCGGCCTGCACGAGCTGACCGCCGAGCAGGCCGCCGCGGGCGGGCACCGGCCGGGCGCCGAGATCATCGGCGAGGTCACCCGGCTGGTGCTGCGGACCGCGCGGTACGTCGAGCACGAGGAGCTGACCGACACCTCCGAGGTGGTCGACACCGGCGACGTGACGGTGCTGATCGGGCCGTGGTTCGTCATCACGGTCCGGCACGGGGCCGCCGGCGCGCTGCGGCCGGTCCGGGAGGAACTGGAGCAGCGTCCGGCCCTGCTCGCCGAGGGACCCTGGGCGGTCGCGTACGCGGTCAGCAGCCGGATGGTCGACCTCTACCTCGACGTCGCCGGGCACGTCGAGCACGACCTGGAGGCGCTGGAGGAGGTCGCCTTCTCCGCCGGCAAGCGGCCCGACATCGCCCACATCTACCAGCTCAAACGCGAGATGGTGGAGTTCAAGCGGGCCGTGCTGCCGTTGCAGGAGCCGCTGCAGCGGTTGCTGGACCGCGACGTGGTGCCGCAAGGGCTGTATCCGTACCTGGTGGACGTCCGGGGGCGGCTGGGGCGGGCGGTGGACCGGGTTGCCGGTTTCGACGACCTGCTGAACTCGATCCTGCAGGCCCGGCTGGCGCAGGTCTCGGTGGACCAGAACAATGACATGCGCAAGATTGCGTCCTGGGCGGCCATCGCCGCGGTGCAGACGGCCATCGCCGGCATCTACGGGATGAACTTCGAGTCCATGCCCGAGCTGGGCTGGAAGTACGGATACGCGGGCGTGCTGCTGCTGATGGCGGGCGCCGCGGTGATCCTGTACCGCCGGTTGAAGAAGGTGGGTTGGCTGTGACGATCTCGGAACCGGACCAGCGGTGGGCCGACCTGGGCCGGCAGGCCTGCGTCGTGCTGGCGCCGCTGTTCCTGGCGATCGAGCACGTCGGCAGCACAGCCGTGCCCGGGCTGCCGGCCAAGCCGGTCATCGACCTGATGGCGAGCGTTCCCGACCTGGACGAGATCAGCGACAGCACGCTGGAGACGTTCGGCTACCGCCGGGTGCCGACCGACATGCCGGAACGCCTCTTCTTCCGCCGCGAGGACTACGACAGCACGGCGTACCACCTGCACGTGGTCGCCGCGGCCGGCTGGGAGACCCGTAACGAGCGGCTGCTGCGCGACCACCTGCTGGCCCATCCGGCCGACCGGGACCGGTATGCGGCGCTCAAGCGGGAGCTGATGGCCGAGTTCGGCCCGGGGCCGGCGTATACGCGGGGTAAGACCGCGCTGATCCAGGAGCTCACCGACGCGGCCCGCGCCGCCCGCGGTCTACCGTCCGTGCCGGTCTGGGAAGAATAGTCACCCAGCGTGTCGGGATTCACCCCCGGCACCCGATGGTACGGCCGTGACCAGGCATAACTCCTGAGGTCCCAGACGCCCCAAAGATCCGCTGAACGGGTATCGAGCGCCCCCGGTCCGCCCCGTCTCCACTCCGGACAGTGTTCGGAGTATCACCGCTTCGCCGTGGCAGTCGAATACTCCGGGTAACTACCGTTTGGCTTCGATCACTGCACTGGGGGCGGTAGTAGTGGAAAGCACCGTAACCGAGGTCGTACCGGAAAGCGCCGATCCCTCTCCCGAGGGTCCCGGCCGCGGCGGCCTGGTCGCCGTGCTCCGCGGCCACCTGGACCTGTTCCTCAACGCCGGCTCGCTGATGGCCACCACCGCGATCACCTCGCTGTTCGGCTTCGCGTACTGGTGGCTGGCCGCCCGCAGCGCGCCCGCCGAGGCCGTCGGCCAGGCCTCCGCGGCGGTCTCCGCGATGACGCTGATCGGCACCATCGGCATGTTCGGCATGGGCACCATGCTCATCTCCGACCTGGGTGCGCTGCGCGGCCGCAAATGGGAGCTGATCTCGACCTGCCTGCTGGTGGCCGGCAGCGCCGCCACCCTCGGCGGCCTGGGCTACGTGGCGCTCGCCCACCTGGCCGTCCCCGGCCTGCAGAACGCGCTCGGCAGCACGGCCGCCACCGTGCTGCTGGTCTTCGGCATCGCGCTGAACGCGATGACGCTGGTCCTGGACGAGGCCCTGGTCGGGCTGCTGCAGGGGCCGCTGCAGCTGATGCGCAACGCCTGGTTCTCGGTGGTCAAGCTGGCCCTGCTCGGTTTCCTCGCCGTGCTGCCGCTCACCCTGACCGGCGGCCAACTGCTGCTGACCTGGATCGCCGGCATGGTGCTCTCGGTCGTGATCCTCGGTCGCGCCCTGCGGCGCAAGGGCATGGTCGATTCGGTACGGCCGAGACTGGCGCTGCTCCGCGGCCGGGGCCAGGCGACGTTCGACCACAACCTGCTGAACCTGGCCACCTACCTGCCCCGGGCCGCACTGCCGCTGGTGGTCACCGCGGTGCTGTCGGCCGAGGCGAACGCGTCCTTCTACACCGCGTTCATGGTGCTGTCGTTCCTGGCCATGGTGCCGGGCAACGTGGCGCTGACGCTGTTCGCGGTGGCCAGCGGCGACCGGGCCGCGCTGCGCTCCAAGGTCCGGGTGGGCCTGGCCATCTGCTTCGCCGTCGGGTTCCCGGCCTCGCTGGTCGTGGTCTTCGCCGCCAAACCGATCATGGGCCTGTTCGGCGCGAGCTACGCCGAGTCGGCCGGCACCGCGCTGATGATCCTGGCGCTGACCTACGTGCCGTTCGTCTTCCACCACTTCTTCCTGGCGATCTCCCGGGTGCAGGGCCGGGTCCGCGGGGCCGGCATCTTCTCGGTCTTCGCCGGCGTCGCGGAGCTCGTCGCCGCCTGGTACGGCGGCAGCCGCGGCAGCCTCACCGAACTCGTCGCCTGGGTGGCCCTGGTGATGGCCGTCGAGACGGTGCTCGTCGCGCCGACCGTGCTCCGGGTCGTCTTCGCCCGTCCCCCGCTCGAGGAGAACATCATGTCCAGCACCGGCCTGACCCTGCGCGAGCGCGCCTGGCTGCCGCTCGAGTACATCCGTACCGTCGGCCCGCTGACCGGGGTGACCGCCGAGCGGTTGCGGACCGCCCTGATCGGCCTGCACGCCGCCGACCCGACGCACCGGGCGGTGTCCCGCCTCGACCGCGGTGGCGCCCGGTGGCTGCACCTCGACGCGCCCGCGTTCGCCGCGTACGTGCGGGAGGCGGTCACCGACCTCGGCGACGGGCCGGCCGACTTCGACGCGATGACCCGGGAGCTGCAGGCCGAGCCGCGCGGCCACCACCCGGTGCGGATCCTGGCCGGCGGCGGGTACGTGGCGATGAAGGTGGCGCACGCGTACGGGGACGCGGGCCCGGTGAACACGCTGCTGCGGGAGCTGGTCCGGGCGGCCGGCGAGGAACGGGCCGCAGTGATCGCCCCGTCCGAGCGGAACCGGTGGGCGTTGCCGAAGGCCTGGTGGAAGCAGTTCGGCACCAAGCCGGGCCGGTGGAAGGAGGGGCTCAGCTTCGCGCGGCCCCCGCACCAGCCGGAGTCGCCGATGCGGCCGTGGGCGGCGGGGCTGACCGTGCAGACCGCCCGCTCCGCGCAGGTGCTGGGCCGGATGCGCACCTGGCGCGACGAGCACGCGCCCGGCGTCACCACCTCGGCGATCACCTTCGCGGCCTTCACCGCGGCGCTGCGGGAACTGGGCCTGAACCCGGACCTGTCCGGTGGCACGTTCCTGGCCGACGCCCGCCGCTACCTGGACCAGGACGTCAGCATCGACAGCAACTTCTGCATGGGCCCGTTCCTGAGCCCGGCGAGCCTGACCGACCCGCAGGCCATCCACACGACGCTGAAGGCGGAGCTGGCCACCGGCCGGATCCTGACCATGATGCTGCTGCGCGAGGGCAAGATCGCGGTGACCGGCGCGCCCGGGCTGCCGGACCCGTACCCGGCGCAGGCGCCGATCGAGCCGCGCCCCCGGCTGACCTTCAGCAACCAGGGCCGGCACGACGTGCTCGCCGACCTGCCCTGGGCGGCCGACCCGGCCGGCCGGGTCAACCAGAGCGTGCCGACGCTGAACGGGCCCGAGGGCATCACGCTGACCACGTCCGAGATGGGCGGGGTGCTGCACCTGGAGGCGACGTTCCACGCCTCGACGTACGACCCGGCCGTGGTGGCCCGGGCGCTGGATCTGGTCTGCACCGACCCGGCCGCGCTGATCATGGCGACCCGCTAGGACCTACGCGCCGCGCGTCCTCACTTCTTCGCCGCGGGGGCGGGCAGCACAGCGAACGTCAGCCGGAAAGTCTGCGCCTTCTCGACCGCGTGCCTGCCGCAGGTGTTGTAGCTCAGCGTCGCCTCGACCTGCCGGAACTGCTCCGCGCCGGCGCGCGGTCGCACCGTGAAGGCGGTGTAGTCCAGCCGGCCCGGCCGGAGCTTGGCGCTCTGGGAGAACGACGTGTACGTGCCGGTGTTCTCGGGATAGCCGATCCGGACGTCCTCCCCCGTGACGGTCACCGCCCCGTCGCAGATCTTGCGGCCCGTCGTCCAATAGATGGAGACCCAGGACCGCTCCTCGGCAGGCACCGCGTCGAGCCAGCTGGTGACCGGCTGCGGACCCGGCCCCGCCGCGGTCGCGGGGTTCGTCGTGGCAACTGCGACCAGACCGGTCGCGACCAGGGCCGTGACCGCCGTCGTGGCGATGCGCCGACTCCTCATGTGCACTCCTCAGCAGATGAAACGGCAATATCGCCGACGATATGGCGATTTCGATCACACTGGGGCGATTTGGGGAAAGCCGGAAAGACGAGAAACGCGCGGGGGGCCGGCCGGCCCTCCGCGCGTTTCTTCTTGGATCAGACCGCTCAGCGAGTGGCTACCGGGCTGGTCGGGGTGGTGGTCGGCTGCGGGAAGTTGCCGTTGCCGTTGCCGTTGCCGTTGCCGTTGTTCCCGTTGCCGTGGTTGCCGTTGTTACCGGTCTGGCCACCGGTCTGCCCGCCGGTCTGCCCGCCGGTCTGCCCGCCGGTCTGGCCACCGGTCTGCCCGCCGGTCTGCCCGCCGGTCTGCCCGCCGGTCTGGCCACCGGTCTGCCCGCCGGTCTGGCCGCCGGTCTGGCCGCCGGTGCCGTTGTGGCCGCCGTTGTGGCCGCCGTGGTGACCGCCGTTGTGGCCGCCGTGGTGACCGCCGTTGCCCATGCCGCCGCCGATCGGGCCGCCGCCGCCGATCGGGCCGCCGCCGCCGATCGGGCCGCCGCCGCCGATCGGGCCGCCGTTGCCCGGGCGGAACGCGATGACCGGCAGCGCGATCCCGAACGACTTGTGCATGGTCCGGTCCCGCCGACCACAGGTGTCGTACGCGATCGTGGCGCGCAGCAGCGCCACGCCGGAGCGGTAGAAGCCGGCGTTCACGCGGAACGCGGTGAAGTCGGTGCGTCCCGGGCGCAGCGAGTCGCCCCGCGAGAACGACGTGAAGCGGGCGTTACGCGGGTAGTAGACGTCCACGCGCCGGCCGTTCACCCAGACCCGGGCGTCGCAGATGCGACGGTCGGTCTGCCAGCGGATGCTGACCCAGGAGTCGGTGTTGGCCCGGACCCGCTGCACGAAGTTGGAGACGGGCTGCGGCCCGCGGTGCGCCGCTTCCGCAGCGGTGGGCGCCACCAGCGTCGACACGCCGACCGATGCGACGGCTGCGACCACGAGGGCCCCGATACGCCGAGACTTGTTCATCCCATTTCCTCCGAAACTAGGTCGTTGTCAGGCCGAGGGCTGGCCGGACAAGACTGAGGTTATGGGTGATTTGTCCCTCACTACGACATTTAGGAGCGTTTCGGGCAGTTTCATAGCTTTTTGACCATTACGTGGAGGCCTACTAGGCCTTTCGACCGATGATCAAATGCCTCCGGCACGGTACCGATGATCTCGAAGCCGAGGCTTTGCCACAGGTGCACCGCAACGGTGTTGACCTGCACAACTGCGTTGAACTGAATGCTGTGGTAGCCGCCGCGCCGGGCCCAGTCGACGACGAACTCGCCCAGCGCCCGGCCCACGCCACGCCCACTTGCGTGCGGGTCGACCATGAAGCTCCCGGTGGCCACGTGCGCGCCCCGGCCGGGCCGGTTCGGGCCCATCTTGGCTGTGCCGAGGATCTCGTCGCCCTCCACCGCGACCACGGTCAGGCCGGGCGGCTGCTCCATCCACAGCTCCCGGGCCTCCGCCGAGCCGAGCCCGAGCGGGTACGCGTACGTCTCGCCGGCCGCCACGATCTCCGACCAGAACGGGTAGATCCGGGGCCAGTCCTGCGCGGTCGCCTCTCTGATGTCCATCCGGCGACTCTAGGACGCCTCCCGGACCGGGCTGATCCGGTCGTTGCGCAGGTGCTCGTAGACGACCGAGGTACGCACGTCGGCCACATGGGCGTGCCCGGTCAGCCGGTCGATGACAAAGGCGTAGAGGCTCTCGTTGTCCGGCACCGCCACGTGGATCAGGAAGTCCTCCGAGCCGGTGGTGACGAAGACGCCCAGCGTGTCGGGCAGCGCAGCCGCCCAGTTCCGGAAGGCCTCGATGTTCTGCCGCGACGGCGGGCGGATCCGCACCGCGATCAGCGCCTGCACCGGCCGGCCGATCGCGGCCAGGTCCACGGTCAGGCTGGCGCCCCGGATGACGCCGCGCTCCCGCAGCGACCGGGTGCGGTCCAGGGCCGTGGTCGGCGAGACGCCCACCGCGGCGGCGATGTCGCGGTTGGTCCGCCGTGCATCGATCTGCAACTCCCGCAGCAACGCCGTATCAAGTTCGTCCAGATGCACCATCAGCCCAGCATAGCCGGATTAAGTACGGATTCCTTGCTCTGAATCCGTCCAAGTGCCTACCGTCATGACTCATGAACGGCATTAGTCAGGTGGGCTTCGAGCCCGAGGAGATCCGCACCGACGAGCCCACCCGGTCCGCCCGGCTCAAGTGGGTGATCGTCGTCGACCAGGCGCTGCCGCCCGGCCGCGCCGCCAACGCGGCCATCTGCGTCGCCGCGGCCACCGCCACCGCGGTGACCGGCCTGATCGGCCCGGACGCCAAGGACGCCGACGGGCACACCCACCCCGGCCTGCCCTGGGCCGGCTGCGCGGTGCTGGCCGCGCCCGCCGCCCGGCTGGGCGAGATCCGGGTACGCGCGGCGGAGTCGCTGGGCGTATTCGTCGCGGACATGCCGGTCCAGGGGCAGGCCACCCGGATCTACGACGAGTTCCTGCGGCAGGTGGGCGAGGCGGCCGCCGCGGACCTGGCGTACCACGCGATCAGCCTGGTCGGGCCGCGAAACCGGGTCGACAAGCTGGTGCACCGCCTGGGCCTGATGGCGTGATTTATCCCCGTTCAAATCACCCGGAACCCCTCGACAAGCGACCATAGGGGGCAAGCACGGACGGAGGGAGAGGCATGTCGCTCAGCGCGGCCCATACGGCGGCGTTCCGCCGTGAGGTGCCCCGGGAGGGCCGGGTGTGGTCGATCCGGGACGCCATGGGCCATCCCGCCCCGGCGGACCCGGCCGGCCGGCGCGCGATGCCGTTCTGGTCCAAGGCGTCCCGGGCCGAGCGGGTGGTCGGCGCCGTCGCGGCGTACCGGGACTTCGCCGTGGTGGAGATCCCGGTGGGCGCCTGGCTCGACAGCTGGCTGCCCGGGCTGGAGCGCGACGGCCTGCTGATCGGGGTCAACTGGGCGGGCGCCCGCGCCACCGGTTTCGACCTGGCGCCACCACAGGTCGCCGAGTGGTTCACCAGCCTGCCGTAGCGAGCGGCTCCTGACCACCTCCGGCGGGGCTGTAGCTATAGGCATCGGCACCCCCTATGCTTGCCGAACTGCAAACAAGGGGGTAGCGGTGCGGAGTCTCGAGATTCTTGTCGTCGACGACGACGATGCCGACGCCCTGATGATCTCGGAGGCGCTCGAGGGCGCCGAGCAGCAGACGACGGTCAACCGGGTGGCGGACGGCCGCGAGGCCCTCGACTACCTGCAACGTTCCGCGCCGTACGAGAACGCGCAACGCCCCGACCTGATCCTGCTCGACCTGAACATGCCCCGGATGGACGGCCGCGAGACGCTCGAGGCGATCAAGACCGACGAGCGGCTGAAGACCATCCCGGTGGTCATCCTGACCACCTCGGGCGCGGCGCCGGACATCGCGTCGAGCTACCAGCACCGGGCGAACGCGTACGTGACCAAGCCGTTCGGGCTGGACGAGTTCGAGGCGACGGTCCGTACCATCGACCGCTTCTACCGCGAGGTCGCGCTGCTCCCACCGGGCGACTGACCGCCGGTTACCCCGCATCCGAGCGGGGTACCAACAGGACCATGTCGGACAACACCGCACCCGAAGACCTCGGTGCCCCGCAGTCGTTCCTGGTCCTCGCCGACGGCACGCCGGTCTACGACCGCGCGGGCGACAAGGCCGGCGAGGTCGCGCACGTGCTCTCGGACGACCGCAACGAGATCTTCCAGGGCCTGGTCATCAAGACCGCCGGCGGCCACCGGTACGCCGCGGCACCCCAGATCGACGGCCTCTTCGAGCACGGCGTAATCGTCGCGGTCCCGGCCGCCGAGCTGCCCGAGCCCAGCGAGGAGACGCTGGAGAAGGCCGACGACTCGTTCGGCGACGGGCTGCGCCGGGCGTGGAACTGGCTCATCCAGCCGAAGTGACCCCGCCGGCGGCCACCGGGCCGAGCCGGCCCAGCGCCGCGTTGTCGTGACCAGGCCTCGGGGCCGGGCGCGTCATCCGGCATGTGCTCCAGCAGCGTGTCGGGCCAGTGCTGCAGCCAGGTAACGGCGTCCCGGCGGGGCGCATCGAGGGCCTCGACGCCTACCACGCGTTCCCTGCTCGGCGCCACCCTGATGGCCGCCTTCGGCGACAACGACAAAGCCCTGCTGAGGTACGACACCAGCTCCGCTCTCGTAGCCAGTGCCCAGGAGCGGAGTGCCTGACCGTGGTGGCCGGAAAAATCACCTACAGCCGGTTCGCCTTCGACCTGCTCCCCTTCGTCACGGCCCGGCAGGCGATGCCCTAGCGTCAGGGCGGGAGGTACCGGTGACCGAGAACGAGCTCCGTACCGCGGAACGCCGCCTGCAGGCCGCCCAGCTGGCGTCGGACGTGGCCGCGCTGGACGAACTGCTGGACGACCGGCTGGTCTTCACCGGCCCGGACGGCGCGCTCTACGGCAAGCAGGACGACCTGCGCGTGCACCGCACCGGCACGCAGGTGATCGACGCCCTGCACGAGGACGACCTGACCGTGCTGGTCGCGGGGGAAACCGGGATCACCTGGTTCCTCGGCAGCCTGCGCGGCAGCATCAACGGCAACCCGTTCGAGGCAAGAATGCGCTACACCCGAACATGGGTGCACGACGCCGACCACGGCTGGCGCATCATCGCCGCGCACGCGAGCGTCATCTGAGCACCACCCCGAGAAAGTCGATCAGGTCGGCGCGCCGGCGGAACGGAGTGCGATAAAGCGCCGGCCCGCCGACCCGGATCCGCAAGGCCTCCCGGACAATCCGATGCCACCGCTCGTCGTACGTCTCCAGGGCGTACCGGGCAGCCTCGGTCTTGGAGGTGACCCGCCCGGCGGCGAGCGTGTGCCGCACCCGGGCGGCGCCGAGCACACCCCAGCAGGTGCCCTGGGCACTGAACCCGACCGGCCCCCGAGCGGCGACGTCACGCCAGCGGGTCCAGTACCCGGCAAGGTTGTCCCGCGTGGCGACGGCGAGCGCCGGCCAGTCGGTGTGCACGCCGAGCTCACC
Source organism: Actinoplanes sp. NPDC049599 (assembly GCF_044465625.1). Lineage (NCBI taxonomy): Bacteria > Bacillati > Actinomycetota > Actinomycetes > Micromonosporales > Micromonosporaceae > Actinoplanes > Actinoplanes sp. NPDC049599. The sequence goes on from NZ_JBITLX010000004.1 coordinate 133,450, forward strand.
CACGGCCGGCCCGCGAACCGCGACACCACTCTGAGCGAGCACGTGCCAGGTGACAAGATTCCGCTCAAAAGCGGACGAGGGCTGAACGCGCCACTCGTGGACGGCCGGCCCGAGCGGCCGGGCGGAGGGAGGTCGTCGCAGGTCGCCGGGCTCGACGTAGAGGCCGTCGAAGCAGGTGCGGCCGTGCACCCGCCGGAGGCCGGCGTGAATGACTTCAAGCGCGCGGAGATCGGGCGGACCGGAGACAACAGCGACAAAATCGATGTCACTGGTGCCGGGGCGGTAGTCGCCGAGGGCGATCGAGCCTTGAAGGTAGAGGCCCTGCACAAGTCCGGGCGCGTGGCGGTCAGCAAGCTCAAGATAGGTCGCGCACGTCTCCTCAACACTCACCCGCGCCACGGTAGCGAGCGTGAGCACGTGCTTCATCGCAGGTTCTTGGAGTCCATAGTGGTGCTTTCTGCCGCGGGGTGGCCCCGGTGCTCGGTCAATGCTGCTGGGGTCCTGGGTGGCGGAAGCGGTGAGGGTCGTGGCGGCGCTGGGTTTGCCGGCCGGGCGTTGGGGTTCGTCGCGCTCCACATGCGACTCTGGGCGCCAGCGGGCGGCATTGGGGAGCTCATCCTGGTGATCGCGACGGTCGGCAGGAAACGACGCGGGTGGATCGGAATCGACCGATAGGGGTGCCGGCAGCCGCCGCGGGCGTGCGGGCACCGCGAGCGCGCGGGCACCGCCAGCGCGCGGGCACGGCGAGCAACCGGGCGACACCGCGAGCATGCGGGCACCGCCAGCGCGCGGGCACGGCGAGCAACCGGGCGAGCAACCGGGCACCGCGAGCATGCGGGCGGCACCGCGACCGGGCAGGCGCGCAGGCGGATGGCGTCGAGTGCCGGCATGGTCGTGAGTCCTGGCAGCACCGGGCAGCACCGGGCTGCACCGGGCTGCACCGGGCGAGAACTGGCCAGGCCGGAGCGGACCGGACGAGGCGGACCAGACGAGGCGGACCAGACTGGCCGTGAGCGGACCGGGCGGAGCACCCAAGCGGCAGCACACCGGGCGCGAGTGCGGACCGAATGCATCCTGCAGGGCCGAACCTACGCCGGGCCGGGCCGGCCGAACTACGCCGGGCCCGGCGGCGAGGCGGGCCTGGTTCGAGCGGCGGAAGCGGGCCGAACTGCACCGCGCAAGGGCTCGCCGGACTGCTCCGGATGGAAGCGCGGCCGAGCGGACCGGCGAAGCGGACCGGCGGAGCGGACCGGCCGAGCCAGGTCAAGCCCGGACGCACTTGGCGGGACCGACTGCGCCAGGTGGGATGGGACTGCGCCGGGCGAGACCAAACCCGGCGATACCTACCCGGACATACCACCCAGGCCGACACCAATCAGGCCGACACCAATCAGGCCTAGACCAATCAGGCCGAGATCGACCAGGCCGAGATCGACCAGGCCGGGATCAACCCCTGCGGATCAACCGCGCAGACCAACCCAGCACGCCAAACAGGGCGTGGACCAAATAGGGCGTGGACCAAGTAGGGCGGGACCCACTCGGGCAGACCAACCCGGGCGAGAAGTGCACCGGCGAGGCCGCCGCCGCCCACGAACTGCCGCACAACAGGAGCGCGCCGGGCGAGAAGCGCGGCACGACGGAGCCGGGGTGGGGTTGGGTGACGGGTCAGCCCGGTGGTGGATCGCCGGGCTGGACCGATGCCCCAGCCGGCCCACTGAGGTGTCCGGCGCTGTGTTGCGGTTGAGGTCGCCGCTGCGCGTAACGGAAAAATGGTTTTATCCTGCGGTTTCCAGGCCGGAGTCGTTGCAGATTTCTACCAGTTCGGCCGCTGCGGCGCTTACTGCGGCTATTGCGTCTGGTTCGGTGTTTTTGTTGTGGGCCGCTACCGCGTCGGTGTAGGCCGTTGACAGGCGTGCGGCCGCGTCGGCTACCGGGGCGTCGGCGGTGGCGGCCGCGTTGGTGATGTCGGTGATGATGCCTGGGTTCATCAGTGTGGCTTCGCGGACTGCGCGGATCGCCTTGCCGCAGGCGATTGCGCCCGGTGGGTCGTCGGCCGAGGTGGCCGGTGCGGCGCTCAGGGCCGCGGTTGGTGGCTGCTGGGTCGCGGGGTCGGAACAGCCTGTCAGTAGGGCCGCGGTGAGCAAGGCGACGAGCAACGTAGCAGAAGGTGAGCGCAGCATCGACACAGCGTAAGTGTGTCGGATCGGAAACGGCGCGCGGGCCGGTCGGGAAGCGACCGGCCCGCGTGAGTGCGGTGACTGAGAGCGCTCAGATGGCGCTGCCCTTTTTGTACTCTTCCCAGCTCATGTTCCAGTCGGTCCAGCCGTTGCCGTTCTTCAGCTTCTCCTCGGTGCCGCTGACCGTGATCGGGTCGCCGAGCATGGTGCGGGAGAAGAGCCACTTGCCGTTTGCCATGGAGACGTTGACGCAGCCGTGCGAGACGTTGGTGCGGCCCTGGACGCCCTCGGACCATGGGGCGGCGTGGATGAACTGGCCGCTCCAGGTGATGCGCTGGGCGTAGTCGATTTTGGTGCGGTAGCCCTCGCCCTCGGGGAGCTCGTTCGTCGTGTCGAAGACGGTGTGTTCTTTCTTTTCGATCACGACCATCGTGCCGCTCGACGAGGGGGTCTTCTTCTTGCCGAGGCTGACCGGGATGGTCTTGACGACCTTGCCGTCCTGCTTGACGGTCATCTTCTTGGTTTTGTTGGAGACCGTCATCACGAGCGAGCGGCCGACCTTGAGGTCCACCGTCAGGTCGGAGCGGCCGTACCAGCCGTCGCCCATCGGCACGCCGGCGAGCTGCACCTTGTAGAAGATCTTGGTGTAGGCCTTCCAGTACGTCTTCGGGCGGTAGTGCACCTCGGTCGGGCTGGTCCAGTGCCAGATGCCCTCCTGGGCCGGCGACGCCGTCACCGTCAGGCGGCGCTGGACGTCGTCGCGGTAGTCCTCCGGGACCGAGCGGCCGAACCTGACGATCATCGGCATGCCGACGCCGACGGTCTGGCCGTCGCCGAGGAAGCTCGTCACCCGGACCAGCTTCGACGGCTTCTTCATGACCGTGAACGTGCTGGTCGTGGAGCCGCCCTTGTCGCCGGAGGGGGTGCCGTTGACCGTCACCGTGTAGGTCTTGCCCCAGCCGAGCGCCTTGGCGGGGGTGAAGACCTTCTTGTCCTTGTCGAGGGTGCCCTTGACCTCGGCGCCCTCGGCGTCCTTCACCTCGACGGAGGTGTTCTCGGCGTCCTCGGTGTCGTAGGTGATCTCGGTGGCCGCGGCCACGTCCTTGGCGTCGGCGGCCGGTGAGGTCACCGCCACCGTGCTCAGCGTGGGCTCGGGCGAGGGAGCACCGGAAGCTGCCGAGCCGTCACCCGGGGCGCCGCCCTGCCAGGAGGGCTTGTCGGCGTCGTCGCCGCTGCAACCGGCAGTGACCAGCACGGTCGCGGCCGCCAGAGCCGCCACGACGACCCGCCAGGGCCGTCGCCCGGCCCGGCCGGTCGGTCGGAGCGCGTCCGCGCTCGTCGACCGTTCTCCACGAAGTCCCATGATCCCTCTCACCGCGCTGTCGTCCCGGCGCCCATCTTCCTCCATGGATGCCGGGCCACCAATCCCGGTTTCGTGCCACGGCCCCCGGAGGGTGGGGTCGCGGCCAGGGTTCAAGCAGCCGAACCCACTTTACGCTTCAACTTCAGGCACCGCCCTGAGCTGCCAACTCGGCCGGCACCGGCAGCGCGCTGCCCTTGATGAACTCCTTCCAGCTCACGTCCCAGGCCGTCCAGCCGTTGCCGGCGGCCAGCTTGTCCCCAGTACCCCGAACGGTGATGGGATCACCGATCAGCGTCTTGTCGAACAGCCAGCGAGCGTTCGACGGGGACACATTGACACAGCCGTGTGACACATTTCGGCGACCCTGCGCGCCGACCGACCACGGGGCGGAGTGGATGTACTGACCGCTCCAGGTGATGCGCTGGGCGTACTCGATCTCGGTGCGGTAGCCCTCGTCCGGGCCGAGCTCGGCGGTGGTGTCAAAGACGGTGGCCGCCTTCTTCTCCATGACGACCATGGTGCCGCTGGAGGAGGGGGTGCTCTTCTTGCCGAGGCTGACCGGCAGCGTGCGGACGGTCTTGCCGTCCTGCACCACGGTCATCTTCTTGGTCTTGTTGTCGACCTTCATGACGAAGCTGCGGCCGATCTTGGCGGTCGCGCCGCGGTCCTGGTCGCCGTACCGGCCGCCACCGGTCGGCAGGCCGCCGACGGCGATGCGGACGGCGAGCTCGGTGCCGGACTTCCAGAACTCCGGGGCCCGGTAGTAGGCCTGGGTGCCGCTCGAGGTCCACGACCAGGTGCCGGGCTGCGCGGGCGAGGTCTTGACGAACATCCGCTTCTGGACGGCGGCCCGGTCCTTCTTCTTGATGCCGGGGTTGAACTCGACCACGACCGGCATGGCAACGCCGTAGGTCCGGTCGTCGAAGAGGTACAGGCCGGTGCCCGTCTCCCGGGACGGCTTGCCCATGGTGGTGAAGGAGGTGCTGGCGGTCTTGGTGCCGCCGGCGGCGTCGACCGCGGTGACCGTGGCCTCGTACTTCTTGCTGGTCTTCAGGGGCTTGTTCGGCACCCAGGCCGAGCCGTCCTCGCGGAGCGACCCGGAAACCGACTTACCGGAAGAATCCTTCAGTGCGACGCTGGTCACCTTGCCGCCGGAGACCGTGAAGCCGATCTCGGCGCTGACCGGTACGCCCTTCTTGCCGGTGGCGGGAGTCACACTGAGCGAGACAGCGGAGGCGCCGCCGGTCTGGCCGGACTCGGTGACACCGGACTCGGGCACGCCGCCGGAGGGAGCGGTGGAGGGCGCAGCACCGACCCAGGCAGCTTGGGCCGGCTTGTCCTCATCACCGCTGCAACCAGCCAGCGCCAGCGGCGTGACCACCACCAACGCCACAATTGCCACGAGCGAGCGTCGCATGCCGACCATCCTTGATCCTCGATCCCACGTTCCGCGGGGCACATCCTGCCTTACCCGCGCAACGCAGGGGGTCCTCCCGACGGTGGGACTCGCCAAGACGATCATGCGGGAGGGCCGATTTCAGGCTCCCGGGATCACCGTGTTAATGTTTCTGCGTTGTCAGCGAGCGCCGCTAGCTCAACTGGCAGAGCAGCGGACTCTTAATCCGCGGGTTGTAGGTTCAAGTCCTACGCGGCGCACCAAGCATCACCAGGGCGTATAGCTTATCGGCTATGCGCCCTTGATCTTTGTGAGACGTCGGTGAGGCCCACAGCTGCGGACCTCACCGACGGCATGAGATCGAGGTTCAGGAGCACTTCGGCCAGCAGCCGCCGGCATCCTGGTACGGGTTGGGCAGATCGCCGCGGATCTCGGGTTGAGCCTTGGTGACGCGAAGCGGATCGACGAGCAGGAACGTCTGGTTCAGTTCGTCGTCGATGAGGGCGATGGTGGAACGGTCGCGTGGGTACTGCGGGTTGTCGTTGCCGGGCGCGGCCCAGTTCTCGACGACGGTGATCGCCGCACCCCGGACCCGCAGCTTCTGCTCCACCACATCCATGCTGACGAAGGTGGTGTTGTCCGCGTCCGGGTTCGTGTACGAGTTGTTGGTGTAGTCGTAGTCGACGAGCTGGCAGTTGTCGCCGCCGGCGTCGCACTGCTCGACCGCGTAACCGGTCGACGCGGAGCCGTCCGAGTGCTCGGTTTCCACAACGGTCACATGGGTCTCGCTGGTGACGTTGCCGTCCTTGTCACGTTCGAAGATGACGGCATCCGTCGTGCGCGTCGAGCTGCCGTCGGGGCTGGTGCGCTCGGTGACATAGGTGACTGAATCGACAGTGCCGTCGGGGTTCCAGGCCACCTCGCGGGAACTGTCCACCGTGACGTCGCCGTCCTTGGAAAGCGGCTGGTGTTGCGTCTCGGTCGACTGACCCGGTGAACCGTCCGGGTTGGTCGACGAGGTGCGGTGGTCGCCGGGGAGCCCGCCCTCGGTGGAGGTGACCGTCCGGGTCGCCCCGTCGTTGAAGATCGTCTCCGACCCGGTGCCGCCGACGGCCCGCACCGACTTGACCCCGCCGTGCTCGGCCCCGGGGATGGTCACGCCGCCCGCTCCCAAATAGCCCACAAGGCTGGCGTCCATCCCGCCGATCCGCATCCCGGCAGGGGCCTCAGGCGTGCCCACCTCGCCCAGGCCCATCGTCAAGCCGTCGCGGGAAAGGTTGATCCCGGCCGCCTTGACAGCGTCCCCGTCGATGCCGGCCCTGGTCAGCGAATCAGCCCGGTCATGCAGCGGGAACGCGCCGAGCGGATCGGTTCCGCCCTTCGCGATCGCGGCAATGATGTCCGCGGGGAACGCGATGAACACGCCCCGGCCGGCCTCGAACGAGGGCAGTTGGCGAATCAGACCCAGTTCGAGAACAGGGGTGAGCGACGGTCGGCTCTTCGGATCGTGCGGGTCGGTGCCGGCCATGATCTCGTCTGCGTCGCATGCCCCGTCACCGTCCGAGTCGCGCACCGCCCAGGCGACGTAACAGCCGGTCGAGTCGCACAGGCGCATCACCGTGTGAATTCGATCGCGGTCAGGAGCGGCCTCGGCCGGCCGGGCCACCACGAGGATTGGCATTATCGCGGCGAGTGCGCCGACGGCGAAACGGCGGAGTTTGATCACCGAGCCAATGTGACAGGACCGCAAGCCAGACCGCTACCGACTGTCAAGCAGTCGACAACCCTCTGATGCTCGTCCTGGCCCTGGTTCACGCAGTCGCACAACGATGGCGTCTGCGTACCTTTCGAAGACGGTCGTCACGATGACCGGGTCCCGGCACGGCGAGAACACCCTTGCGGCCACGGCACGGATGCCTCCCCGCGCCATGGTCAGCGGCATCGGACAAGCCCTCTACCCGCAAGAGAGCGGCAAGATCACAGTAGCCACGACCCGCCATTCGGCAGATAAATGCGCCGGTGAGGCCAGCGTTCTGGTCGTGGGCCGCATCAAGGCGTCGAGGGCCACCCACCGGGTAAGCGTCCGGCCGGCGCCCAGTGTGATCGATGCATGATCGACCGTCCGGTGCGTTACTCACGCGAGGCGCCAGGCGCAGGTCCTAGCACCAGGTGATGGCGTACTGCTGATGATCCCGCGCTACCCGACAACTTGATCCATGCGTGATCGACGGTCCTGGCGTGGGTTAACCCTGCCCGGCACTGGTAGACAGAAGCCCGCGCCTGGCGACGCCACGAAGCCGTAAACTCCGGTACAGAACGGCACAGCAACGTACCGGGCGGCACGGCCATCAGTGGACTCTTAATCCGCGGGTTGTAGGTTCAAGTCCTACGCGGCGCACAGTTGATAAAAGGCTCTGATCAGACAATATCCGTCTGATCAGAGCCTTTTCTTGTCCCCGCCCGCTTTCGCCCCGGTCCGGGCCGGGGCTCAGCGGCCGCCCGCGATCTCGATCACCTGCCCGATCCCGTTCGGGTAGAGGATCCGTGCACCGGGGCCGTGCCCGGCCAGGTCGGTGACGAAGGCTGTCGGGGCGGCGCTGCCGCCCGGTGCGCCCGATGCCCCGGAGAGGCTGGTGCTGGTCCAGCCGGTCGGACGGACAGCCAGCTCGTGGATGGATCCGGACACGGTCCGGTAGACGACCCGACCCACGCTGCCCTGCCCGGGGAAGGCCGTGGCGTAGCCATGGACGGGTGCGCCCGGCGCCGCGGCCGGCGCGCCGATCAGGGTGGTCAGGTTCGCAGTGCTCCAGTAGCCGGTCCTTCCGACGACCAGTTCCTGCAGGTGCCCGGTTCCGGTGCGGTAGACGATGCGCGCGGCCTGCCCCTGCCCGGCGAAGTCGGTGACATAGCCGAACGGCGCCCCGGCTGCGGGCGGGGCCTTGGTGATCTGGCTCAGGTCGGCGGTGAACCAGCGGTTGAGCCGGCCGTAGGTCAGTTCCTGCACGTGGCCCGCCGTGGTCTGGTAGACCACGCGGGCGGATGGGGTGTCACCGGGCAGGTGGGCGGTGAACGCGTACGGGATGCCGGCTGCCTGCGGCGCCCCGGTCGCTGCCGTCAGGTCGGTGCTGCGCCAGCCGCCGGCCGCGGTGCTGATGCTCAGCTCCTGGATCCGGTTCGCAGAGGTCCGGTAGACGACCCGAGCGACCTGCCCCTGCCCGTCGAGCCGGGTGGTGTAGCCGAACGGTGCGCTGGCGGCGGCCGGCGCGCCGGTCAGCGCGGTGAGGTCGGCGTGGTGCCAGCCGTTGTGGGTGACGCTGAGCTCGTGGATGTGGTTGTCGTAGCCGCGGTAGACGACCCGGCCGGCCGGGCTCTCGCCGCTGATCTCGGTACGGAAGCCGTAGATGTGCGGGTCGCCGGGCGGCGGTGACTTGGTCAGCGCGGTGAGGTCGGTGCTGCGCCAGCCGCCGGGGCCGACGGTGAGCTCCTGGATGTGCCCCGTGGTGGTGAAGTAGACGACCCGGCCGCCCTCGCTGCTCTCTCCCGCCAGCCGGGTGGTGAAGCCCCACTGCGGGCCGTGCGCGACGGGCGCGCCGATGAACGTGCTGAGGTTCGCGTAGCTCCAGCCGGTTGCCGCGGCGACCGGTGCCGTGGGCGGCAGCAGGGCGGCGCTCAGCCCGAGCGCTGCCGCCGCCACGAGCGTGCCCCTGGTGGCGCCGGCCCTCTCCTTGATGATCATGCTTCCCCCTGATGACGTGACGTGGACGTGCTGTCCGGGCTCAGATTGGCCGCTCGACGGGCACCGACACCTCCCCGAAAATGGGGGGATTTGCGCGTTATGCGCAGACGGGGGTGGCATGATCGCGCCGTGCCTGACCGCCCCGCCCCGGTGACCGGTCATGCCGTCCCGGTGGCGCTGCTCGCGACCGGGCTGCTGCTGACCGCCCTGGACGCGGTGCTGATCGTCCGATGGGGAACCCGGGGGCTCTGGTACAGCGCCGGCGAGCTGATCCAGATGCTGGCCTGGCTGCTCACCGGCTACCTCGCCACCCGACTGCGTCCGCACGCACCGATCGGCCGGCTGATGCTCGCCCTGGGCGTGGTGCTGGCCGGCAACTCCCCCGGCGGTCTCGGACTCGCGGACGGCACCCCGGCGCTCGGGCTGCTCCAGGTGATCGCGCCGCTGTTCTTCGGCCTGCAACTGCCGCTGGGCGCGCACACCCTGCTCACCTACCCGGTCGGCCGGCTCCGGGACCGGCCGGTACGCGTCTACCTGGCCGTCGCCTACCCGGTGAGCCTCGCCATCGGCGTGATCTTCGCGTGCCGCCCGTCATGGCTGCCGCTGGCCCTCCAGCTGAACGGCGTGATCTCGGTGCTCGCGGTGCTGGTCGGCATGGTCATCTTCGCGCGCCGGGTCCGCCGGTCCGGCCCGCGGGAACGCCGGGTGCTGCTGCTGCCCGTACTGGGGATCGGGCTGTTCGGGCTGGTCTTCGCGCTGTGGCAGCTGAAGGTGGTGCTCTTCCACGCCGCCGGCCTGCTGATCCCGGTGCCGATGGTCGAGTTCACCCAGGCGGTCAGCGTCATCGGGGTGCCCGTCACGTTCGTGGCCGGGCTGGCCCGGCAACGGTGGGACGAGGCGGCCGTCGCCCACCTGGTGCGCGAGCTGGCGGGCACTCCCGTGGCCGGGCTGCGGCCCGCACTCGCCCGCACCCTCGGTGACCCGCTCGCCGAGTTCGGACTCGCGGACGGCGACGGCTTCCGCGCCGCCGACGGCATCCGCCTCACCCTGCCCGGCCGCGATGCGGGCGGCGACCCGGCGGCCGGCGAACGGACCGCGACGCTGATCGGCGATCCGGACGCCCCGCAAGCGGTGATCATCCACGACCGCAGCCTGCGGCAGGAGCCGACGCTGCTCGAGGCAGTCGCCGAGGCGGTCCGGTTCGTGCTGGAGAACGCGCGGCTGCAGGCCGAGCTGCGCGGCCGGCTGCTGGAGGCCCGGGAAACGAGCGCCCGCCTGGTCGCCGCCCAGGACACCGCCCGGCGACGGCTGGAGCGGGACCTGCACGACGGCGCGCAGCAGCAGATGCTGGCCGCCGGGCTCGCCGTCCAGCTGTTGCGGCGCCGGCTCGAGGGCGCGGACGACAGCACGCTCGCGCTGCTGGAGGAGACGCAGGGAGCGCTGCGCACCGCGCTGGCCGAGATGCGCCAGCTGGCCCGTGGCATCCATCCGGCCGTGCTGACCAGCGACGGCCTTTCCGCGGCCCTCGACCAGCTGTCCCGGCGCTGCCCGGTGCCGGCCCGGGTGGTGCTGACGGAACCGGTCCCCCGGCTGCCCGCAGCCGTGGAGGCGACCGCCTACTTCGTCGCCTGTGAGGCCCTGGCCAACGTCGTCAAGCACGCGGACGCCACCCGGGTGACCTTGACGGTGACCGCGGCCGGCGGGCACCTCCGGCTGACCGTCGCCGACGACGGACGCGGCGGCGCCACCACCGGGCCCGGCGTCACCGGCCTGCGTGACCGGACGGCGGCGCTCGGCGGCGAACTCTCCCTGCACAGTCCGCCGGGTGGCGGCACCCGGCTGCGGATGGAGTTGCCGTGCGGCTGATCGTCGCCGACGATCACCCGGTCTTCCGGGCGGGGCTGTGCGCGCTGCTCACCGACCTGGGACACGAGGTGGTCGCGACCGTCGGGCACGGCGACGCGGTGCGCACCCTCGTCGCCCGGCACCGGCCGGACGCGGTGGTCCTGGACATCCGGATGCCGCCCACCTACACCGACGAGGGCCTGCGGGCCGCCGCCGACGTGCGGCGCCGACATCCGGCGGTCGCCGTGCTGGTGCTCTCCGAGTACGCCGAGCCGGCGTACGCGCAGCGGCTCCTCGACGGCGAGCGCCGGGCGGGCTACCTGCTCAAGCAGACCGTGCTGGACGCGTCGGTGCTGGACGAGGCGCTGCGGCGGATCGGCGACGGCGGAGTGGTGGTGGATCCCGTGCTGGTCGGCGAGCTCGTCCGTACCCCCGGCACCGCTCTCGAAGGGCTGACCGGCCGGGAGCGTGACGTGCTCGCCCTGCTCGCGCAGGGATATTCCGACCGGGGCATCGCGGAACGCATGCACATCGGCATGACCACCGTCGCCACCCACACCAAGAGCCTCTTCCGCAAGCTGGACCTGCCCACCGACCCGGGCAGCAACCGCCGGGTCTCCGCCGCCCTGCGCTACCTGGGCGGCGCCGGGCGCTGACCGTCGCGAAGGGCCGGACAGGCGGATGCCCGGGTCCGTGAGGACCCGGGCATCCGCTGAAGCCGAGCTGAGCCGTCAGACGAGGTTCGTGGAGATCAGTACGCCGCTCGCGGTGGGCACGAAGTCCGCCGCGGCAACGCCGTTCTGCGCCTTCGGGGCGAACGTGACCGCCGCGACCGGGGTGGTCGGCGCCGCCGTGATGGCCAGGTGGCAGAAGGCGGTCGTGTCCGAGATGACCGTGCAGGTCGGCGTCACGTCGCCGTCGGCGCCCTCGAAGTCGAAGTCGGCCGAGACGGTGCCGGTCATGCCCCTTACCGGTGATCTTGACGCCGCCGGTGGCGCCGGTGACCAGGTAGGCAGTGATCTTCTCCAGCGGGAAGGTCGTGGTCGTCAGCGTGGCGACGCCGGTGACCGGTACGGCGAGCGAGCCACCGCCGGTCGGGTTCACGTTCACCGTGCCGGAGTCAACATTCCTCCACGCTCAGTTGCCGAGTTGAGTCGAGCAGGCCTGCCGCACGAGCGCCGCGCGGTCTGACGCGTCTTCGGCGCGGGGTCGGCTACTGCGTCATGAGCGGCGCCCGGTTGCCGTGCGTGCTCCGGGCCACCGCCTGCTTTGTGTACCTGCGCATGCACAAGCCGGACTCCGATCAGCTCTATGCCGGCTCGTATCCCGCGGGCGATCTCGGCTGGTGGGCCGATCGTATTCGGGAGTGGAACGGTCAGGGCAGAGAGGTCTACGTCTATTTCAATAACGACGGCGGAGGCAACGCCGTGCGGGATGCCGGGACCCTGCTGCGCCTGCTCGGCTGACGGCCCGGCCGGTGGCTCAGGTCGCGGGACGGTGGCATGCTGGATGTCGGGAAAAGGGCCGGAGGTGTGCGGTGGGCAGATCATCCCAGCAGGAGCAGGCCGGTGACGGCCCGACCGCCGTACGCATTCTTGTCGGCGCCTATCTCCGCAGATTGCGTGAGGAACGCGGTTTGACCAGGGCCGAGGCCGCCGCGGTGAGCGGCTGCGCGGAACCGGCGATCCGCCGGATGGAGCTGGGCCGGGACGGTTTCGCGGAACGCGATGTCCTCGCCCTGCTGTCCTGTTACGACATCCACGACGATCAGGAACGGGCGGCATTGCTGGCCCGCGTCCGCGAAGCCAATGCGCCGGGCTGGGGGCATTCCTATAGCGACGTGACGCCGAACTGGTTCCAGCGTTATCTCGGCCTGGAGGCGACGGCCGCGCTGATCCGCACCTACGAGGTGCAGTTCGTCCCGGGTCTGCTGCAGACCGAGGAGTACGCCCGGGCCGTCATCCCGCTCGGGCCCGGCGCCGGCCGACGCGAGGAGATCGCCCGCCGGGTCCGGCTGCGGGTGGAACGGCAGCAGGTCCTCAGCCGGCCGCACCCGCCGAAGCTGTGGGCGGTGGTGGACGAGGCGGCGCTGCGCCGCCCGGTCGGCAGCCCGCGGGTCATGCGGGACCAGCTCGAGGCGCTGATCGCCATCGTGACCAAGGTGCCGCATGTCCGGCTGCAGGTGCTCCCGCTCGCCGCCGGTGGGCACGCCGCGGCCGGTGGCTCGTTCACCATCCTGCGGTTCCCCCAGCAGGACGTGCCCGACCTGGTGTACCTCGAGCAGCTCACCAGTGCGCTGTATCTGGACGGCCGCGCGGACGTCGACTTCTACTTCGACGCGGTGAACCGGCTTTTCGTCGAGGCCGCGCCCCTGGCGGACACCCCGCGCATCCTGGCCCGGATCATCGATGACCTCGACCATCCTGGCGCTGATCCACAATGGACAGTCATAGACGAAGGGCATGGCTCATGACCGACGGGACAGAGTTGTCCGAGGAAGAGGCGTCGAAGATCGACACCACGATTCCGCAGACGGCTCGGGTGTGGAACTACTGGCTCGGCGGCAAGGACAACTACGCCGTCGACCGGGACCTCGGCGACCAGATCGCGAAGGAGTACCCGATCATCGTCGACATCGCCCGCGCCGACCGGGCCGTGCTCAACCGGGCCGTGCGGTTCCTGGCCGGCGAGGCGGGCGTCCGGCAGTTCCTCGACATCGGCACCGGGCTGCCCACCACCAACAACACCCACGAGGTGGCCCAGGAGGTGGCCCCGGAATCCCGCATCGTCTACGTCGACTACGACCCGCTCGTGCTGGTGCACGCCCGCGCCCTGCTGACCAGCGGCCCCGATGGCGCCACCGACTACATCGACGCCGACCTGCGCGACACGGCGACGATCCTCCGGGAGGCGGGCCGCACGCTGGACTTCGGCAAGCCGGTCGCGCTGATGCTCTCCGGCATCCTCGCCCACCTGCCCACGGCCGAGGAGGCGCAGACCATCGTCCGGCGGATCATGGACGCCCTGGCCCCCGGCAGCTACCTGGTGGTGGTCGACGGCACCAACACCAACCCCGAGCTGAACGAGGTCATGAAGATCTGGAACGCGACGGCCAACCCGCCGTACGCGATGCGCAGCCCGGAGGAGATCGCCGGCTACTTCGCCGGCCTGGAGCTGGTCGAGCCGGGCCTGGTCGACGTCACCCGCTGGCGCCTCGACCCGGGCGGGACGCCGCCGCTGCACAACCTGGTCGGGGTGGCCCGCAAACCGTAATGCGCCACGGCTACCGGTAGACGGTCTCCAGCCCTCGGCGCGCGCTGATCAGCCCGGCCAGGAAGGCCCGGGTCTCGGCGTCCACGGCGTAGAGGACGGTGCCGCGCATCCCCCGGGTCATCAGCACCTTGTAGGTGTTGCGGATCAGCCGGTCGGCTTCGGCGTCGCTGACGGTCTTGCGGCTGCGGAAAGTGGGGTCCTTGAACTCGTCGCGGTTGGTGACCAGCCGGCCGCCCCTCGCGACGAGGTCGGGTCCGATGATGACGCCGGACCATTCGTACTCGAAGCCCTGCGCGGTGTAGACACAGCCGACCTGGCCGAAGCCCTGTGGATCCGTGGCCCAGAAGGGACTGCCGGGCGCGTCGCCGACGCTACGGTCGCTCTTGACGTTCCACGGCCGCGACCAGCCGCCGACCCGGACGTCGCTGACCAGCGTGCCGTCGGGCCGGGGATCGCTCCACGGCCAGCAATAGCCGGCGGCCATGCGAGCGGTCTCGCCGGCCGCTTGCTTCGCCGCGAGGAAGGACTCCATCTCCTCCGGCGTTTCGGCCAGCCGCAGGTCGAAGCGGCCGTCTCCCTCCCATCCGGCGGGCGGCTGGGAGGTGAGACCCAGCAGGCTGAGGACCCACCGTTCGTAGGCTTCGCTGCCACCGCAGCGGAACTGGTCATGCAGCGACACGACGTCGACCTCGAGGTTCAGCTTCTTGGCGTACGTCGTGATGATGTCAACGTTGCCCAGCTCCCCGGGCTTCACCACCTGGTGCTCGTCGAGCAGGAACACCGGCACCCGGGCCGCGGCGAGCAGCTCCTCCAGCTGCGAGCGGGCACCCTGGCGCTGGGCCGAGCGGGTGAAGCGGTTGACCGACGTCTCCCGGATGCGGTGGGCTTCGTCGCAGATCAGCACGTCGATGCCGTTGCGGTCGGCGGTCATGAAGCTGTTGAAGTACAGGAACATATTCTTCAGCCGGGGCGATCCTTTGCCCGCGTAGCGGCGCAGCGTCTGGGTGAAGGACTTCGAGCCGGTGGCGTGCAGCGCCGGCCGGCCCTGCCGGGCGAGCTCGCCGAGCAGGCTCAGCGCGATGACGCTCTTGCCGCTGCCCGGGCCGCCGGATACCACCACGACGCTCTTGTGGTCCGCGGCGCGGGCTCGTTCCACCGCGTGCAGGACCAGTTCGTAGGCCACCCGCTGCTCGTCCAGCAGGGTGAAGTGCGAGCGTTCCTTCAGTTCGCGGGCGGCGTAGGTGAGCAGGTGCCGGCTCGGCCGCACGGTGCTCTTCAGGAACCGGTCCGCGGCGGCGGCGCCCGGCTCGCCGGCATCCAGCGCGGCGCGCAGGTAGTCGAGGAAGTCGCCGCGGCGTTGCTTGGTGAAGATGCGGCTCCGGTCGGTGGCCGGGCGCTCGAAGAGTTCGGCGATGTCCCGGTCGGCCGCGTTGTGCAGGTATGCAGCCCCCCGCACGGTGTTGCCCTGCCCGGCGAGCAGGCCGAGGAAGTCGATCAGGTACTGGCAGTAGTCGCCGACCTGGATGCCGGGATGCAACCGCGGTCCGGGGGCGTGCTCGACATCCACCAGGGTGTCCGAGTCCTCGTAGCGGGTGGCGTAGGACCACTGCTTGAGTTCGACGACGACGAAGGAGTCCTCGCCGGTCCTCGGGTGAACACCGGCCAGGACGGCGTCGATTCGCCGGCTGGTCAGCGGCAGCTGGTACTCGACCAGCACCTCGACGGCGTCCAGGCCCGCGTCGGCGAGGTCCTGCGCGAGGACGGAGAGGCTTCGGCCCCACGCATTGCGCTCGGCGGGGCTCACGCCGTGCCCGCTCATCCAGACCTGCTCGGCGATCCGGTCGGCGAGGGTGCCTTCCGTGGCGAGGCGGAGCAGACCGGCCGCGGACACGCGGAATGCCGACATGGACTGTTACTCCCGGGCAGCACGAATTGATCGTGCGGATGGGAGGCATATCCAGGTACCGGAAGCCTGTCGGACCGCATACGGACAGCACAGACTGTAGCGACACCGTTATCGCGTCGCTATGCGCCGGGTGGGTGATCGGCGGGGAGCTTCTTGACCGAGCCGTGGGCGGCTTCCACGGTGTAGCGGCGGCCGGAGTCCTCCAGCTTGTCCAGTGCCGCTTGCACCAGGTCGATGCCCAGCACGTCGGCCAGCCGGGTCAGGTAGATGGTCACGTCGCCGATCTCGGCGCGGACGCGTGGTCCGAGTTCCTCGTCCGTCATGACCGCCGCCGATTGTTCCGGGGTGAGCCATTGGAGTTCGGCCAGGAGTTCGCCGACCTCGCCGGCCAGCGCCATCGCCAGGTTCTTCGGGGTGTGGAACCGGTCCCAGTCGCGTTCCCGCGCGAAGGCCCGGACGCGGTCGGTGAGCTCGGCGATGGAGGACAACGGCTTCCTACCTGGCAACGTCGGGGCGGGGCGGGTCACCACCATGTTAGGGCCGCGACGGCGCACCCGCCGCGGCCCTCGCGGGTGACTAGCTCGGCATGGCCGCGTACGACTCGGTGTTGACCTCTTCGGTCACCTTCTCCAGCGTGTTGATGCTGACGTGCGGCCACTTGATCCGGCCCGGCCCGCCGTCCAGCCGCGGGAAGAAGTCCAGCTGGACCACCTGCACGTACTGCAGGCGCAGCTTGGGCCGGCCCTGCTCGTCGGTCTCGGCCAGCTCCTGGATGAAGAACGTCGCCTTCATCTCCGAGGCGTTCGCCTGCCGCACGACGAACGGGATGTTGTTGATGCCGCCGGACTCGACGGTCGTGTCGAACTCCAGGACCGTGGTGCGGACGATGTCGACGCCCTGGTTGGCGACCGTCAGCAGCGCGGTCGGGTCGGTGGGGTCGAACAGGTTCCTGAACAGGTTGTCGTGGAAGTGCTTGTACGGCAGCAGATACCGGTTGGCCTCGATGTCCTGGTTGACGCCGATCGGCAGGGCGTTGACCACCGGCACCGCCGGCATCCCCGTCTCGAGGCGGGCGTTGCCCAGGGCCAGCGCCGCGTCGCCGTGCGGGATGGTCGCCAGGCGGGCGATGTCGGGGCCGGCGCCCACCTCGTTCGTCATGTTCAGCAGCAGGCCCGGTTCGTGGTGGATGGCCAGGTCGGGCGCGCCGGCCAGGCCGCTCAGCGGGAAGTCCTCCGCGGCGATCTGGGCGATCGACTGCTCGTAGTCGAGCGTGACGATGACCTGGTCGGTGTTCGCGGGCGTGGCCAGGTCGAGGCCGCGGTTGGGCACCGCCTTGTCGACCAGCTGGAACTTGAGCTCCTCGTTGAACTGGTTGAGCAGCAGACGGTACGGCGGCGGGAAGGTGCTGCCGGCGGGCTGGACGAACGGCAACGCGATCATGTTCCAGCCGCGGCCGGGCAGGTTGGGCTTGTTCGCCCAGGTGCCGGGCAGCAGCTGGAAGGGGCCGAGGTCCGGGTCGCCGGTGCGGGCCGGTTCGAGGTGTCGCCCCTCGCTCCGCAGCCGTGCGACGTTTGCTGTTTCGGTCATGGCGGCGCCTTTCCGGTGTTGATGTCAGACAGACAGACGCACCGGTACGCGCTCCTGATACCGCCCGGCCGCGATCAGGGCAGGCACTTCATGCCGGTGATGCCGTTGGACAGTTCCTCCCCCGACGCGCTCAGCACGCTGACCGAGTTGATGTCGCCGGTGTAGGCGACCTCGCCGGCGGTGTCGCACAACTTCCGGGCGGTGGCGACGTCCTCGTCGGCCAGCTTGGTGGCGACCACGATGCTCGTGCACTGGCCCTCGATGATCACCGACTCGACGGCGGAGTCGTTCAGGTGCTTCTTGACCTTGGCCGGGGCGTCGCCGCAGCCGTCCGCGGCTTCCTCGGTCGGCTTGGCCGCCGGGATGGCCGTGGCGCCGTCGGGCTTGGCTTCCTCGGCGCACCCGGACAGGACGGCGCCGGTGCTGAGGATCAGGGCCACCAGGAGGGTGGCGCTCTTGCGAGTGGTCACGGCGTACGGGTCCCGTCTGCAGGTTGAATAGAGTGAAGCTCTATTCAATTGCACTACGCCGCGCCGACGGGTGTCAACCTGCGCCGGTCGGGCGGTCGATTTGATCGGCAGATGCCAATTTCGGTCTGAGGGTTTCGTCGATGCCGATCGTCACGCAGAATGACTCCGGGGACACTATGAGTGAAAAATTGTTGCCGGAGCAGGTGCAGACCGAGATCGACAGTTCGGTCCGTGAGACTCGCCTGAAAGCCGTGGGCGAACTGGAGCGGCTCGCGAACGGTGCCGATCTCGCGATGGCAGCTGCGTCGCGGTTCACGCTGATGCGGCTGACCGAAGAGGACAGCCGCAGTGTCGCGGCGGCAGCAGCCGCGGCACTCGAACGCACCACCGTGCGGCTCAACCCGGACCAGGTGCACTTCGGCCGGGTCGCCCCGGGCACGCCCCGGCTGGTGGCGGAGGTGCTGGTCGAGGGGCCACCGCTGGCCGCCGCGGCCGCCGTCACCGTCGCCGGGCCCGGGCTGCGGGCCGTGCTGGCCGGTCGGCACCTGCGGATCGCCTGGCTGCCCTCCTCGGACTGGCTCGACGGCACCGTCACGGTGCGCGGCCCGGCCGGCTGGGCCGACGTCCGGGTGACCGGGCAGGTGGTGGCCGCCGCGCCGGAGTCCCGGGCCGAGCTCGAGGAGGAGTTCCCCGAGCTCGACGATCCGCACGCGACCCGGGTGACCGTGCTCGCCCCCGCACCGGCCGCCCGCAAGCAGGGCCGCGTCCCGGTGCTGCTGGCCGCGCTGACCGCCGGGGTGCTGCTCGGCGGCGCGGGTGTCGCCGTGGCCCTGACCAGGGGCGGCGAGGAAAGCCCGCCGCCGACCGCCGCGCTGGCGCTGGAGTCCTCGACGGCGCCCGAGGCCGTCGCCCCGACCACTGCCGCGCCCGCGCCCGCGCCGGGCGGGGTGGTACGCGTACCACTGGCCCAGAGCGTCGCCAGCCTCGCCAAGCCGACCGTGGTGGGCACGATCCGGGTGGGCACCGAGCCGGAAGGCATCGCCGTCTCGCCGGACAGCCGTACGGTCTTTGTCGCCAACCAGAATTCCCGTGTGCTGTCGGTGGTGGACGCGGCCAGCCGGCGGGTCACCTCGGTCAAGCTGCGCAACACGCCCCGGTTCGTCGCCCTGTCCCGCGACGGGGCGCTCGCCTTCGTCTCGATGTACGAGGACGACAAGTCCGGCAGCGGCGTGGCCGTGGTCGACACCGCCACCCGCAAGGTCGCCCGGTACCTGGCCACCGGGGTGCAGCCGTACACGTTGGCGGTCGGGCCGGACGGGCGGCTCTGGGTGCCGATCCACAGTGAGCGCCGGGTCGAGATCTACAGCGCCGACGGGCGGCGGGCCGGCGGCAAGGTGCTGGTGCCGCCCAACCCGCACTCGGTCGCCTTCTCCGCGCCGCTCAAGCGGGCGTACACGCCGAACCACGAGTCGAATGTGGTCTCGGTGCTCGACACCAGGACCAACCGGCTGGTGAAGTCGGTGCCGGTGAGCAAGGCGCCGCACAGCATCGCCGTCTCGCCGGACGGCAGGACCGTGCTGGTCGCCGGGTACGAGGCCAACACCGCCGATCTCATCGACGCCCGCACGCTGAAGCGGGCCGGCCCGTTCAAGGTCGGTAAACAGCCGCAGGACGTGGCGTTCGCCGGCGACGGTGCGCACGCGTACGTGGTGAACGAGGGCGGCAACACAGTGACCGTGCTGGACGGGCGCACCGGCAGAGTGACCGCCACGGTCCGGGTCGGCCGCAGCCCGCGCACGATCGCGGTCTCCCCCGACGGCAGCCTCGCGTACGTCTCCAACGGCGACGACAACACGCTCTCCGTGCTGCGGATCAGCGCGGGACAGCGATGACAACCGCCGGGTGGACCGCGCTGGCGATCGCCGTGTTCTGCTCGTTCTGCTACGCCGGCGGATCGATCCTGCAGGCCGTCGGCGCCCGGCGCAGCGCCTCCACGGTGCGTGCCCTGGGCCACCCGCTGTACCTGATCGGCGTCGCCCTGGACCTGGTGGCCTTCGCCGGCTCGATGGTCGCGCTCCAGGAGCTCGCGGTCTACCTGGTCGAGGCGGTGCTGGCCGGTTCGCTGGCGGTGACCGTGGTGCTGGCCCGGATCTTCCTGAAGGCCCGGCTCCGGACCCGGGACGTGGTGGCCGTGCTGGTCTCCGTCGCCGCGCTGACCGTGCTGGCCAGTTCGGCCGGGCCGCAGGAGACCGTCGCGGCGACCACCGGCCTGCGGCTGCTGCTCTGTTCCGCCGCGGTCTGCCTTGCTGTGATCGGCTGGGGCGCGACCAGGACCGGGTCGCCCGGCGCCGTCGCGGCGGTGGCCGGGCTCCTGCTCGGCGGGGCGGCGCTGGCCGGGCGCGCGCTGCCCATGCCCGCAGGGTCGGGGGTGGGCGGGACCGCGCTGGCCATCGCGATGGAGCCGCTGGTCTGGGCGCTGCTCGTGTTCGCCGTCGGCGGGATGCTGCTCTACACCCACGCGCTGCAGAACGGCCAGGTCGGGCCGGTGACCGCGGTGCTCTGGATCGCCGAGGTGATCGCGCCCTCCGCCGTCGCGCTGGCGATCCTCGGCGACGCGGTGCGGCCCGGCTGGGAGCTGCCGGCCATGATCGCGGGCCTGGTCGTGGTCGGCGCGGCCGTGCTGCTGGCCGGCGCGTCCGGACCCGAGGTGACCGCCGACGGCCCGGAGGCCCTGACCGCCGCACCCCAGCGGCTGGCGATCGCCGCCTCGGCGCAGCCGGCCCGCGAGACGCACGCCGAGCGGATCATCTGGTGGGGCGCACCGCCGATCTGGAAGCCGCCGCAGCGGGCCCGGGCCGCCCTGGCCGCGCCGGCGGTGGGCGAGTTGGAGTGGACCCCGCCGCCGCGGGTGCAGCCGATCTGGCACCAGCCGCCGACCCCGGACGCCGACGCGGACGAGGTCCCGGTCCCGGTCCCGGTCCCGGCCCCGGTACGCCGGAGCGCGCCGGCCGAGATCGCCGGGCCGGTGCCCGCGTGGGTGCAGCAGGCGCCGGCCGGGCCGTGGCACGACACGGAGGCCCGGGTCACGCGGCGATCGTGACCACCCGCGCCCACTCCGGCGGCCTCCTCGGCTGGTACGCGGAGTCCTCGCGGTACGACTGCCGGTTCCGGGGGAACAGGCCCACCACCGTCCGGCAGGCCGGCTGCGCGGTGGGCCAGGGGGTCTGCCCGTCGGTCAGGATCACCACGACGTCGGGTCGCGGGGTGGTCCGCAGCGCCGTCGCAAAGCCCGTACGCATGTCCGTGCCGCCGCCGCCGAGCAGCGGGATGCCCTCGGCCCGGCACAGCGGGTGCACGATCCGGGCCGCCGCGTCGCAGGGCAGCACGGTGACCAGGTCGCGCCGGCCGCCCACGGCCCGGCCGATCGCGGCGATCTCCAGCAGTGCGCTGCCCAGCTCGGCGTCGCTGACCGAGCCGGAGGTGTCGACGACCACCGAGACCTGCGGCGGCCGGCGGCGCAGGCTGGGCAGGATGACGCCGGGCAGGCTCGCGGACCGGCGCGCCGGGCGGCCGTACGTGTAGTCCTCGCCCGTACCGGAGGCGGTGGCCGCGGCCCGGATGGCCGCACCCAGCAGGTCCCGCCACGGCTGCGGCGGATGGAACGCCTCCTCCGCCCAGCGCCGCCAGCCCCGCGCGACGTCGCCCGGCTGCCCGGTGATGCCCTGCGCCACCCGGAACCGGACGGCGTCCTGCTCCTGCGGGCTGAGCCCGGGCGGGCCCTCGGCGCCCAGGTCCCACTCCCGCTCCAGCCCGTCGGCGCCGCTGCCGCAGTCCAGCCAGACCATCCCCTGCGTGTACGGCCCCAGCCGGAACTGCCCGAGGTAGTCCTCCATCAGCTGACCCGGGGACAGCCGCAGCATCGCCGGCTGCAGCGCGCCCGCGGGGGTGGCCAGGCCGTCGCCGTACACGTCGTCGTTGATCTCCAGGTCCGCGGCGATGTTCATCCGCAGCCGCTCCCCCGGGCCGGTGAGGTCGTGCGCGGTCGCGTACCGGTCGCCCCGGCCGTGGTGGTCGCGCAGCAGGTGGGAGACCTCGTGGACCCACACGCCGGCCAGCTCCTCCACCGGCGTGCGGTCGACGAACGCCGGCGAGACGTAGCACCGCCAGTGCCGGTCGACGGCCATCGTGGGCACCCGCGGCGACTCCACCGGGTGCAGCGCGAACAGCGCGGTCGCCAGGTACGGCCGGGCCCGGACGGCGTGGAGCCGGGCGGCGAACAGCTTGTCCCGGTCGAGCGTCATCGGCGGCGCCCCGCCGCGGTCGCCACCCGGGCGCCGGCCCGGTCCGCCCGCCGGGACAGCGACACCGCGCCGGCCAGCCGGTCGACGGCGGCCGGCACCTCCCAGTCCGGCCGGCGCAGCGCGGCCAGGGTGCTCGCGGGCACGACCACCAGGTCCGGCGCCCCGGTCTCGAGCGCGCGGACCAGCAGCGCCCAGGCCGCGTCCCAGCGCTCCCGCTCCGGCCGCTTGCGGACCGCCTCGACCACGCCGTCCAGCACGATCTGGCGCAGGTCGCCCCGGTCGGGCAGGGTGGCCGCGGCCGGGTCGGCCAGCAGCGTCTCGGGGTCGGGCAGGTCCATCCGGTCCAGGAACGCCAGCAGTTCCAGGCCCGGGCCGTCCCCCACCGTCCCGCGCACCAGCATGGACAGCACCTCCCGCGAGGTGCCCGCGGCGGTGCCGAAGGCGATCAGCGACAGCGCCATCTCCCAGCTCCGCGGCGACGGCCACGGCCCGCCGCGACGGACCTCGTTGGTCGGCAGCTGATGCACCAGCGCGGAGCGCACGGTGAGGAACCCGCAGACCGCCCGGCGGGCGAACGTGACCGCCTCGGGCAGCAGGGCCGGGTCGAGCTCGGGCAGCGCGGCGCGCGGCCACGTCCCGCCGAGGCCGCGGACGACAACGTCGTGGTCGTGCAGCCACTGGAGGTGCACGAACCGGTTGGCCAGCGGCGCGCTCAGCTCCCAGCCGTCGGCCGCCGAGGACCGCGGGTTGGCGGCCGCGACGATCCGGATTCCGGGCGGCAGCTTCAGCGCGCCGACCCGGCGCTCCAGCACCAGGCGGAGCAGGGCGGCCTGCACGGCCGGCGGCGCGGTGGAGAGCTCGTCGAGGAACAGCAGGCCGCGGCCCTGGTGCACCAGGCGCACGGCCCAGTCCGGCGGGGCCATCGGGACACCCTGGACGGCCGGGTCGGCGCCGACCACGGGCAGGCCGGAGAAGTCGGACGGCTCGTGCACGCTGGCGATGACCGTGGTCAAGGGCAGCTCCAGGGCGGCGGCGAGCTGCTGCAACGCCGCGGTCTTGCCGATGCCCGGCTCACCCCACAGCAGTACGGGCAGATCGGCGGCCACCGCCAGGGTCAGCGCCTCCAGCTGGATGTCGGGGCGCGGCTCGGTGGTGGTGTCGCGCAGCAGCGTGAGCAGGTCGGCGGCGACGTCGAGGCGGAGCGTACGGGCGGCAGCAGACATAGTTGATCACCTTGAGGGGTGCGCAGGGATGAGGCAGGTCAGCGGGTGGTGGCATGCCGCGGGCGGCCGCGGTGGGCACGGCGACGGTCCTGGTCGTCGCGCAGCGGTCCGCGCCCGGCGAGCCCGGCCCGGTACAGCCCGTGGGTGACCCGGCGCAGGACCGCGGTCTCCAGCTCCTCGCGGACACCGCCGCTGCGCAGGAGCGCGTCCGGGCCGAGCAGGGCTTCGACGACGGCGAGCGCCCCGGCGG
This sequence comes from Actinoplanes sp. NPDC049599, assembly GCF_044465625.1. Lineage (NCBI taxonomy): Bacteria > Bacillati > Actinomycetota > Actinomycetes > Micromonosporales > Micromonosporaceae > Actinoplanes > Actinoplanes sp. NPDC049599. The sequence goes on from NZ_JBITLX010000004.1 coordinate 156,977, forward strand.
CGTCACCGTGATCCAGCCGGGCCCGCACGTCGGCGAGCTCCGCCGGACCGCGGTGAGCCTCGTCGATCGCCTGGAGGCAGGCCATGGGTGTGCCGGTCAGCGCGACCAGCAGCTCCTCGCGGCGCAGCTCGTCCGGGCCGTGGTCCAGCGGGACCAGCACCCCGTTCACCAGGCCGATCCGGTGCACGGCGCCACGGCACTCGACCAGGCGGGGATCGGCGGCGGGCGGCGGCGGGTGCGTGCCGCCGGTGGGGTGATCCGGGGCCAGCGCCGCGGCGACCAGCGGATGCAGCCGGTCCGGGGTGATCAGCCCGGCGCGCAGCAGGGCCAGGTCGGGCAGCACCCAGGTGGCGGCGTCGGGCAGCACCGGCAGCGCGGCGGCCCAGCCCCGCACCGGTTCCGCCGTGATCCGGACCGTCGCGCCGGCCGGTCGCAGGGTCAGCCGGCGGCGCCCGCCGAGCCGTACGGTGACCGCACCCGCGTCCTGGCCCTCCGCGCGGAGCAGGAGCGCCGCCTCGGCCGGCCAGCGCTCCACGGCGCAGCCGCGCGGCAGGCCCGCGGGCACCTCGCCGGCGCCGTCCCCTCCGGACCGTTCCCGCAGCTCACCGGCGCGGCGGGCGTCCCACAGGTGGCGGTGCAGGTCGAGCCGGAAGCGTCGGTCCGGACGGGCGCCGCTCGGCGCGTACCGGTCCCACAGCGCGAGACTGAAGCGCTGACCGGCGTCGGCCCAGGCGGGTGGCGTGCGGACGACCAGGTGCAGGGCGCCGCCGGCGTACCGGGCCAGGGAGATGGTCAGGCCGGGGCGCAGCAGGCCGTCCGGTGCGATCCGCGGCAGGTGCCAGCGCAGCAGGTCGGGGGCGAGGTGCCGGAGATCGGCCCGGATCCGGGCCGCGAGCTCGGTGCCATGGGTACGGGCCAGCACCCGCAGATTCAGTTCGATGTCGACCCGAGCCGCGGCACACGCGGCCGACCAGTCACCGTCGGCCCGGCGGGCGGTCGCAGACTCGATCATCGAGGGCGGCACTGCGTACTCGCGCACGCGCAGCCAGCAGCAGAGACGGGATTCGCCGTCCGCGTTCCGTGGGCGCATCAGCGCTCACCTTCTGCGGACAGGACCCCCATTCGACCAGAGAAAGTAGTCATCGCGGGGCAACGTACCACTGATGAAACCCGACGAAAAGAGACTTCAAGCCGGTAGCGGCCCGGCCATAGGCTGACGGGAAAGGGCCGGACGGGGGCTGATGGTGACTTTCGAGCACACCGAGGCGGAGCCGTACCGGGAGTATCCACCGGCGGCCCGGCCGGTGCTCGGCGTCCGCTACTGCACGGTGTGCGGCATCAGCGACAAGCTGAGCGCCCGCTACGAGCACAACTTCCTGCTCTGGTCCGACGAGCCGTTCACCGCCGCCGTGGTGGCCCGGGAGATGTCCCGCCTGGGCTTCGAGGTGGTCGACGCGTTCCGCACCCCGGACGCCCGGCAGCCGTGGGCGGCCCACGTCGCCAGTGGACCGGAGCGGACCGCGGAGACCTACGTCGGGCGCTTCCACGGCGACTGCACCGCGGTGCACTGGATCGGGCTGTGGTCGCGGCACCGGGACCGGGTGATCCACGACCAGCCGGAGCACGGCTGGCGCGCGCTGCCCGCGTCCCAGGTGCTCTACGACCAGCACGACCAGTACGAGGTGCCCAGCGACGCGGTGGTCGTGCTGACCGAGCAGCAGGCCGTCGGGTTGGCCATTCTGGCCGGGCGCCGGTTGCCGACGGCGAGCGAGCTGACCGAGGCGCTGCGGGCCGAGGAGGAGTACCGCTGGGCCGGCCAGCAGCTGTGGAAACGCTTCTACGACCACCGCGCGGCGCAGTTCGCCGCCGACGTGGCCCGGGTGCGGGCCGAGGCCGCCCGGCTGGCCGACGTGCCGCCCGAGCGCCGGCCGGTCTCCTACCGCGAGGACGCGGAGCAGGCGGTGGCCGGGATACCCCCGCTTCCGGTCCGGGTCGGCGAGCCGTTCCCGCTGGTGCGCTTCCTGATCGGCAGCTTCCACGACCGCTGGCGGGACAGCTACGGCTCGTACACCACCCTGTGCAACCGGCTCGACGTGGTGACCGGCGGCGGCGTGACCATCGAGCTGACCCTGGAGGTGATGGTCCGCGGTGGGCTGCTGGTGCATCCGGGGGCCGTCACGCCGTACTGCCCGGCGGAGGCCGACTATCTCGACGACCCGGAGCTGGCGCTGGCGCAGGCCGGGCAGCGCTGGCCGGACCCGCTGTGGTGCGCGGTGTTCCCGGTCTCGCCGGCCCGGTTCGAGGTCTGGGGCCGGCCGGCCGGCACCTCGACGGCGCTGCGCCGGCTCAGCATCGCGCTGACCTTCCCGGGCGGCAAGGAGTTCGTGGCGGTGCCGGCCTGGAGCGACACCTTCCACCTGTGGGACTACTTCGCCACCGCCGGCGCGCTGCCGGCCGACGGCGAGGGCCACGAGATCTTCGTCCCGGACGACATCAACCTGACCAAGCAGGTGCAGGCCCGGATCGTCGAATGGTCCGGCGGCGAGGTCGTCGACGGCCCCGGCTAGGACCGGAGGCGCCGGCGGACGGCCTCGACGAAGTGGCCGACGGCTTCCGGCACGACGGCGCTGAAGTAGGCGGGCTCGAAGAGCTCAACCTCGATGATCTGCGGCACCGCACCCTGCCGCGACGCGATGTCGACCCGGGCGTAGAGCGGCTGCCCGGCGTCGGCGGCGAAACCCCGGCGCGCGGCGATCCGGGCGAGCGCGGCGATCGCCCGGCGGCCCAGCTCGATCTCCGCGGCGGCGGGCTCGGCCCGGGTGATCTCCTCGGTGTACTCGCCGCCGATGTAGCCGCCGCCGGGCAGCAGGATCGGTCCTTTGTGGCACGCGTACGCGTACTCGCCGTTGAGGAAGAACAGCGCGTTCTCGCCGTGCGTGATGACCTCCTCGACGGCCGGCTGGACCATCGGGGTCTTGCCCGCGGCGAGGATGCGGCCCGCCAGCTCGCGGGCTCGCGGGTCGTCCGGCTGGAACAGGCCGGTGTCCCGCGAGCCGGCCGAGACCGTGGGCTTGACGATGACCCGGCCCGGCGCCAGCCGCCCGATCGCGGCCTCGGCCTCGGCGGTCGTGCCGCAGAACGTGTACGGCACGACCGGGATGCCCTGGGCGTGGAGGTCGGCCAGGTAGCGCTTGTCGATGTTCCAGCGGATCAGGTCCGGCGCGTTCAGGATCCGGGTGCGGCCGGCCGCCCGGTCGAGCCAGCCGGTGAACTCGGCGTACCGCTCCGGATAGTCCCAGGGTGACCGGATCACCAGCAGGTCGAACGCCGCCCAGTCGACCGCCGGGTCGTGCCACACCGGCGCGCTCGCCCGCAGGCCGGCAGCGGTGAGCCCGGCGAGCAGCGGCGCGGTGTCCGTGTCGTGGTCGGCCAGTAACGGCGTGTCGGTGGTGAGCAGGCCGATGTGCAAGGTGATCTCCGGGTCCGGGGTCAGGCTCGCATCACAGTAGCGATCGGGATGCCCGCGGCACGCAGGGCCGGGATGAACCCGCCGAGCACGCCCGCCACCAGGCCCGCGATGATGCCGGCCAGGCCGGCCTCCCAGGGGAACTGCAGGTCGCGCAGGAACGGCTCGGAGTCGCCGAGCAGCGCGGAGACGGCCTTCAGCCCGACCGCGCTCAGCCCGATCGCCGCGGCGGCCGTGAACAGGCCGGTCAGCAGCGTCTCGGCCAGCACGATCCCGGCCAGCAGCAGCCGCGGCGTGCCGACCGCCCGGCGCAGCGCGAACTCCTCGACCCGTTCGCCCACGGTGGCCAGCCCGACGTTGAGGATGCCGGCCACGCCGATCAGCAGCACCAGCCCCGCCATCGCGAGGAAGACCAGGCGGAGCAGCTTGAGCTCGCCCTCCAGCTGCTCGCGAGCGTTGACCGTCTCGGCGTAGGAGTCCAGGCCGGCGCCCTTGAGCTTGGTGGCCAGCACCTGCTGGACCGGGCTGCCCGGGGCGACCAGCACCTGCATGTCGCCGTTCATGGCGGGCCCGGCCAGGCCGGCGCCGGACAGCCAGGTGGTCAGCTCGTCGAGCCGGACGTAGGCGCGCGGCTGGGAGTCACCGTCGTCGACCACGCCGACGAACTGCGGGGTGATGTTCGTGCTCCCGCCGCCGATGCGCATCTCGGCGGGCACCTTGTACTGCGCGAAGCCCTTGGCCGCTTCGAGGTTGACGATCAGCCGCGGCGCCATCGCCGGCACCGTGGTGAAGTCGAGCCACTGCCCGGTCTGCGGGCGCAACGGCCGGAACGGGCGCACGTCGGCGGTCATCGCGGTCAGCCGCACCTCGATGGCCTGGCCCTTGGGCAGCACGTCGGCCGGCTCGCACGGCCCGTTGCCGTAGCAGACCATGCCGCCGCCCCAGTCCTCGCCGAACGGCGCGGCGCCGGGGTTGACCGGGGCGACGTTGGGTTCGCCGATGGTCGCGGAGACGTTGAGCATGGCCACCGCGTCGGAGCGGCCCGCCACCGTGTCGGTGACGATGGCCGTGCCCTTGGGCTCCATCCCCATGCTGATGATCGTGGTGCCGTCGACGGCCGAGGTGAGCTCGATGTCGGAGAGCAGCGCGCGGTCCGCGATGCTGGCGCCGGCCTGCACGACCACCACGGCGAGCACGCCGAGGAAGAGGCTGACCATCGACAGCAGCGTGCGCAGCTTGCGGGCCCGGATGCCCTGCAACCCGATGATGAGCGCGGAGCGGAACCGGCCGGAGAGCCGCCTCATGCGCTCACCCGCTGGGTGAGCACGCCGTCGACCAGGTCCAGGGTGCGGCCCATCCGGGCGGCGTGGTCCCGGTCGTGGGTGACCAGCACCAGGCCGCAGCCGCGGCCGGTGGCGGCCAGCAGGGAATCGATGACCGCGGTGCCGGTGTCGGTGTCCAGCGCGCCGGTCGGCTCGTCGGCCAGCAGCACCTTCGGCTCGCGGACCAGGGCCCGGGCGATCGCCACCCGCTGCTGCTCGCCGCCGGACATCTTGGCCGGGCGGCTCTTCGCCAGGTGCGCGATGCCGACCTGGTCGAGGGCCTGCAGGACGCGGGCGCGGCGTTCCCGCCGGGGCAGCCAGCCCTGGCCGTTGACCAGCGCCATCGACACGTTCTGCGCGGCGGTCAGGTGCTTGAGCAGGAAGAAGCGCTGGAACACGAAGCCGAAGTCGGAGCTGCGCAGCTTGGCGGCCTTGCGCTCGGGCAGCCGGCTGATGTCCTGGCCGGCCAGCAGGTAGCTGCCCTCGTCGGCCCGGTCGAACAGGCCCAGCACGCTGAGCAGGGTGCTCTTGCCGGAGCCGGAACGCCCGACGATCGCCACGCTCTCGCCGGCCTGCACGGTCAGGTCGACGCCGGCCAGGATGGTCCGCGGTTCCTGCTGGCCCTTGAGGATCTTGGTGATGCCGGTCAGCTCGATCAGCGCGGTCATCCCACGGCCCCGGACGGCTGGTCCTCGGGCTGGCCCTCGGGCGCGGCCGGCAGGTTGGGGCCGGGGATCGCCACGGTCTCGTCGCCCTTGAGCCCCTTCTTGATCTGCACGACCTTGCCGTCGGTGAGGCCGAGGGTCACGTCGACGGTCTTGCGGACCCGGTCCGCGCCGACCACGTCGACCTTGCCCGTGCCCTGGGTGCCGGCGACCGCCTCGATCGGCAGCACCAGCACGTCCTTGGCCTCGGCGGTGACCATCTCGAGGGTGACCGCGGCGCCGTTGATCAGCTTGGTGCCCTTGGCCGCGGTGCAGACCAGCCGCAGGCCGGTCGGCTCCGATCCCTCGCCGCCGCCGGCCGCGGGCGGGTCCAGCTGCTCGGCCGGGTTCTTCGCCTCGCCGGTGGCGTCCGGGTCCGGGGTGGCCGGCGGCGGCTCGGGGATGGTCCCGGCCGGCAGGGCCGCGATCGTGCCCAGCGGCTTGCAGGCGAACGGCCCCGGGCCGTTCTTGATCTGGCCGGTGACCGACTTGGCCGAGCCGGAGATCCGGTACGCCAGCGCGCTGTCGATGTCCGCGACGACCGCGTACCCGGCGCGCTTGGCCGAGATGACGGGCATCCCGGCGGTGACCGTGGTGCGGTCGTCCAGCAGCCGGCCGGCCAGGATCGAGTTCCGGGGCATCAGCACCTTGTGCGGCGTGCCGTGGTCCCAGACCGTCGCCACCCAGGTCGCCTGGGTGCTGGCCGTGGTCGACGGCTGCCGCTGCACGTAGCGCAGCTCGCCGTCGGCGGGCGCCACGATGCCGTAGACCGGGTTGATCGCCACCTTGCCGTTCAGGCTGATCTTGTTGGTGAGGTCCTGCCGGGACGGCTGCACCGTGGTCAGCACCGTCCCGCGGGCTTCCAGGCTGGGCGTCTCCGCCTTGTCCGCGGAGCCGCTGCAGCCGGCCAGGGCCGCCACGACGGACATCCCCACGAGTGCCCGCGGCAGCAGTGTGCGTCCGTCCACCGGTTCCCCTTTGTCTTTTCGGCCGATATCTCCGCCCTTATCCGAGCGGCGCTCGCAGACGGTACCTGGGCCTGGCAAGCCCCCGGAATCACGGTGATCTTCGATGCAAGAACTTGCAGCAAGTTAACGAAAACTCTTGCTTACGACGTCGCTCTGTCATCGAGGGGTAACTATTTGTCCGGAAGATGCTTCCCGTCGCACACGACGGGAGGACGGGACATGCGCAGGACATGCACTGCCCTGGTGGGTCTGCTGGTGCTGCTGGCGGGGCTGGTCGGCGTCCCGCAGGCGGCCTGGGCCGGCGCCGGGAAGCTCGAGCCGGCGCTGCGGGCGCAACTCGCCGACGGGGGCACCGGCGTGTTCTGGGTGATGCTGCGCGACGACCCTGGCGCCCGGCCGGCCCGGGGCACGGCGGTCTTCGGGGACCGGACCGGGCAGGCCGACCGGCGCCAGGCCGGGCTGCGCCGCTACCTGCGGGACCGGCGGGTGGGCTTCACTCCGTACTGGATCGTCGACACGATCCGGGTGACCGGCGACGCCCGGCTGGCCGCCGCCGTCGCCGCCCGGCCCGAGGTGAGCGCCGTGCTCGCCGACCGGGTGCTGGCGCTGCCGCGGCCCGCGCCGGGAGCGGGCGTCGCGCCGATCGGCGACGTCGAGTGGAACATCGACCGGATCGGCGCGCCGCGCGTCTGGTCCGGCCTCGACGACACGGGCGCCGGCATCGTGGTGGCCACCATCGACACCGGGGTGCAGTACGACCACCCCGCGCTGGCCGCGAGCTACCGGGGGCGCGGCGCGGACGGCAGCGTCACGCACGACTACAACTGGTTCGACCCGACCGGCCTGTGCCCGGCCGGCACGCCCTGCGACACCAACGGCCACGGCACCCACACCATGGGCACGATGGCCGGCGGCGGAAACCCGGCCGTCGGCGTCGCGCCGGGCGCCCGGTGGATCGCCGCGAAGGGCTGCGAGTCGTCCGGCTGCTCGGCGGCGGCGCTGCTCGCCGCGGGGCAGTGGATCCTCGCACCGACCGACCGCGACGGCCGGAACCCGCGCCCCGACCTGGCGCCGGACGTCGTCAACAACTCGTGGGGCGGCCCCGGCGCCGACCCGTGGTACCAGCAGGTCGTGGCCGCCTGGGTGGCCGCCGGCATCTTCCCGGCCTTCTCGGCCGGCAACACCGGGCCGGGCTGCGCGACCGTCGGCACCCCGGGCGGCTACGCCTTCTCGTACGCGTCCGGCGCCCTGGACCGCGACAACCTGGCCGCCGCCTTCTCCAGCCGCGGCGGGGGCGGGGACGCCGAGGTCAAGCCGGACCTGGCGGCCCCCGGCGTGGACGTGCGCTCCAGCGTCCCCGGCGGATACGCCTCCTACAGCGGCACCTCGATGGCCTCGCCGCACACCGCGGGCACGGTGGCGCTGCTCTGGTCCAAGGTCCCGGGCCTGCGCCACGACGTCGCGGCGACCCGGCAGGTCCTGGACGCGACGGCCGTGGACACCGCCGACCCGTCGTGCGGCGGCGCCCCGGAGGACAACAACGTGTACGGCGAGGGGCGGCTGGACGCGTACGCGGCGGTCACCCGGGCGCTGAACCCGCCGCCGACGGCGAGCCTGCGCGGCGTGGTGACCGGGCCGGCCGGGGCGGTGGCCGGCGTGCGGGTCGCCCTGGGCAGCATCTCGACCCGGACCGACGCCGCCGGGCAGTACCGGCTGACCGCGCCGCTGGGGACGTACGTGCTGCGGGTGACGCCGCCCTCCGGCTGCCTCGCCCCGGCCGAGCGCCGGCTGGACCTGGCCGGCGACGCCGAGGCCGACGTCGTGCTCCCGGCCCGGACCGACGTGGTGGGGCATACCTGCGCCCCGGCGACCTCGGACTACCGGCCCGGCACCACACGCGTCGAGCTGACCGGCGACGACGTGGCCACCGAACTCGCGCTGCCGTTCGGCTTCGACCACTACGGCGTGGGCCACGACCGGGCGTGGGTCAGCAGCAACGGCCTGCTCAGCTTCGCCGGCCCGGACACCGCCTTCACCAACCGGCCGGTCCCCGACGAGCCGGCGCCGAACGCGGCCCTGTACGCGTTCTGGGACGACCTGGTCATCGACGAGCAGGCGGGCGTCTACACGAGCGCCACGGCCGACGCGTTCGTCGTCGAGTGGCGCAACGTGACCTTCTTCGCCGACCGCGGCCAGCGGGTGTCCGTGACGGCCGAACTGCGCGTCGACGGCTCCGTCACGTACCGGTATCGGGGTCTGACCGGACCGCTGGCCGACGGGCGCAGCGCGACCATCGGGATCGAGAACGCCGACGGCCGTGACGGGCTCACCGCCGCCACCGACACCGCGGGCGCGGTCGGCGAGGGCACCGGGGTGACGTTCCGGCCGCCGGCCGGCGGGATCGTGCGGGCGGTCTTCCACGTCACCGCGCCGACCACCTGGGGGCAGCAGGTGCTGGTCGTCGGCGACGCGCCGGCGCTCGGCGGCTGGGACCCGGCACGCGGGCTGGCGCTGGACGCCGCGGGTTATCCGGTGTGGTCGGGCACGACCGGCCTGCCGCCGAACACCGCGGTCGCCTACAAGTACGTACTGCGCAATTCGGACGGTTCGGTGACCTGGGAAGGTGGCGCGAACCGGACCACCGTCACCCCGCCCACCGGGCGCTACGAAACCCACGACACCTTCGGCGAGCACTGAGCCGCGGCCGATCGACACAACTGGATCACCCTGCGGAAACCCGGCGATCACGCGGCGTCTGCGGCGGATTGCGTAGTTGGGCACGGGGGCCCGCTCCTGATTCCGTTTCGGTCCTGCAAAATCCTTCGGATTCCCTTGTCTTTAGGTCTTCGGCTATGTCAAGGTCCACCTCTTCGTGTGGGGGCTGTCACAAGCCCCGAGGCGGGAGGTCCGAATTCCATGAGCACCGACCTACCGGTCCTCCGCAACTTCGTCGGCGGGTCCGCCGCCGACCCCGTCGACGGCGCGACGTCGGCGGTGATCGACCCGTGCACCGGGGAGGCGTACGCCTACGCCCCGGTCTCCTCGGCCACGGACGTCGCCGCCGCGTTCTCCGCCGCCGAGGCGGGCTTCGAGGTGTGGCGGGACAGCACGCCGGCCGACCGGCAGCGTGCCCTGCTGCGCATCGCCGACGCCGTCGAGGCCCGGGCGGACGAGATCATCGCCGCGGAATGCCGCAACACCGGCAAACCGGTCGAGGCCACCCGCGCCGAGGAGATGGCTCCGCTCCTGGACGAGCTGCGCTTCTTCGCCGGGGCCGCCCGGGTGCTGGAGGGCAAGTCCGCCGGTGAGTACCTGCGGGACCACACCTCCTGGGTCCGGCGCGAGCCGATCGGCGTGTGCGCCCAGGTGACCCCGTGGAACTATCCGATGGTCATGGCGGTGTGGAAGTTCGCACCCGCCATCGCGGCCGGCAACGCCGTGGTGCTCAAGCCCTCGGACACCACGCCGGTCAGCACCCTGCTGCTCGCCGAGATCGCCGCCGAGTTCCTGCCGCCCGGCGTGCTCAACGTGGTCTGCGGTGACCGGGACACCGGCCGGGCCCTGGTCGTCCACCCCACCCCGCAGCTCGTCTCGATCACCGGCTCCACCCGGGCCGGGATGGAGGTCGCCGCCGCGGCCGCCGCGGACCTCAAGAAGGTCCACCTCGAGCTGGGCGGCAAGGCGCCGGTGATCGTGTTCGACGACGTCGACCTCGAGGCGACCGCCGCCGCCGTCGCCGTCGCCGGCTACTTCAACGCCGGCCAGGACTGCACCGCCGCGACCCGGGTGCTCGTGCACGCCCGGGTGGCGGCGGACTTCACCGACGCGCTGGCCGCCGCGGCCAAGAACACCCGGGTCGGCGGCCCGGCCGATCCGGACGCGTACTTCGGACCGGTCAACAACGTCGCCCAGCTGGACCGGGTGCGCGGCTTCCTGGACCGGACGCCCGAGCACGCCCGGGTGGTGACCGGCGGCCGGCGGATCGGCGACCGCGGCTACTTCCTCGAGCCCACGGTGGTCGCCGGCCTGCGCCAGCCCGACGAGATGATCCAGGACGAGATCTTCGGCCCGGTGATCACCGTGCAGGAGTTCGACGACGAGGACGGCGCGGTGCGCCGGGCCAACGACGTACGGTTCGGCCTGAGCGCGAGCGTCTGGACCCGCGACCACGGCCGGGCGATGCGGGTGTCCCGCCGGCTGAACTTCGGCGCGGTGTGGATCAACACCCATCTGCCCTTCGTGTCGGAGATGCCGCACGGCGGTTTCGGCCACTCGGGCTACGGCAAGGACCTCTCGATGTACGGGTTCGAGGAGTACACCCGGATCAAACACGTGATGAGTCATCTGGGCTGACCCGGCCCGCCCGTCCCCCCGCGCGCGAAGAGGAAAGCATGACCACTGGTGCAGACGACGACCCCGGCCAACCGGCCATCAAGCTGGTCGGGGTCCACAAGGACTACCTGTCGCACGGGGACACCGTGCAGGCCGTACGCCGGCTGGACCTGACCATCGCGCAGGGCGAGTTCTTCTCGCTGCTGGGCCCGTCGGGCTGCGGCAAGACCACGACGATGCGGATGATCGCCGGCTTCGAGGAACCCACCGGCGGCACGGTGTACCTCGACGGCAAGGACGTCACCCGGGTCTCGCCGAACAAGCGCGACGTCAACATGGTCTTCCAGTCGTACGCGCTGTTCCCGCACCTGACCGCGTACCAGAACGTGGCCTTCGGGCTGGAGCGCAAGAAGGTCGCCAAGGACGAGATCCGCCGCCGGGCCGGCGAGATCATGGAGATCGTCTCGCTGACCGGCATGGAGAAGCGGGCGCCGCGGGAGATGTCCGGCGGCCAGCAGCAGCGGGTGGCGCTGGCCCGGGCGCTGGTCAACCGGCCCCGGGCGCTGCTGCTCGACGAGCCGCTGGGCGCGCTGGACCTCAAGCTGCGCCAGCAGATGCAGGTGGAGCTCAAGCGCATCCAGCGCGAGGTGGGCATCACCTTCGTCTACGTGACGCACGACCAGGGTGAGGCGCTGACCATGTCGGACCGGATCGCCGTCATGGAGGCCGGCCGGATCGACCAGCTCGGCTCGCCGCGGGAGATCTACGAGCGCCCGGCCACCCGCTTCGTGGCCGGCTTCATCGGCACCTCGAACCTGGTCGACGGCACGGTCGAGAGCGTGTCCGGCGACGTGGCCGTGCTCAGCTTCGGCGCAGGCGAGCGGGTGCTCGTGCCGGTGAGCGGGGCCATGGCGGTCGGCGACGAGCTGGAGGTCTCGGTCCGGCCGGAGAAGATCGACCTCTCCCAGCAGCCGCCGGACGGCGCCGGGACCAGCGTGCTCACCGGGCTGGTGACCGAGGTCGTCTACCACGGCACCTCGACCAACTACACGGTCAAGACCTCGGCCGGCCCCGACTTCGTGGTCTTCGACCAGAACGCCTACTCCGCCGAGGACCTGGCCGGTCCCGGCGACCGCGTGTACCTCAGCTGGAGCCCGCAGCACTCATACCCGATCGGAGTCTGATCGTGCCTTCGAACCTCCCCGACCCCTCCTTGATCCGCGGCATGACCCAGCGCCGGCTCGGCCGGCGCGACGCCCTGCGGGTGTCCGGCCTGTCGGCGTTCGCCATGGCGCTGGCCGCCTGCGGCGTCAAGGGCACCGGCACGACCACCCCCTCCGCCCCCGCGCCGGACGCGGTGGCCAAGTACTGGGCCGGCAAGACCAGCAACGGCAAGGTCGACTTCGCCAACTGGCCGCTCTACATGGACCCCGAGCAGCCCGAGCTGAAGAAGTTCACCAAGGCCACCGGGGTCACGGTGAAGTACCAGGAGGTCATCCAGGAGATGGGCCCCTGGTTCGCCAAGGTGCAGCCGCAGCTCGCGGCCGGCCAGTCGATCGGCTTCGACCTCATGGTGATCACCAACGGCATCCAGTTCAAGCAGTTCGTGGACTCCGGCTTCCTGGCCCCGCTGGACCACAGCAAGCTGCCCAACTACCTGGCCAACGCCGACCCGTCGTACGCCAACTCCGCCTATGACAAGGGCAACGTCTACTCCGTGCCGTGGACCTCCGGGATCACCGGGATCGCGTACGACCCGAAGAAGATCACCCGGCCGATCACCAAGCTGGCCGACCTCTGGGACCCGGCGTTCAAGGGCAAGGTCGGCATGTACTCCGACACCCAGGAGCTGGCCAACTTCGGCCTGATGGCGCTCGGCATCGACCCGGCGAAGTCCACCCCGGAGGACTGGAAGAAGGCGGCCGAGAAGCTCAAGGAGCAGAAGAGCGCCGGCCAGGTGCGCAACTACTACGACCAGAGCTACGTGGACGCGCTGGGCAAGGGCGAGGTGTGGATCACCCAGGCCTGGTCCGGCGACATCTTCCAGAAGAACGTCTCCGACGGCACGGACTTCAAGTTCGTGATCCCGGAGGAGGGCGGCACGATCTGGACGGACAACTTCGCCATCCCGATCACCGCGCAGAACCCGCTCGACGCGATCAAGCTGATCGACTTCTTCTACGAGGTGGAGAACGCCGCGACGCTGGCCGAGTACATCAACTACGTCTGCCCGGTGCCGGCCGCGCAGGCCAAGATCAAGGAGCACGCGGCCAAGCTGACCGGCGACGACAAGGCCGCCATGGAGGCGGTGGCCGGCAGCCCGCTGGTCTTCCCCGCGCAGAGCGACTACGCCAAGCTGCACTACTACGTCGACTTCAAGACGGTTGCCGAGAAGCAGGAGTTCCAGGGCATCTTCGAACCGATCGTGCTGGCCTGAGCCCGTGTCGCGCTCTCGGCGTGTGCTCGCGCCCTACCTGTTGATCCTGCCGGGCGGCCTGTGGCTGCTGCTGTTCTTCGTGATCCCGATGGTGACGATGCTGTCGCTCTCGCTCCAGGAGGGCGACGTGGTGTCCGGGTACGTCTTCACCGGGCACTGGCAGACCTACGTGGACGCGATCGGCAACTACCGGACCCAGCTGGTCCGCTCGCTGATCTACGGGGCGATCACCACGGTCGTGCTGATCGTGCTGGCGTTCCCGGTCGCGTACTGGATCGCCTTCTACGGTGGGCGGCGCAAGCCGGCCTTCCTGTTCCTGCTGTTGCTGCCGTTCTTCGTCTCGTTCGTGCTGCGCACGATCTCGTGGCGCTACATCCTCACCGACGAGGGGCTGCTGCTCGGCCCGCTCAAGGACATCGGCCTGCTCCCGGACGGTTTCAACATCCTGGGTACGCCGGTCGCGGTGATCCTCGGCCTGGTCTACAACTTCCTGCCGTTCATGGTGCTGCCGATCTACGTGGCGCTGGAACGCATCGACCCGCGGGTGGTCGAGGCCGCCCGCGACCTGTACGCCGACCCGCCCACCGCGTTCCGCAAGGTGATCCTGCCGCTGGCGCTGCCCGGGGTGTTCGCCGGCGTGCTGATGACGTTCGTGCCGGCCAGCTCCGACTACGTCAACTCGGCGGTGCTCGGCAGCTCGTCCACCACGATGATCGGCCAGGTCATCCAGTCGCAGTACCTGACCAGCTCGAACTACCCGACTGCCTCGGCGCTGTCCTTCACGCTGATGGCGGTGCTGCTGGTCGGGGTCTTCGTCTACGCCCGGGCGCTCGGCACCGAGGACGTCATGAAGGTGGCCGCGCGATGAGATCCGGGCGGGCCCTGCGCCTCTACACCTGGGCCGTCATCGCGTGGCTGACCCTGCCGGTGCTGGTCATGATCCTGTTCGGCTTCAACGACACCCCGGGCCGCTACAACCAGACCTGGGAGGGCTTCACCCTCAAGTGGTACGGCCGGGTCTTCGCGCTCGACGAGCTGACCAAGGCGCTGATCGTCTCGCTGCTGGTCGCGGTGGTGACCGCGGTCGCCGCGGGCGCCCTGGGCACCGGCATCGGCTACGCGCTGGGCCGCTACCGGTTCCGCGGCTCGGGCACGGTCAACCTGATCATGTTCGCCGTCATCTCCTCACCCGAGCTGGTGATGGGCGCCTCGCTGCTGACCCTGTTCGTGTCGCTGGGCGTGGGGCTCGGCGCGGTGACCATCACGATCGCGCACATCATGTTCTCGATCTCGTTCGTCGCGGTGGTCGTGCGGGCCCGGGTGCTCACCCTGGACCGCTCGGTCGAGGAGGCGGCGGCCGACCTGGGCGCCAACGCGTGGACCACGTTCTGGCGGATCACCTTCCCGATCATCCTGCCCGCGGTGATGTCCGGGATGCTGCTGGCGTTCGCGCTGAGCATCGACGACTTCGTGGTCACCAACTTCACCGCGGGCACCACCACCACGTTCCCGCTGTGGATCTGGGGCGCCACCCGGGTCGGGCTGCCGCCGCAGGTCAACGTGATGGGCACGCTGATCTTCCTGGGCGGGGTGCTGATCGCGGTGGCGAGCAGCATCCGGGCCCGGCCGCGGAAGAGCTCCTGAGCATGGCGGCGCGCGCCCTCGCCGACGCGGTGCCCGAGCCGTACTGGCTCGGGCAGGCGGGTGCGCCGCCGGCCGCGGACCCGCTGGACGGCGTCGACGCGGCGGACCTGGCCGTGGTCGGCGCCGGCTACAGCGGGCTGTGGACGGCGCTGCTGGCCAAGGAACGCGACCCGGGCCGCGACGTGGTGGTCATCGAGGCGGGCACGGCGGGCTGGGCAGCCTCCGGGCGCAACGGCGGGTTCTGCTCGGCCAGCCTGACCCACGGCTTCGACAACGGGCTGAGCCGCTTCCCCGACGAGATGGACACCCTGGAACGGCTCGGCCGGGCCAACCTGGACGACATCGAGCGGGCCGTGCAGCGGTACGGGATGGCGTGCGACTTCGCCCGTACCGGTGAGCTCAACGTGGCAACCGCCGACTGGCAGCTGCGGGAGCTGACCGCGTACCACCGCGAGGCGACCGACCGCGGCCTGGACGTCCGGCTGCTGGACCGCGACCAGGTCCGCGCCGAGGTCAACTCGCCCACCTACCTGGGCGGGGTCTGGGACCGCACCGGCTGCGCGATCATCGACCCGGCCCGGCTGGTCTGGGGCCTGCGCCGGGCCTGCCGGGAGCTGGGCGTCCGGATCTACGAGAACTCCCCGGTCGAGCGGATCACCACGGCCGGCGCCGGGTTACGCCTGCACACCTGGCGCGGGCGGCTGGACGCGGCAAAGGTCGCGCTGGCCACCGGGGCACACGGCAATCTGCTGCGGCGGCTGCACCACTACGTCGTCCCGATCTACGACTACGCGCTGATGACCGAGCCGCTGACCGCCGCGCAGCTGGCGTCGATCGGCTGGCGGCAACGGCAGGGGATCGGCGACGCGGCCAACCAGTTCCACTACTACCGGCTCACCGCGGACAACCGCATCCTGTGGGGCGGCTACGACGCGATCTACTACCGGGGCGGGCGGATCAGCCCGGAACGCGACCAGCGCGAGGCCACCTTCGAGGTGCTGGCCGAGCACTTCGCGCAGACCTTCCCGCAGCTCGAGGACGTGCGTTTCACGCACAAGTGGGGCGGTGTGATCGACACGTGCAGCCGGTTCAGCGGATTTTTCGGTACGGCGCACAGCGGCCGGCTGGCCTACGCGGTGGGCTACACCGGGCTGGGCGTGGGCGCCACCCGGTTCGGCGCGAACGTGATGCTGGACCTGCTCGGCGGCGAACAGACCGAGCTGACCCGGCTCAAGATGGTGCGCCGCAAGCCGATGCCGTTCCCGCCGGAGCCGGTGCGCGCCGGGGTGATCAACCTGACCCGCTGGTCGATCGCCCGGGCGGACGCGCACGAGGGCCGCCGCAACGTCTGGCTGCGCACCCTGGACAAGGTCGGCCTGGGCTTCGACTCCTGAGTGCCCGCACCCCGGTGCCGGGACTTCCCCCGGCTGGAGGCCCCGCAGGAGTCGGCAGCGATCACCCACCCGGCCGCCGACAACACGACCGCCGTGTGTGCCGCGTTCCGCAGGCCTGGGTGGCCCTGGAGAGCCGCTGCGGCAAGGCGATCATCCCGGCCCCGTGATCCACAGTGATGATTGGCCGTACGGACAGTACGACCGCGAGGGCCGGACGGCCATCATGTCCGGGTGCCGAAGTGGTGGAAAAGTCCCCGGGTGTGGTTCTTCGTCCTGTTGATCTTCGGGGTCGGCGCCGCCGCGACACTGTGCTGGTTCCTCGCCGTCGAGGGCCGCGACAACGCGGACAAGTGGGCCAGCATCATCTTCGGGGCGACCGCCGCCACGGCGGTGCTGGCCGGCGGCCTGCGCTGGTTGTGGCAGCAGGAGCCGGGCCAGGCCGCCGGGACGGTCACCCCGGAACGGCTGACGGCCGCACGGGAGAGCCTGGCCCGCGCGCAGGTCGAGCAGTGGACCGCCGAAGAGGTCGCGCGGCAGATCCAGGATCCGTGGCCGTTGCGGGTGCGCTGGCAGGTGAGCCGGCGGGCGCGGCTGGTCATGGTCAGCTGGGCATCGGTGCGCGGGGTGCCGGACGCCGGTGAGATCCCGCTGGAGGGCACCTACGACCGGGTGGCCGAGGTCTTCGACCATCCCGACTCCCCGCGCCGGCTGGTGGTGCTCGGCGAGCCCGGCGCCGGCAAGTCCATGCTGGTGCTGCGGCTGACCCTGGAGCTGCTGCAGCGCCGCGGCGAGCAGGATCCCGTGCCGGTGCTGCTGCCGGTGGCGGGCTGGGACCCGGCGCAGCCGCTGGACGAGTGGATCGCCACGCGGCTGGCCACGGACCACCGTTTCGTGGCCGGCAAGGTCGAGACCTCCGGCGGCGGACGCCGGACGCTGGCCCGCGAGCTGGTGGCCCGCGGCATGATCCTGCCGGTCCTGGACGGCCTGGACGAGATCGGCCCGGCCCGGCACAGCCCGGCCCTGGTGGCGATCGCCTCGGCGGCCGGCACCGGCGGAAGTTTCGTGCTGACCAGCCGGACCCGGGCGTACGAGCGGGCGGTGCACGACTCCTCGCCGCTGGCCCGGACCCCCGTGGTCGAGCTGCAACCGCTGACCGCCGACGACGCGGCGCGCTACCTGGTCGACGGCACGGACCAGCCGCGGCCGCGGTGGGACCCGGTGCTCGCCCAGCTGGCGGCGAACGCGGACACCCCGCTGGTGCAGACCCTGTCCACGCCGTTGATGATCTGGCTCGCCCGGGTCGTGTACCAGCACCGCGGCAGCGATCCGGGTGAGCTGCTCACCGCCGCATGGGCGCAGAGCCGGGACGGCATCGAGAAGCACCTGCTGCACCGGCTCGTCCCGGCCGCGTACGCGGCAGCGATCGGCGGCCATCCCGGCCGCACGCCGGCGGAGGCGCGCAAGGCCCAGCGCTGGCTGACCACCTTGGCCCGGCATCTGAAGGCCGACCGGACATACGACCTCGCCTGGTGGCGGCTCAACGAGATCGCCCCCGGCCCGGCCGCCCAGGCGGTGACCGTGGTGTGGACCGGCACCGCCACGCTCGTCGCCGTGACGATGGCGATGTTCGGGGTCTTCGTGGCACAGTACGCGGCAGAAATCGCCCCGCAACCGGCGTGGCTGTGGAGCGGGCTGGGCGCCGGGCTGGCGGTCGGCATCGCCTCCGGCCTGGTCCGGCGGTTATTCCAAGGGCAGAGCTACCCGAGGCGGGTCCGGTTCACCCTGTCTCCCGGCGCCTGGCTGGCGATCGGCGGCTCGGTCGGCCTGATCCCCGCCCTCCTGGGTGAGCCGCTGGCCGGGGTGGTCGGCACGCTGACCGCAGGGATCTCTGCGCCGCTGGTGGCGGGTGGAACCCAGTCGCACGGCGAGGACCATCGTGCCCTCAGCCCCCGCGCTCTGTTGCTGGAGGACCGGAACGCGGCTCTCGTCGCCGGGGCCACCTGCGTGCCCTACGCCGCGCTGTTGACCATAGCCGCCGGGTTCCCGGCCGGCCTGGAGATCGTGGACCTCATCTTCCTCCTCATCCTCTGCGTCCTGATCGGCGGCGGGGCGATCGCCCTGAGTGCGTGGGGGCAGTTCTGTGTCGCCCGCGTGGTGCTGGCGGTTTGCCGGAGGACGCCGCTGCGGTTGATGCGGTTCCTCGGCGAGGCGCACGACCGCGGCGTCCTGCGGCAGGCCGGCGGCATCTACCAGTTCCGCCACAACCTGCTGCAGGACCACCTCGCCGCGGCCCCTACCGGGTCAGCAGGTCCCGCAGCGCCTTGACCACCTCGGCCGGCGCCTCCTCGGCCATGAAGTGCCCGCAGGAGACCGTCCGGTGCTCCAGGTCCGGCGCCCAGGACCGCCAGATGGCCGCCGCGTCGAAGCCCAGCGCCGCGCCCCAGTCCTGCTGCAGCACCGTCACCGGCATCCGGAGCCGGTTGCCCGCCGCCCGGTCGGCCCGGTCGTGCTCCACGTCGATGCCGGCCGACGCCCGGTAGTCCGCGACGATCGACGGGACGGCCTCCCGGGACGCCCGCAGGTATTCCGCGCGGACCTCGGCCGGGATCGCCTCCGGGCGCTGCGTCCAGCCGTCCAGGAAGTGGCCGAAGAACGCGTCCGGTGCGGCCCCGATCAGCTCCTCGGGCAGGCCGGCGGGCTGAGCCATCAGGTACAGGTGGAAGCCCACGGCCGCGGTCACGCCGTGCATGACGTCCCACATGTCCAGCGTCGGCAGCACGTCCAGCGAGGCCAGGTGGGTGACCGCCGCCGGGTGGTCGAGGCCGGCGCGGATCGCGACCAGCGCGCCCCGGTCGTGGCCGGCCAGGGCGAACCGGTCGTGGCCCAGCTCGCGGGCCAGCGCCACGATGTCCGCGGCCATGGTCCGCTTGGCGTACCCGTGGCCGGGCTTGTCGCTCGCGCCGTAACCGCGCAGGTCCGGGCAGATGACGGTGTGGTCGGCGGCCAGGTCCGCGGCGACGTGCCGCCACATCAGGTGGGTCTGCGGGAAGCCGTGCAGCAGCACGATCGGAGGGCCCGAGCCGCCGACCGCGACGTTGAGCGCCACGTCCTCGGCGACGGTGACGCGCCGGTAGTCGAATCCGGTGATGGAGAGGTTCATGGCCGGCACGCTGCCCGGCCGGGATCAGCAGCCGATCACCAACGGATCAGTGCGCTGCTTAGATTGGGGGTCATGGTGGCCTTCGGCGTGCTGGGACCCGTGCGGGCGGACACCGCGCGGGGTCCCGTACCGCTGAAGGGTCCCCGGCACCGGGCCGTGCTGGCCCGGCTGCTGATCGCCCGCGGCCGGGTGGTGCCGGTCGGCCTGCTGGCCGACGACCTGTGGGAGCGGCCGCCGCGGGGTGCGGTCGCGGCGCTGCGCACCTTCGTGTCGGACCTGCGCCGGGCGCTGGAACCCGGCCGGCTGCCGCGGCAACCGGCCCGGCTGCTGGTCACCGCCCCACCCGGGTACGCGTTGCAGGCGGCGCCGGACGCGGTGGACGCGTGGCGCTTCGAGGCGGCAGTGGTCGCGGCGGGCGAGCTGCTCGGCGCGGGGCAGGCGGCGTCGGCGTTGGCCGGGCTGGACGCGGCGCTCGGGCTCTGGCGCGGCCCGGCCTATGCGGAATACGCCTCGGAGGCGTGGGCCCGGGCCGAGATCGACCGGCTGGACGAGCTGCGCCTGCTGGCGATCGAACGCCGGGCCGAGGCGCTGCTCGCGCTGGGCCGGGCGGCGGACGCGGTCTCCGATCTGCAGGCACATGCCACGGGGCAGCCGTTGCGGGAGGACGCGTGGCAGTTGCTGGCGACGGCGTTGTATCGGGCCGGGCGGCAGGGGGAGGCGTTGGGGGCGCTGCGGCAGGTGCGGGCGACTCTGGTGGCTGAGCTGGGGATGGATCCTGGGCCGCGGCTGCGGCGGCTGGAGAGCGACATCCTCGCCCAGGCAGCCCATCTGAGCCCGCCCGACCCGCGCGACGGGCCGAGAGCAGCCGCCGGCCCAGGATCGGCCGCCGGGCAAGCATCGGCCACCGGGCAAGCATCGGCCGCCGGGCCGGCATCGGCCGCCGGGCCGGCATCGGCCGCCGGGCCAGGCTCCGGGCCGGGAGCGGGCCCAGGAGCGCGGCCAGGGGTTGTTGTTGCCGGGCCAGGTTCGGCCGCAGGGGCGGGCTCCGCGCCGGGAGCCGCCGCCGGGCCGGGGGCGGGGGCTGTTCTTGTCGGGCGGGATGAGGAGCTTGCGCTGCTGGTGCAGGCGGCCGAGGGGGTCGCCGCGCGGGGCCGGGCCATGCTCGCGCTCATCTCCGGGGAGGCCGGCGCCGGCAAGACCGCTCTGGCCGATGCCCTGACGCACCGGCTGACCGCGCTCGGCTGGACCGCCATCTGGGGACAGGGTCCGGCCTACGAGGGCGCGCCGGTCACCTGGCCGGACGGGGAGGCAGAGCCGGGTGGACGTGAGGTTGAGGCGGGTGGCGATCCTGCCGTGGCTCGGTTCCGGCGGCGGCGGGCGGCGGTGGCACGACTGACCGGTTCCGCCGCCCGCGGGCCCCTGCTGCTGGTCGCCGACGATCTGCATCGGGTTGATGAGGGGACGCTCGAGCTGCTGGCCGTGCTGGCGGTCGAGCCGGTGCCGGTGCTGGTGGTCGGCACCTTTCGGGCCGATGAGATCACGGCCGGGTTGACGGCGGCGCTGGCCCGGTTTGCGCGTGTTGAGCCGGTGCGGGTTTATCTCGGTGGGTTGGGTGTGGCGGCGACGGGGGCTCTGGCCCGTACCGTGGCTGGTTTTGATCTTGATTTGGCGACCGCGGGGCTGATCCATCGGCGCAGCGGGGGGAATCCGTTTTTTGTGCGGGAGCTCGCGCGGCTGCTCGCCACCGAGGGCGGCGCGGCGCTGGAGCGGGTGCCGGCCGGGGTGCGGGATGTGATCCGGCACCGGATCGCCCGGCTGGCGGAGCCCGATCAGGTCGTGCTGCGGCAGGCGGCCGTGCTGGGTCGCGATCTCGACCCGGACGTGCTGGCGGCGCTGACCGGCGACGAGGCGGCGATGCTGGACGCCCTGGACGCGGCCCTGCGCGCCGGGCTGCTCACCGAGGACAGGCCGGGCGGGCGGGCGCGGTTCGCCCACGTGCTCGTCCGGGATACCGTTTACGGCGAACTGTCCGCGCTGCGCCGGGCCCACTGGCATGCCGCCGCCGGCGCGGCGCTGGAGCGGCTGCGCCCGGCGGACGTCACCGCCCTGGCCCACCACTTCGCGCGGGCCGCGAGCCCGGCCACCGCGGGCCGCGCCGCCCGCTACTCGGCGGCGGCCGCCGAGCAGGCCGAACGCGGCTCGCGCCCGCACGAGGCGGCGCGGCTGTGGCGGCAGGCCCTGGACGCGTACGACCGCGGGCCGGACGCCGGAGTCCGCGGCCGGCTGACCGCCGTCATGGGCCTGGGCCGGGCGCTGGCGGTGACCGGGCACCTGGACGAGGCGCGCCGGCACCGGGCCGAGGCGGTCGCCGCGGTCCGCGGGCTCGACGATCCGGAGCTGGCCGCGAGCGTTCTGGCCGCCTTCGCCGTGCCCGCGGTCTGGACCCGCAACGACGACGAGCAGCTGTCCGGGCAGATCGTCGCCATGGCCGAGCGGACCCTTGACGGGCTCCGCCCGCTCCGGCCCGAGCAGCGCAGCCGGCTGCTGAGCACGATCGCGCTCGAGCTGCGCGGCACGACCACGGACCGCGGCGACCGGGCCGCCCGCGAGGCCGAGGTGATCGCCCGGCGGGTCGGCGATCCCGGGTTGCTGGCGTTCGCGCTCAACGCGCGGTTCATGCACACGTTCGGCCGGACCGGGCTGGCGCCGGAGCGGGCCCGGATCGGCGCCGAATTGGTCGCGGTAGCCGCCCGGGCGGAGCTGGTCACGTTTGAGGTCCTCGGCCATCTGATCCTGATGCAGGCACACAGTGCGCTCGGCGAGCCCGCCACCGCCGACGAACACGCGCAGGCCGCCGACCGGCTCGCCGCGCGCTACGACCTGCCGCTGGTGGGCGTGCTCACCCGCTGGTACGCCGCGTTGCGCCTGGCCCTGGCCGGCCGGGTGGACGAGGCCGAGGCCGCGTACCGGGCTGCGCAGGCCACGCTTGCCGGCAGCGGCATGCCCGGGCTGGCGGACGGGCTGTTCGCGCTGGCCCGGCTGACCCTGGACGCCGACGGGTGGCAGGACGGGGACTTCGGCCCGTACGAGCCTTGGGTCCGGCCCTTGATCCGGCTCGCCGCAGGCGACCGCGCGGGTGCCGCCGACGCGCTGCGGTCCCGGCCCGAGTCCCCGCACGATCTGCTGTGGGAGGCCCGGCTGTGCCTCGCCGCCCGGGCCGCCCACGCCCTGGACGATCACGCCACGCTGGCCCGGATCCGGGCGGACCTGCGCCCGGCCGCCGCCGAGATCGCCGGCGCGGGCAGTGGCATGATCACGCTCGGTCCGGTCTTTGATCACCTGGAGCGACCGGCCCCTCGTCCATCTTGATCGGCCGATCCGATCGATGGTCGCCGCCCGGCTCCGAACAGCCAGGAATACCCCCTACCAACGTCGAAATCCGGCGTCCGCGACCCGCATCACGATGCCGATCCGGGGAAAGGCAGGCAGGATGCATCGGTAGCGCGATCAAGGGGAGTGACCAGGCATGGCGGAGATCCACCACTTTGAGCACGGTTGGCTCACGCCGACGTTCAGCTACGCGCTGTCCGTGCTCGGCTCACTGCTGGGCCTGGTGTGCGCCGTCCGGCTGCGCTCGGCGCCGAGCGCCGGCTGGCGGACCTGGTGGCTCGCCCTCGCGGCGGTCGCCATCGGCGGCACCGGCATCTGGACCATGCACTTCGTGGCGATGCTCGGCTTCAGCGTGGTCGGTCTGCCGATCCGGTACGACGTGCCGGTCACCGCGCTCAGCGCGTTCCTGGCCATCGGCGCGGTCGCCATCGGCCTGTCCATCGCGGCCGTCGGCACCAGGGTGAACGGCGTCCGGATCGTCATCGGCGGCATCTTCGCCGGCCTGGGCGTGGCCGCGATGCACTTCACCGGCATGTGGGCGATGGACCTCGACGGCACGATCAACTACGAGACCAACCGGGTGGCGGCCGCGGTCATCATCGCGGTGGTCGCGGCGACGGTGGCCCTGTGGCTGGCGATGACCGTGCAGCGGCCGCTGGCGATCCTGGTATCCGCCCTGGTCATGGGCATCGCGGTGAACGGCATGCACTTCATGGGCATGTCGGCGATGTCCGTGCGGGAAGGGACGGCCGGCGGCTCACTGTCCGGCGCGACCGCGAGCACGCTGCTGATCCCGATCGGCCTCACGGTCATCTTCGGCATCCTCGGCCTGGTGTACGCGCTGATGGCGGCGCCGACCGAGGAGGACCGGGCGGCGGCGGCGTACCTGGCGGCGCGCCTGGAACGCAACGACGATGACGACCTGTACGAGCCGGCGCCGCAGCAGGGACCGAACGGGCGGCGGATGCCGACGGGCGGGGCTTCCTGGACGTTCCGGGACCGGGCGGGTCAGTAGTCGGGCTCCTTCCGCCCACGTCCCCATCCCCTCGCCCCCGGCCCTCGGCGTCCAGGCGTCAGTGCCGGGTAGCCGAGGCCCGCTCCCCCATCGGCCTCGGCGAGCCCACTGAGTCGCCCGGCGGCGCGCACCGTCCAACTCTCGGCTCCAGGTTGCGTCACGGCCCTGGCGTCGATCGGACGCGGAAAGCAAGAAGGTCCGACCGCCACGGCGATCGGACCTTCTTGACGTGCAACCTCTTGGGGTGACCGACGGGACTTGAACCCGCGACCCCCGGGACCACAACCCGGTGCTCTACCAGCTGAGCTACGACCACCATGCCACCCCGCCGCGGTCAAACCCCCGCGGCGCGTGCCGGACAAGCATAGCGGCAACACCCACCCGGCCGTCGACCGGGTTACCGTTCGGCGTGGTCCGGCGGCCGGGCTACAGCTCCGCGGCGATCGCGCGGGCCTGGTCGACGTCCGGGCCGGGCAGCGGCACGAACACCGTCCGGCGGTAATACTCCAGCTCACGGATGCTCTCGCGGATGTCGGCCAGGGCCCGGTGAGACAGGCCCTTCTGCGGCTGGCCGAAGTACACCCGCGGGTACCAGCGGCGGGCCAGCTCCTTGATCGACGAGACGTCGATCATCCGGTAGTGCAGGAAGTCGTCCAGCGCCGGCATGTCCCGGGCCAGGAAACCCCGGTCGGTGGCGATGGAATTGCCACAGAGCGGCGCGGAGCGGGGATTAGGGACAAATTGCTTGATGTACGCGAGGACGGCCTGCTCGGCCTCCGCCATGGTGACGGTGGAACGGCGTACCTCGTCGGTGAGGCCGGACTTGGCGTGCATCTCGCGCACGACCTCCGGCATCGCGTCCAGCGCCGCGTCGTCGGCATGGATGACCAGGTCGATACCCTCGCCGAGCACGTTGAGATCGGGCCCGGTCACCAGCGCGGCCACCTCGATCAGGGCATCTTTGCCGAGGTCGAGACCCGTCATCTCACAGTCGATCCACACCAGAAGATCCGTCACGAGCTCAGCCTACGCGTCGGGTACGGGGCGTGTCGCCGCGTCCGCCGCACCGCCCGTCCGGGACGCAACACCCGGGTGGGGCAGATTCACCCTGGATTGTCCGCTTTAGGGGCAGGACTACCCAGGGCTGCCGTTCAGCGGCTAAAGTGTGCTTAACGGACGAAGCCCCCCTTCGGTTACTCCGTTTCCCCCGGTAAAGGGGCCCTCCGCGTCGGCAGCGCGGAGGGCCCCTTTTCAAACGTCTGCGGTTGTCGATGCGCATCCGGTCCGCTGGGCGGCCGCAACCCTCGTCGATCGCGGCCGCCCTGGCTTACGCCGGGTCAGTCCTTCGCGCGCGTGCCACCCTTGCGCGGCGGCCGGGTGAGCTTGATCGGCGGCTCCTGGGTCTCCGGATCGGGAGCCGGCAACCCGGAAGCCGTGGTGTTCTTCCGCCGCCGCCGGGCCGCCGAATCACCCCCGAGCAACTCCGCCACCTCCGCCTTGTACGCCGCCAGCCGCGAGAGCGAACCCTCGGGCTTACGCTTGCCCGCCTTGTCGTCCTCACCGGCCTTGACCGCCGCCTCTACGGCCTTGCCCGTCGCGTCCGCGGCCCTGCCCGTCGCGTCCGCCGCCCGGCCCGTCGCGTCCGCGGCCCGGCCCGTCGCGTCCGCCGCCCGGCCCGTCGCGTCCGCCGCCTCGACCGTCGCCTCGGCGGCCTTGCCCGTCGCCTCGGCGGCAGGTGCCGGGTCCGTCTGCGGCCGGTTGCGCTGGCCGGTGATGTGCGGATCGGCCTTCGCCTGGGCCTGCTCCGGCTGGGTGCCGGGCTTGACCGCGAGGCGGCTCGCCGGCGTGGCGCCCTGGTGCTCGGCTGTCGCGCTTGCCACGCCGGGCATGGCCGAGGACCGAACGGCCGGAACCGAGGTGGACGGGACCGGATCCCGATCGGGATCCGCGGGCCGCGACGGCCCGGGAACCGACGGCCGCGGCGTGGTCGGGCTGGTGGGCGGGACCGGCACCGGCCTGGTCGGGCTCGGCGCGGTGCTTGATGCGGTGTTCGGGGCCGTGCTCCGGGCCGCACTCAGGGCGGTCTTCTGGGCCGCGGGCTGGGCTGTCGACCGAGTTGCGGACTGCGCAGTGGGCTGGGCCGCGGACCGGACCGTGCTCTGAGCCGCGGGCTGCGCCGTGCCCTGAGCTGCAGCCTGGCCCGTGCCCTGGGCCGCGGGCTGCGCCGTGCCCTGAGCTGCAGCCTGCCCTGTGCCCTGGGCCGCGGGCTGCGCCGTGCCCTGAGCCGTGCTCTTTGCGGTGGGCTGCGCGGTGGCGGACGGGGTATTCGCGGGTTCGGCCGGAGCCTCGGCGGGTGCGGTGTGGTGCGGCTGCGGAGTCGTGGCCGGTGCTGCCGCCCGGGTGGGACCGGTCGGCTGCGCCGGCGCGGACGGCGCGCCACCCGACGGAGCCTGGCGGGAGGCCACGGGCTGGGTCTTGGCCGCCGAACCGGGAGATCCCGCCGCCGGGGTCGGGGTCACGGGCTGAGCCGGGCGAATCGCCGGCGTACCGGCACGAAGCGTCGTTTCCGCCGATCGCCCGGACTCGGGCTGCGAGGTCTTCGCGGCTGCGGCCGGGGCCGCCGGCTTCGTCGCCGCCTCAGGCCGAGATGGCCGCACCGGCGCGGACGCGGGCTGCGCCGCCTTCGGTGTCGCGCTCTCGGACTGGGCAGCCTTCGCCGCCGTGGGTCCGGCCGTCGCCACGGGCTTGGCCGAAGCAACCGGGGTGGGGTCTGTCGACGTGCTTTCCTTCGCCGAGTCCGCACCCTTCGCGGCCGGCGCCGTGGTCGCACCGGAGCCGGGGTTGGCCGACGGCTGGCCCGGCTGGGTCGTCGCCGGCTTGTCGTCCGGGCGGCGGGAGTCGGCGGGCGCCGGGTCGGGGGTCTTCGGCTGGTTCTTGGTCAGGCCGACCCGGGCCGAGTCCGCGCGGGTCAGGGCGGTGGCTGCCCATCCGGGCGCCGTGGAGCCGCCGAAGAGGGCGTTCCGCGGCGTGGCAGCCGAAGGCCGCACGGCCTTCGCCGAAGCAGCCGAGGCGGGACCGCTGCCCGCCGCGTCGGAACCGCGCGACGCCTCGGCGCCATCGGTCCCGGTCTTCGACGTGCCGGCTTCCGCCGCCGGTCCGGTTGCAGTGGTGGACACAGCCCGAGCCGCCGCAGCACCTGCCGCGGTGGCACGCATGGCGGCGGCACCGGCAGCGGCGGCCTGGGCTGTCGCGCTACCAGCTGTGGGAGCCTGCGCGGCCTTGGTTCCGGCAGGTGTCCCCGTCGCCGCGGAGTCGGTCTGCTTCGAAGAGGCCGTCGCGTTCCCCGCGGCCTCGCCCGTCGTTCCCTGCTTCGCGGCCGATCCGGCCACCGTCGCGGCGGCATCACTCACCACCGGCCGCGATTCCGCCGACGCATCGGCAGCGTCCCGCTTCGCGACTCCCGCCTCGGCCTCGCCCTTTGCGGACTCGATCCCAGCCGAGCCCGCTGCGGCTTCACACTTCGCGGGTGGCATCCCGGCCGGGCCCGCTACGGCTTCACACTTCGCGGGTGGCATCCCGGCCGGGCCCGCTGCTGACGCCGCGGCATCGCGCGTCCCAGGCTTTGTCCCGGCCGGTCCCGTAGCCGGCGTTTCCCGCTCGGCGGAGGCGGTCCCGGCGATCACCGAACCCGGGATCACGGAGCCAGCAGCCACCGATGTGTCCGGCGCATTCGGGGCTTGCTGCTTCGCCGCGTTCATCACCGTCGGCGCGGTCGGGGTGTTCGGGGATTCCGAGGTCGCCGTCGGCTTGCGGGAGGCGTTGATCGCCGCCGTCGCGCGGGCCTCGGTTTCCCGGGCTCGTGCCGCCGCGGTCTCGGCCACCCAGGCACCTACCGCGGACGCCTCGAAGATCGGCAGGTCGGTGGGCTGCGGCGCCGTGCGGCGCCGGCCCTGGCGATCGGCGCCCCGGCCGAACAGCGGGTCGTTCAGCGGCGACGGGTCGGCCACCGAGCCCGGTACGGGGCGGTTCACGATGAGGTTCAGAGGCTCGCCGGGCGCCGGCTTGGCGTCCTCGGCGGGCGCGGCGACAGCCTGCCCATCAGCCCGGGACGAATCCGCGCCCGACGACCCGGCGGCAGCCGGTGCGGAGGCCGACGAGCCGACAACCGCGGACGAGACCGAGCCGGCAGCCGCCGACCCACCGTCCCCGACCGCAGCCGACCCCGACTCACCCGAGCCAGCAGTGCCGACCGACGATGTCGCGGCGGACGGCGCGCCCACCTGGGCCGGTGCCGGAGACGGAGCCGGGGACGTCATCGTCGTGGCAGCGCCGGACACCGGCGCGGCCGGCATCGGGATCGCCGACCCGCGCCCGGACGAAGAGGAAGACGAGGACGACGACGAGGACGACGGCGGCCAGGTCAGTGCCGGCGGCCGGGACCGCTGCTGCGAGTCCGCGAGGGTCCGGGGCCGGTGTGTGCCCGCGTGCCGGCCGCCGCCCGTGCGGCTCAGGGGCAGCGGGGCGCCGATCGCCTGCATCAGGTCCGGGACCTGGCTCGGTTCCACCACGTAGACGACCTCGCGGCGGCGGGACGGCCAGCCCAGCACGATCATGCCGATCATCACCAGCAGGCTGCCCAGGATCAGCAGGGCCCAGGTTGCCTGGTTCAGCCAGCCGGGCAGGATGCTCGCCGTGCTCTCCAGGCGGACGCCCGGCTGCGCCGCCGGGTTCATCACCACCAGGCTGTACTTGCGGTCGCGCAGGTCGGCCGGTTGCCAGTCCAGGGTGCCGACGCCCGACTTCAGCCAGATGGGCTGGCGGCCCGGCAGCTGTTCCGGGGCGATGGTGCCCGGGCGCAGCTGGCCGGTCACCGGCAGGGCGCCCGTGCCGAGGTCGATCGAGGTGACCGCGACGCGCGGGACGTCGGCCAGGTAGCGGTCCACTTCCGCGGCCGGCGCGATGCCCAGGAACGCCGGGGCGCCGCCGGACTCCGCGGTCAGCCGCATCCGGGTGTCGTCCAGGCGGACGAACGGGGCGTCCTTGCGGAGCAGCCCGTCGAAGTCGTCGACCACCAGGGCGTACCCCGACGTGGCCACCCGCTGCATGTCGGCGGTGAAGGCGCCACCCGGGTCCCGGTGCTGCATGGCGGCCCAGAATGCGGCCCCCACCAGCAACGTCGGTAGTCCGGCTGTCAGCAACAGCATGCCGAGGATCGTGCGGAACACCCGCATCTCGATCTCCCCCTTCTCGGTGGTACTGCGCAGACCATACAGACCGAAATAACACGAAATTGGATAAACAGTTACTTAGGCCCCGAGACGTATGACAATGGCCCGGCCTGCGGGGCAGGCCGGGCCATCGGAAAGCGGGTGTCAGGAGATCTTGGCGGTCATCGTCAGGGTCGACTGGTCGATGTCGCTCGTGCGTACGGTGAACTTCAGCGTCCAGTCCCCCGCCGCCGGCAACGCGATGTCGCCGATCGCGTGGAAGTCGGTGATCCGCAGCAGCGGCACCTCGATCGGCTCGATCCCCTTGGCCGGCAGCGCCGCGGTGGCCGTCCACTCGACCACCGGCAGCGGCTTGTTGTCCGGCGTGTACGCGTACAGGTGCAGCGAGTTGTTGCCCACCGCCGCCGGGAACACGTCCACCTGGAGCGACACGGACTTGTCGGTGATCGTCTGGGAGATCGTGGTCGACGTGGTGGCGCTCTCGGCCGCGCTCGCCGTCCGGGGCGGCGGGATCTGCACCAGCGCCGCGGTCACGCCCAGCACCACCGCGGTGACCGCCAGCTCGGCCAGCACCACCCGGCGCAGCAGCCCGGGCCCGCTCTCCGCGCTGCGGTTGCGCACCAGCCGGCGCGAGAACGCGGCCACCCCGATCACCACCGCCGCCAGCCCGATCTTGGCCAGCACCAGCAGCCCGTACGTGTTGTCGACCAGCCCTCGGAACGAGGCGACCTCGATCAGCGCCTGCACCGAGCCGGCGATGATCAGCGCGGCCACCGCGGTCGCCGCCCAGCGGGACCAGATCGGCAGGATCGCGCCCAGCTCCCGCTCGTCGGCCCGGCGCAGCAGGAAGCCGGCCAGCATGACCAGCCCGCCCAGCCAGACCGCCATCGCGGCCAGGTGGATCGCGTCGACGACCACCGAGACCCCGGCGACCGGGGAGGCCGTCGGGTGCCCGGTCAGCGGCCAGGTGGCGAGCGCCGCCACGCCCAGCACGCCGAGCAGCGCCAGGTCCGCCTTGGACTCGCCGCCGTCGCCGCGCAGCAGCGGCCGGAGCAGGAACGCGGCCGCCACGATCACGCCGAGCCGGACCAGCATGACCGCGCCGAACGTGCTGCCCAGCACGTCGCGCAGGTCGTCCACGGAAATCCCGAACAACCCCGACCCCGTCGTGTACGGCGCCTGCAGCCACAGCGCCAGCACCGTGCTGCCGAGCACCAGGCCGACGCCGGTCCAGACCAGCCGGGACGGCCCGCGCCGGGAGAGCCGGTGCGGCCAGAGCAGGGCGAGCACCAGCACCGGGCCGACGAGGAGCACCAGGCCCGCATACCCGAGGTATTTGCCGACCGGGATCAGGCCGCGGACCAGCGGGTCGACCGACGTCGCAGCGGCGTCCTCGGTGGGCGGGGTGGACGCGGCGCCGACCGAGAAGGTGAGGCTGCCCGCGACCGGGTGGCTGTCCGCCGAGACCACGCGGAAGCTGACCAGGTAGGTGCCGCGGCTGTTGCCGGCGCGCAGCGGGATGACGACCGAGTTGCCGGTGACCTGCGGCTCGCCCTGGTCGGCCCGGCTGCTGTCCGGGGCCAGCACCTGGATCTTGCCCGCGAGGAGCTGGACCGACTCGCTGAAGGTGAGCGTGACCTTGTTGGGCGCGTCCGGGACGATCGTGCCGTTCGCCGGGTCGCTGGCGACCAGCGCGGCGTGCGCGCTGGCCGGCGCGGCGGGCCCGAGCAGCACGCAGAACAACCCGACCAGCAGGCCGGCCGAGGCGGCGAGCACCCGCCGGGCCGCCGGCGCGGTGCGGACGGCGAGGGGTCGGCCACGGTCCTCCGCGGGCCGCGTCGAGGGCCGCCGGGGTCGGTCGGATGCGCCGGGTCGATCAACGGTCATGGAGGCAATGCTCCCCGATGGCTCGGCGGGCCCCGCACCAAGGTCGCGACCGGCGCCGGCGGAGGGGCGGAAACGTGCGGACAGGAGGTTGTCGTCGGCATGGCGACCATAGTTCCCGGGACCTCTGACATTATCTGTTCCGCGTACCATCTCCGGTTGTGACAGCGGCCGACCCTCTCACCGCGCTCGCCCTCGCCGCCCGCGGCGGTGACGCCGCGGCGCAGGCCGCGCTCGTTCGCGGCACCCAGGCCGAGGTGTGGCGGTTCGCCGCCGCGCTGGTCGATCCCGGCGCCGCCGACGACCTCACCCAGGAGACCTACCTGCGGGCCTTCAAGGCGCTGCCCGGTTTCCAGGGCCGCGCCCAGGTGCGCACCTGGCTGCTCGGCATCGCCCGGCGCACCTGCGCCGACCACCTGCGGGCCGTGGTGCGCCGGCGCCGGCTCGACGCCCGGCTGGCCGCGCACGCCTGGACCGACGTGCCGCGGCAGGCCGATCCCGCGCACCGGCTCGGCGCCGCCGACCTGCTGGGCCGCCTCGGTGAGGAGCGCCGCACGGCGTTCGTGCTCACCCAGGTGCTCGGCATGTCCTATGCGGAGGCCGCGGAGATCGAGGAGGTGCCGGTGGGCACCATCCGGTCCCGGGTCGCCCGGGCGCGTGAAGAACTGGTCACCGCGGTCGCCGCGGCCCAGGCAAGCTGATCATTTCAGGACCTTTGGCCCGTCCCCCAGCAAACCCCCAGGCGGTATGACGGAACCTGTCGGCGTAAAGCGTCGACTAAGGGGGCGTGAGCATGGAGACGGGGCAGTCTGCCCGCACGACGACCGGGTGGCTGTGGATCTCCACGGCGGCGCGCCTGGGGCTGGCCGCGGTGTGGCTGGTCGCCGGCGGGCTCAAGGTCGGTGACCTGGCCGAATCGGGCCGCGCGGTGAACGCGTACCAGATCTTCCCGTACGAGGTGGCGAAGGTCATCGGGGCGGCCCAGCCGTTCCTGGAGATCGTGCTCGGCCTGCTGCTGCTGGCCGGGCTCGCGGTGCGGCTCAGCGCCGGCATCTCGGCCGGCCTGCTGGTGATCTTCATCGCCGGCATCGTCTCGGCCTGGGTCCGCGGCCTGCAGATCGACTGCGGCTGTTTCAGCACCGGCGGCCAGCTGAGCGCCGGGCAGAGCCCCCAGTACGGGTGGGACGTCGCCCGCGACGTCGGCTTCCTCCTGCTCGCTGGTTTCCTGCTGTGGCGGCCACGGACCCGCTACGCGATCGACAACGTGCTGATGGGGGAAGAGTGAGCGGCAAGAACAACCGGGACCGGGCGAAGGCCAAGCGCGTCGTCCAGGAGCAACTGGCGAAGGAGCGGCGTCGCCGGGTCACCCTCTGGACCAGCCTCGGAGTGGTCGCCCTGCTGGTCATCGTCGGCCTGTTCGGCTGGGGCATGGCCGCCGGCCAGGAGAGCGACAAGACCGCCAACCTGACCACGCCGAGCGTCGCGGTCGACGAGGGCACGGCGTTCGCGATCGGCACCGGACCGGTGAAGATCGACATATACGAGGACTTCATGTGCCCGGTCTGCGGCGAGTTCGAGACCGCGGTGGGCACCACCGTCGACCAGCTCGTCACCGCGAACAAGGTGACCGTGCAGTACCACCCGATCGCGATCCTGGACCGCGCCTCGTCGACCGAGTACTCGACCCGGTCCGCCGCCGCCGTGGCCGCTGCCGCGCAGGCGGGCAAGTTCACCGAGTACCACAAGGTGCTCTTCGCCAACCAGCCGCCGGAGGGCGGCGCGGGCCTCGACGACGCCAAGCTGATCGAGCTGGGCAGGTCCGTCGGGCTCACCGACGCCGCGTTCGCCGACGCGGTGAAGGACGGCACGTACCGGGCCTGGGCCACCAAGGTCACCGACACGGCCGCCTCGCGCGGGGTCAACAGCACCCCGACCGTGCTGGTCGGCGGCAAGGCGCTGGAGAACAGGACGGCCGCGGGCCTGACCGCGGCGGTGGAGGCGGCCGGCGCGTGAGGCGTACTGCCCTGGTCGTCGCCGTGCTGGCCGGCGCGCTGCTCGTGCCGGCCGGCCCGGCCTCCGCCCACGGCGGCGAGGCGCCGGACGCGACCGCGTACCGGAGCGAGGTGACCGCGCTCAGCCCGGCCGAGCCCGGGTTGAGCGTCCGGACCGTCGAGGCCGGCGCGCGGCTGGAGCTGGTCAACCGGACCGGCCGCACCGTCGAGGTGCTCGGCTACCAGGGCGAGCCCTACCTCGAGGTGCGGCCGGACGGCACCTACGAGAACGTGAACTCGCCGGCCACGTACACGAATCGGACCCTCGACGGTGACACCCCGGTCCCGGCCGGCGCCTCCCCCACCGCGGCCCCGCAATGGCGCCGCGTCTCCACCGGCACCACCGTGCGCTGGCACGACCAGCGCACCCGCTGGCTCGACGCCGGCCTGCCGGCGCAGGCGCGGGCCGATCCCGCACGCAGCCACCGGGTGCGCGACTGGGTCGTCCCGCTGCGCGACGGGGTCCGCCCGATCGAGGTCCGCGGCACCCTCACCTGGGAACCACCACCCCCTGCCTGGCTCTGGTGGCTCGGCGCGCTCGCGCTGGCCGCCGGGCTGACGGCGGCGGCCCGGCGCGGGGTCCGGCTGATCGGGCCCGTCGCGCTGGCCGCGGGCACGATCACCCTGGGGTACGCGGTGACGAGGCTGGCCCTCGGCGTGCCCGGACAGCTCCCGGCGCTGGTGGCGGCGGGGCTGGCGATGGCCGCGGGCGTCTTCGCTCCGGGTGGGCGTACGCCGTTC
Organism: Actinoplanes sp. NPDC049599; assembly: GCF_044465625.1. Lineage (NCBI taxonomy): Bacteria > Bacillati > Actinomycetota > Actinomycetes > Micromonosporales > Micromonosporaceae > Actinoplanes > Actinoplanes sp. NPDC049599. Next base: position 190,713 of record NZ_JBITLX010000004.1, read on the forward strand.
CTGACGGCCCTGGCCGGCGCGCTGCTGGTGGTCTTCGGCGGCCTCGCCGACGTGGGCGTCTTCGGCCAGGCGATCGTGCTGTTCCCCGGCCCGGCCTGGCTCGCCCGGCTCGCCGTGCTGGTGGCGATCGGCGCCGGCCTGGCGATGACGGTGACGGGCGTGCTGCGGCTGCGGGCCGTCCCGATATCTTCGGAGCATGACTGAGCGCCTCACCGCTGGTGACCCGGCCCCCGAGTTCACCCTGCCCACCGACAACGGCGACACCCTGACGCTGAAGGACCTCCGCGGCCGCAAGGTGATCCTGTACGTCTACCCGGCCGCCATGACCCCCGGCTGCACCAAGCAGGCCTGCGACTTCCGCGACTCGCTCGGCTCGCTGCAGGCGGCCGGCTACGAGGTGGTCGGCATCTCCCCGGACACCCCGGCCAAGCTGGCCAAGTTCCGCGAGCGCGACGCGATCACCTTCCCGCTGGTCAGCGACCGGGACAAGAGCGTGCTGACCGGGTACGGCGCGTTCGGCGAGAAGCAGATGTACGGCAAGACCGTGACCGGGGTGATCCGCTCCACCTTCGTGATCGACGAAAACGGGGCGATCGAGCACGCCTTCTACAACGTCAAGGCCACCGGGCACGTCGCCAAGCTGCGACGGGATCTCGGCATCGACTGACTTTTAGGGCAAAATTCGCGGATGCTGAGGGGCGGTGCCGATTAGAGCGGCACCTGTTGACCACCCCTTCCCGGAGACTGCCGATGCCGCCAGAGGTCATGCCCCGTCGTCGCCGTACCCGCCCCGCCGGCGAGCAGGGCCAGGGCGGAGGCATGCTGCGGAACCTGCGGGTGTCGCAGAAGCTGTTCGCCTCGTTCGGGGTGCTCAGCATGCTGGTGATCGCGGTCGGCCTGACCGGGCTGGCCCAGCTGCGCAGCTCCAACGACCGGCTCGAGGCGATGTACCAGCAGAACGTGCAGGCCATCGCCCGGCTCGGCGAGGTGCGCGCGGACGTCCAGCAGGCCACCTCGCTGTCCGCCAAGCTGATCCTGCGCTCGCCGCTGGCCGACGTCAGCAACGTGCAGATGGCGATCAAGCGGCTCGACAGCGACATCGACACGACCTGGGCGGCGTACATCGCGGACCCGGCCGCCGGCACCGACGCCGACCGCGGCACGTTCACGGCCTCCCTGGCCGAGTACCGCAAGGTCCGCGACCAGCAGTTGGTGCCGGCCGCCATGGCCAACAGCATGAGCACCTACCTGGGCGCGCAGAACAACTACATCGACCCGCTCACCAGCAAGATCACGGTGGCCCTGAACAACCTGGCGCTCATCGAGGACAAGGCCGCCCAGCAGGAGATGGCCGACGCCCGCAGCACCGCCACCATGGCCCGGATCCTGATCCTGTCGCTGATCGCCGGCGCGGTGGCCTTCGCCGTGATCATCGCGGTCGTGGTGAGCCGGGCCATCGCCCGCCCGCTGGGCCAGACGGTCAAGGTCCTCGAGGCGCTCGCCGAGGGCCGGCTGGACCAGCGCCTCGAGGTCCGGGGCCGCGACGAGGTCGGCCGGATGGGCGAGGCGCTCAACACCGCCCTCGACCGGCTCACCTCGGCGATGCGCGACATCGGCACCAACGTCACCACGCTGGCCACGTCGTCGGAGGACCTCACCGGCGTGGCCGGCCGGATGAACGCGTCCGCGGCCCGCTCGGCCAGCCGGGCGCACGCCGTCTCCACCGCCTCCGAGGAGATCAGCGCCAACATCGCCACGGTCTCCGCCGGCGCCGACGAGATCGGCAGCTCGATCACCGAGATCGCCCGCAGCACCTCCAGCGCGGCCGACGTGGCCGGCCAGGCGGTCCGGATCTCCGGCGAGGCCGGCGCGATCCTCCGCAAGCTGGGCGAGTCCTCCGCCGAGATCGTCTCGGTCATCAAAATCATCACGGGCATCGCCGAGCAGACCAACCTGCTGGCCCTGAACGCGACCATCGAGGCGGCCCGCGCCGGCGAGATGGGCAAGGGCTTCGCGGTGGTGGCCGGCGAGGTCAAGGAGCTGGCCCAGGAAACGGCCCGGGCCACCGAGGACATCCGCACCCGGGTCGGCGCCATCCAGACCGACTCGGCCGCGGCGGTCGCCGCGATCGCCGAGATCGGCGCGGTCATCGACCAGATCAACGCGACCCAGACGGCAATCGCAGCCGCGGTCGAGGAACAGACCGCGACCACCAACGAGATGGGCCGCAACGTGGGCGAGGTAGCCGCGGGCTCCACCGAGATCTCCTCGAACGTGGCCGAGGTGGCGGAAGCGGCAGCGGAAACAACAAGCGCGGCGGCGAACACGGCCGCGGCAGCCGACGACCTGGCCAGGGTCGCCCAAGAGCTCCAGCAGAGCCTGGCGATGTTCCGCTACTGATCCCCGAAGGGGGACCGCCATCCCACGGCGGCTGTCATGCGGCTTGATCCGCGAGGCGGCCGCCGTGCCGCGCGCCGGGTGGGGCCACTGATCGTTCTGCGGGACCGTCGGTAACAATGGTTACGGGCGTGGGAACGCCCGAGGGGCCGTAGCCCAATTGGCAGCAGGCACATGGTTTAGGTCCATGACAGTGCGGGTTCGAGTCCCGCCGGCCCCACAAGTGCGTCGCCGCGCGAACCGAACGAGGTCGCGTGGGCTTCGCCTGGTGGCCTGCGGCGGCGGCATCTGCCTTTCGTTTTTTTCGAATATGGGTATGCTGGGGTCATGGCCAGCACACTTCGTGAACGGACCGTCCTGCCTCCCGATGATCCGTCGGACATGGTCCGGCTTGCTCGCGGTTTGGCCCGGGTCACGGCTCCGGCTCAGGCGAGGCTTGTCGGCCCTGACGGCTCGCAGATTGATATCCCTGTCGAGTTGTACGGCGTGCTGCGTGACGTGGTGGTGGCCCTGTCTGAAGGGTTGGCCATCACTATTGCCCCGCACAATACGATGTTGACCACCCAGGAAGCCGCTGACCTGCTCAATGTTTCCCGGCCGACCCTGGTGCGGCTGCTGACCGACGGTGAGATCGCACACACCATGCGCGGCCGGCACCGGCGGGTACTGCTGCGTGACGTCCTCGACTATCGGGAGCGGACCCGCCAGGAGCGTCGGCAGGTACTGGACCAGATGACCGCCGACGCCGAGGAAGACGGGCTGTACGAGGCCACAGCCACGCCGAGCGGGACCAGGTGAGGGCTGGCGTCCGTGGCCTTCCCCGCCTTCCTCGACACCTGCGTCCTCTACCCGGCTTACCTCTGCGACACCCTGCTGCGACTCGCCGAGGCCGAGGCGTACCGTCCGTTGTGGTCCGCTGATGTCCTGGCTGAGCTTCGCCGTAATCTGATCGAGCGGGGTCTCGGTCCCGACCGGGTCGATCGGCGGATCGCGCAGATGAGCCGATCGTTCCCGGATGCTGCCGTGACCGGCTACGAATCGCTCGTCGGCGGAATGACCAACGACCCGAAGGACCGGCACGTACTTGCCGCCGCGATCCGGGCGAATGCAGAGGTCGTGGTCACCTTCAATCTTGCCGACTTTCCTGACCCGGCACTCAAGCCGTTCGACATCAGCGCGATCCATCCGGACGACTTCCTGCTGGACCAACTCGATCTCTATCCCGGTGTGACGGTGGAGGTCCTGCGCCAGCAGGCGGCTTCCTACCGGCGTGAGCCAACTACCGTGCCCGGCGTTCTTGTGCTGCTTGAGCGTGGTGGCGTGCCGCGGTTCGCGGCCGAGGTCCGCCGGCATTTGTGATGCCGTGTCACCGATGCGGCCGGGCGTCATGCCGGGCCTCGCTGACCGCGAAGGCCAGCATCAGCCGCCCGTGACCTGGTCAAATGCTCCGGCAGTGGATCACCGGCGACAGTGATGTGCGGTTCGCGCAGCGACGCGTCCGGCCCACCACGATCTTGCGTGCGAGCCGGCGTCGAGGTGCCCGCATGGCGATCATACTTGTCGTGTGCCTATAGTCATGGGCATGGCCGAGCATCTGATGGGAGCCGGTGAGGTCCGCGACCGGCTGGGACGGCCCAGCCGTCAGCGCGTCTACCAGATCACCACTGGTCCAAGCTTCCCGAAACCCTACGACGAACTGCAGATGGGCAAAGTCTGGCGTATCGAAGACGTCGAGGCCTGGATCGCACGTACGCAGGACGAGCGGGAGAACGGCCGAATGCGTCGGGGTGCGCGGCGCATCAACGAGCCGCGCGAGACTGTTGTCGAGGGTGGGTAGGTCGCGACCTCTGGTCGATCGCCATTTGCCGTCTCCGGGCCAGCGGCAGCGTGAGTATCCCGTCGCCGGCACCTGGGGTCAGCGCGGCCGCCGGCACAACGTATGGCCGTCGGGGCAGAGGTAGTAGTCCACGCCCGGCTCCAGACGCATCCGCGATGCGATGCGGTAGGTGACGGCCGGGCCGCCCGGCGCCAGCACGATGACGTACGGGGCATTGTGGTCCCAGCCACCGTCGTAGCCGGCGAAGACGTCGGTTGCCCCGGCGGCGTAGCCGGATTCGAAGATCGCCTTGTCGGTCGCCGACAGGTTCAACGTGGCCTGCTCGGCGCGGCCCTCACGTACGCCGTCGACATGCCCGGCGTCGTACCCTCGATCGGCCGCCGGCCTCGGCCCGGCGCCCGTCACCCGGCCCGCCCAGAACACGCCCGCACCGACCAGAATCAGAAACACCACTGCCAGCCCGGTCGATATCCGAATTCGCATGCTTCCAGCATGGCCATCGACGGTCAGGTCTGAAGGGTATGGATCCGGAGCCCGACTTCGTATTCCGGCTGCCTCGGCTGGGGCCCTGCCCGGACGGGTGAGTTAATCGCGGCGTAACCAGCCGCGGGGGCCGCGCTGGGTAGGTTGTCGAGATCATCGAGCACATAGATCCCTTCATCGGCACCGCGGCGACCGAGCTGTCTCCGGCGCGCGGTATCGCGGCGACCTGGTGGTGGCCGAAGCCGCAGGTCGGCAACACTCATCCGGGTGCCACGTCGCCGTTGGGCATGGTCTCGGCGTGCGCCTACTCCGGCGCCTACCCGACCGGGTACGGGCGGTATGCCAAGAGCACCGAGGGCGTACCCGAGGAGATGTTCGATCGCCTGCAGGCGTCCGGCTTCACGCATTTTCAGCAGTCCGGCACCGGCGCGATCCGCAAGTACTACAACTACGTGCGCGTCACGCCGATGGTGCAGCCGCTCGACGAGCTCGGGCGGGCGTGGCCGCTGCACGACGAGGTCGCTACGGCTGGGTACTACGCCGCGACCCTTGATACCGGCGTGCGCAGCGAGATCACGGTGGGTGAGAAGGTCGCCGTGCACCGCTACACGTTCCCGGAGCAGCGCAGCGCCCGGGTCGTCATCGACCTCTCCATCGGTGGGCTGGCGATCGACCTCGGCCGCACGGTGCCGCTGCGCGCCCAGGTCGAGAGCCTCGGATCCGGCCGGGCGCAGGGCACGGTTGTCATGGAGGGTGTGCCGCTCTCGGTCTATCTCGAGGTCGACAGCCCGGGCTGGCGGCAGATGCTGTGGTACGACCGGCGGTTGGTCGACGGCGGCACCCGGCTCGACTTCGACAGCATCCGGCAGACCACCCTGCGCCCGTTCGGCATGCTCTTCATGGGGCCGTCCACCGCCGGGCAGCGCGTCGAGGTGCGGCTCGGCTTCTCGCTGCGCGGCTGCGACCAGGCTCGGGAGAACCTCGAAAGAGAGTGCGGGCAGACCCGTCCCGCGTTCGACGTGGTGCACGCCGATACCCGGGAGCGGTGGCGCCTGAGCCTCGGCAAGGTGCAGGTCGACGGTGGCACCCCGGCCCGCCGCACGGTGCTGTCGACCGCGCTCTACCACTCCCTGATCAAGCCGTGCGTCGCGGACGACGAGAGCCCGTTCTGGCCCGCGCCCGGCCCGTACGCGTTCGACATCTGCACGATGTGGGACATCTACAAGACGCAGCTGCCGCTGCTTGCGGTGATCGCCCCGGAACGGCATGCGGCCGTGCTGGAGTCGCTCGTCCGGGTCTGCGAGGAGGAGGGCAACTTCCCGATCGGCTACCGCATGGCGCGCGGCGCGGACCGGTTCTTCCGGCAGGCGAGCGCGCTCGCGCACACCGCGCTCGCCGACGCGTACGCCCTGCGCCCGCAGAGCCTCGACTGGAGCTGGGCCCTGGTGCACATGGTCGACGACCTGCGCCGGATGTACGGGGAGGACTTCTTCGAGCACGGTGTCGTGCACCCGATCACGCACACCCTCGACCTGGCGTACGCCCATCACTGCACCGCGCAGGTCGCGCGCGCCCTCAACGACCATCACCTCGCCGACGACCTGGCCGAACTCAGCCGCGGCTGGATCAACGCGTTTGACCCGGACACCGGCCTGCTGCACGACTCGTCGTTCTACGAGGGCGGCAAGTGGAACTACTCGTTCCGGCTCGTGCACGACATGGCCGCGCGGATCGCCCTGGCCGGCGGAGACAAGGCCTTCATCGACATGCTCGACCAGTTCTTCGGGTACGGCGCCGCGCCCGTCACCCAGCCCGGCGTACGGCCGTCCCAGGCCGAGATGCGGCGGGGTTTCGCCCTGAACAGGTTCGAGGGCCTCAACAACGAGCCGGACATGGAAGCGCCCTGGGCCTACCACTATGCGGGCCGCCCGGACCGCGCCGCTGAGGTGGTGCAGGCCGCGCTGACCTGGCAGTTCGGCACCGGCCGCGGCGGCCTGCCGGGCAACGACGACTCCGGCGGCCTCAGCTCGTGGTACGTGTGGGCGTCGCTCGGCCTGTTCCCGGTCGCCGGGCAGAACCTCTTCCTGATCAACGCTCCGGCCTTCGAGCGTGGCGCGTTGACGGTGGGTGACCGGGAGTTCGTGGTGGAGACAAGCGGGCACCGCGAGACCCCGATAGGCGCCGACGGCATCGAGCACGACCAGCCGACACAATATGTTCAATCGGCGTCCCTTAACGGGAAGCCTCTGCACGCCGGACACTTGAGCGCCGCCGACGTACACCGGGGCGGACGGTTGCACCTGACGCTGGGTCCCGAACCGTCGGCCTGGGCACACAGCGTACGACCCCCCTCTGTGTCAGATCTGCACGCACCCTAGGGATCCCCATGAGACATCGCCCTCGTCGCCTGGTCATCGCGGTCCGGGCTGACCCGGTCATCTGTGGTCATTCCGGTGAGGCCCGCAACCTGGCCGAGGTCGCACTCACCCGCGGCTTCACCGACGTCCGGCTGCTCACCTGGCCGATTTCCGCCCTGGAGGCGGCCGGCCTCCCGCTGAAGCGGCTGGACGGGCTCCTGCCGTACAGCCCGGGCATTACCGTCGAGCGCCCCGAACCGGTCGGTGACTACCGGGTCCCGGACGGGCGCTACGTGGCGGGCCTGACCGGGCGCCTGGTCGAGCTCCTCGCCGAGCCGATCCCGACGGTATGCCTGTCGATGTACCTCGTGCCGCACACCGCCGTGATCCTCGACGCCGTCGGCGCCGTCCGTGCCGCCGGCTTCGCCCCTGACGTGCACACGATCGCCAAGGCAGTCGGCTCCGACGTCACCAACGTCATCAAGTCGTGCCTGCGCGACGGCAGCTTCGGCGCCGCCATCGCCCTGTTCACGACGTTCCTGGCGAACGACGAGGTCACCGCCGTCTCGGAGTACACCCGTGATGAGATCATCGCCTCGGCCGAGGAGGTCGACGCGAAGCACGGCACGCACTTCGCCGAGCAGTGCCGCCGCCGGGTCACCGTCAGCTATCCGCCCATCGACACCAGCGCCTACCTCGACATCGAGGAGTCCGCGGTCGACGCCGCCCTCGCCGCGCGCGGGCTGGCCCGCGACGGCTACATCCTGTTCCTGTCCCGCGTCACCCGGGCCAAGGGAATCTACGACCTGATCATGGCGTACGGCCAGATGCGCTGCCGTTCCGACGTCAAGCTCGTCGTCGCCGGCACCGGCCCCGCCTTGCAGCACGTGCGGGCCATGGCCGCCGAGGACGAGCAGGTCATCTTTCTCAGCGACGTCGACGACACCGAGAAGGGCCTGCTCATGCGCGGCTGCGCGGCCTACGTCCTGCCGACCAAGCCAGAGCCCGAGTTCGTGGAGACATTCGGCATCGCCCTGACCGAAAAGATGCTCGCCGGTGGCGGCCCGATCATCACCACGCTCACCGGCGGCACCGGCGAGGCGGTCGGTGACACCGCCATCATCGTCGAGCCCGGCGACGTGGTAGCCCTCGCCGCCGCCGTCGACACCGCGGTCCTGGAGATGCCGGCCGAGGAGCGGGCGGACCGGGAAAGGCGGGCGCGCGCACACGCGCTGACCTTCGACCGAGCCCGGGTCTTCGACGACCTCTTTCGCCCCGTCCTCTCGAACACGGAACCCGCCTGAATCCGGGCCAGGTTGAGCACGGTCAGATCGTCGGCCAGTTGCCCGAGTGCGCCCGCGGCGCGACCGTCGGCGACGGCACTCCTGGGCGAGCGACAACATGTCTCTTGACTAGTAGTCATGCCGTACGCGAAGCTGTCCTTCGTGCCGATGGTGGCGCGGAAGGAGTAACAAATGACCGACAGCGTGCCGTCTGATGTCGCACAACCGCGGCCGGCGGCAACCCGGGACTTCGACGGTTTGTACAAGGCGCTGCTGGAGGCCCATCCCCGCGACGCGCTACACCTGTTGTGCGGGGCACGACTCGACGGCCGGGCGGTGGTCCTCGACGGGCCGACCGAGCAGCCCCGGCAACGCAGCCGCCAGCGCGACAAGGTGTTCCTGGTCCGGCACGGCAACGGCGTGCCCGCCGACATCTACCACGTCGAGGTCCAGGTCCAGCGCACCGAGGACTTCCAGGAGCGAATGGTGGCCTACTGGGCGGCCCTGGCGCTCAAATACCGCCGCACGGATCACCGCATCCACCAGGTCGTGGTCTGGCCACTGGGCGGCGGCTATCCGGGCCGTTTCCGCCGCGACCAGGCCCGGCTCGACTACCGGTCGGTCAACGTTCCCAACGACCTGGACTCCGGCATGCTCCTGGCCGGCCCGCTGGCGCCGCTCGCGTTATGGTCCCAGAAACCACCGCCCGACCTCGCGGAACGGGTCGCCGACCGGATCGCTGCAACCGGCGCGGTCGAGGAACAGCTGGTCCAGATCGAGCTGGGTATGCTCGTGGGAGGTTCCTTGGCGGCCCAGGTTCTCGAAGCACTGCGAAGGAGAGGCATGAGCGACGTCCTTGAGCAAACGGAGTCGGGCCGCGAGATCGCCCGCCGAAACTTGGAGCAGGGCCTGGAGCAGGGCCTGGAGCGGGGCTTGGAGCAGGGCTTGGAGCAGGGCTTGGAGCGGGGCCGCGTTGACGGGATGCGAGCGCTCCTCCGGGCGAAGTACGGTGACGTCGCCGACCTGGACGACCTCGCCCGGCGACTGGCTGACAGCGACCACGACGGGAACATCAGGCGCATCGTTGCCGGCGCGACTCTGGCGGAGCTGCGTTCCTGAGCAGTGCCGGCTGTGCCGGTCCCCCGCCAGGTCGCCGATCGGATCGCTGCAACCGGCGCGCTCGAGGAACAGCTGGTCCAGATCGAGCTGGGCATGCTCGTGGGAGGTTCCTTGGCAGCCCAGGTTCTCGACGCACTGCGAAGGAGAGGCATGAACGACGTTCTCGAGCAAACGGAGTCGGGCCGCGAGATCGCCCGCCGAAACCGCGAGCAAGGCCTCGAGCAGGGCCTGGAGCAGGGCCTGGAGCAGGGCCGCGTTGACGGGATGCGGGCGCTCCTGCGAGCGAGATTCGGCGACTTCACCGACCTGGACGACCTCGCCCGGCGACTGGCCGATCGTGACCACGACGGGAACATCAGACGCATCGTCGCTGGTGCGACCTTGGCGGAGCTGCGTTCCTGAGCAGTGCCGGCTGTGCCGGTCCCCCGCCAGGTCGCCGATCTCGCGGGCGTGACCCCGCCGGGTCAGCCGGATCGAAACGGCGACCAGGAAGCGGCGAGGTCGCCACCCACCCGTGACGAACCGCAGGATGGCGTTTTCTATCCTGCGCGGATGTCTTCGCTCGGCTCGATACCCCTGGTCGCCGAGGCAGTCGTGGACTGTTATGACGAGCATGAGCAGCTGGGTGGCCTCTTCGTCATGATCCAGGAAGATCTGACCGTACCGTTCGACACCTGTGGCCCTCGGTGTGCCGGTGGTGGTCCGAAAACGTTGATCTGCGTTCGTCGGGGCTCGTGGCGATCTGTCACCGTGGCCGGTTGCGGCAGGCGATCGGGATGCTGGACCTGCCGTTGCGGTACTTCGACGCGCACCTGTACCTGGCGAACTGGGGCACACGGCGGATCATGCTGCGACTGCCCCGAGCATCGCTGGCCCCGGAGACTGCGGCGAGGTTCTGTGTCGGTGATGCGGCCGGTTCCTGGGCGACCCGTACCCACGTGATCCTCGATCTTCATAGCGAGGACGAGGAGGGGCGGCTCGCGGCGATCGTCCCGGCCCGGACGGAGCTGGCCGGCGGTGATCGGCGGCTGCTGTACTTGGCCTGGCTGCTGTGTGTGCAGGCCGATTTCCTTCGCCTCGACCACGGCCTCTTGCCCGTCGCGGCAGCGGCGAGCCGGCCGCTGACCGAGAAGGAGCCTTCCGCCGCCGTCATGCACCGCTGGGTCAAGGACCGGCCGGAGGCGGACAAGGACGAGGCGCTGGTGCGGATTCTGCGCGGCGAAGCCGGGTCGCTGCGATCGGAATTGCGGCGACGATTCCACGGCGTGGCGCAGGAAGAGCCCGCCGGGGAGGCGCGGACTGCCCGGGGACCCGCCCGCCTCCGCCGAGAATCGCTGGGCTGTACGGCACCAGCAGATCCGGGAGCAGGAGGCGGCTGCTGCGGCCCGCGAGCAGCGTCCGGACACGCTGGCACGGAACCCGGTCCGAGCCTGGAACCAGGTGGACGAGCTGATCGCGGCGAAGCGACCGAAGGACTATGGCACGGCCGTCACCCTGCTGCTGGATCTTCGGGCGCCGGCGGCACGGGAGGGCGAGATCTTCGAGTTCACGGAGCAGATGGCTTCGCTACGGGCACGGCATGCCCGCAAGCCGAGTTTGATCGATCGGCTCGACCGGGCGCGCCTGGACTGATCTGACTGGGCGGCTTGCGAGAGCGGGCGTATGAAGATTGCCCGGTGGTCCTCGGACCGCTTCCGGGCCCGGCCGGACGCTTACGCGAGGCGTTGCGAGAACGACCGCCTCGGGGTCGGCGGCGGGTATCCCACGGTTGCGGGTGGTATCAACACCTCGCCGCTCCCGGCGGCCACGCTGGCAACGTTCAAGCACGCGGCCTCGCTGGCCAACCCGGAGTCCTACGAGTTGCCGCGGCTCGGCAAGTCGACCTGGCGAAAACGGCACCGCGGGCCGCTACGGGACGCGGGTGTAGATGGCGCCGAGCTTGTCGATCCCCTCGCCGGACCTGCCGTGGAAGCCGCTGATCTGCCAGCCGGTCGGCGCGGTGTAGGTGACGGAGCTCGACGTCGAGGTGCCGCCGGCCAGCGTACGGCCGAGGTTGGTCACGAAGCGGGCGTGGAAGACGCGGGTGCGGCCGCCGACCTGGCCCGTCTGCAGCGCCACCGCGGTGATGTGCTCGCCCGCGCCCAGTTCCAGCGTGCTCAGCGTGCCGCCCTGGCCGCCGTGGTCGTACGACACGCCGTTGGCCGTCGTGATCCCGAGACCGTCCACTCGGGAGCCTGCGCGCAGGCGTAGCCGGGTGACCCGCTGGCCCGCCGGCACCGCGTCCACGTCGGTGAACGCCGTGCCGTGCGGCCCGCCGAAGGTGTCGCTCAGCGACAGAGCCGGGTTGAGCGTCCAGCGAAAGTCGGCGGCGATCGGGTAGTGGTCGGACAGCATCGCGCCGGTCGCGGTGCGGAACGCGGCGTTCTCATTGCGGTACGAGGTGAGGGTCAGCGTCACGTACCGGTTGCCGCGGTAGAGGATCTTGTCGACGACCTCGCAGGCGTCGGTGACGGCCGTGTCGTCGCAGACCAGTGCCGGGCTGCCGGCGACCGGCGGCACCCCGCCGCGTTGCTCCTGGACCCAGGCGTCGGTCAGGCCGTTCGCGGCGAGCAGCTCTCGGATGTTGTCGCCGGCGCGGGTGAAGCGGGTGTTGGTGTCGCCCGCCACGACGACCGCGTTGCCGACCGAGTTGGCCGCGATGAAGGTCGAGATCTCGGTGATGTTGGCGCGCCGGGCGGCGAGGTCGGCGTCGGTGCTGCCGGCGTTGGGGTGCAGGTTGTAGAAGTCGATGTACACGCCCTCGGCGAGCCGTTTCCGCGACCAGGTGAAGCCCTTGGGCGTGAGGCAGTCGGTGCCGTTGCAGGCGTTCCAGTCGTCGCGCGCGAGGTCGGAGTAGGGGTAGGTGGACAGCGTGTTCAGGCCGTCGCCGAACGCGGCGCCGCCGCTGGTGGGCGTACGGAACGGGTGGGTGTTGTTGGCGTACAGGGAGGCGTGGTGGTTGAAGTCCTCCTGCACGTGCACGACGTCGTACGGTCTGATCCGCTGGGCGATGATCGGCGTGTTCGCCTGGGGACTGCCGCTGGAGAGCCCCTCCGGCAGGCCGGCGATGTTGTAGCTGAGCACCGAGAACGTTCCCGTGGCGGCCGGCACGGCCAGCGCCGGCGTGGCGGGAACGGCGACCGTGACCAGCACGGCCACGAGGCCGGCGGCGGCCGGCGAGCGGAAGAAACGGATGGGTCCCATCCGGTGACGATATCAAGGTTGATGAATATTTCTCAGGATCGGCGAGGGGCCGTGCGGCTGGGTTGTAGGTCACTTCGGGGCTTGCGCGGGCGATTCCGTGCCTCCCCGTTCGGCACGATGGCGGTATGCCGATGTCGCTCCTGCTCGATCCGCCGGTCACCGACGCGCTCCGTACGCAGATCGTCGAGCTCTGGGTCGACGTCACCAACGCCGGCGGTGCGGTCGGCTTCGTCGCCCCGGTGACCGCCGATGACGTCCGGCCCGTCGCCGATGCCGCCCTCGCCGGGGTAACCGCCGGGCTGGACCGCCTGCTCATCGGCGTCGACGAGGGGCGCCTCGTCGCGCTGCTGTTCATCGTTGACAACCGGTTCGCGCTCAAGGCGCATTGGCGCGTTCTCAAGCGGGTCATGGTCGTGCCCGGCAGCCAGGGCCGGGGTTACGGCGCCGCGCTCATGCGGGAGGCCGCCGCGGTGGCCGTCCGGCTCGGGCTGGTTGCCGTGCAGGTCACCGTGCGGGACGGGCACGGGCTGGACCGGTTCTACCGGGGGCTCGGCTTTCGCGAGGTCGGCCGCATCCCCGGCGCGCTGCGGATCGCGCCCGGTGACGATCGGGACGAGTTGCTGATGTGGCTGGATCTGCCTCAGCCGCAGGAGGCCGCCTTGACCGCCGGTTCGGCCGCGGCCAGCGCCACGTCGGTCTGATCGGGGGCCGCCTCCGTCGGGTCGAGCAGCGGGGGCGCGACCGAGGTGGCCGAGGCGCTCGGTGACGAGGACGGCTTCGAGGGCTTGGGGGTGGCCTTCTTCGCCGGCTTGGGCGCCGCGTTCGCGTCCGCCTGCGCCGCGGTGCCGGTGGCGAAGCGGACGGAGGTGGTCTGCTTCTGCTGCGGCCTCAGCTTGATGTTCTTGGCCGTGATGGTCTTGCCGTAGATGTCGGTCATCCTGACCTGGAACGGGCCGTTGCCCATCCGGCCGTCGATGATCCAGACGTTGTAGTCCTTGAGCCCGGCCGAGCGCAAGCCGCCGCCGGGGCCCTTGGCCTGCACCGACTTGATCGGGTTGGAGTGGTTGTCGATGGTGATCGCCCAGTAGTACTGCGAGGTGCCCTCGACGAAGGTGATGCTCAGCGGGCCCGGCGCGGGGGCGTTCGGCACCGCGCGGTAGGTGATCGGGATGATGCCGTCGATCTCCTTGCCGATCTTCTTGAACGCCGTCCGGCTCAGGTCGAGGTGGCCGACCGCGCACTCGGGGCAGGAGTCGAAGACCTTCACGCGGACCTTGCCCTTGGGGCCGGTGACGTCGAGGTAGCTGCCGCACGCCGCCGCGCCCGAGTACTCGCTCTTGCCCAGCGCCACGTACAGGTCGTCGGCCGGTGGCTTGGTCGAGCAGTTGCCCTGGGTGCCGGCCAGGTCGTAGAACGTCGCCTTGCCCTTGTGCTCGGCGCTGCTCGGTGGCGCCGCGCAGGCGGAGCCGCCGTTCTGCAGCAGCAGTGCTACGCCGAGGACACCGGCGAGCAGCACGGCGCCGCCCGTGGCGAGCCAGCGGGGGGCGAGAAGGCGATGTGCGGTCACGCTGACGCATCCTTCGCGGCTGCGGCACCCGCAGGCAACTCTCCTAAGACAGAGCTAAGGAAGACTCCCCCACCCGAATGACCTGCGTCTCACCCGGGGCGATGTCGGGGATCAGATTGATGCCGAAGAGCAGCCCGTCGGCATAACGGCGGTGCCGGCCGAGCGCGCGCAGGGGTTGCCGGCCGGCCTCGCCGGTCTCCTGATCGATCGTGGTCACCACGCAGCGGCTGCACGCCTTGGCCGCGCGGAAGGTCACCTCGCCCAGGCGCAGCCGGCCGCCGAGCCAGCCATCCTCGGCCCAGGGCGCGGCGCCGGTGATGACCACGTTGGGCCGGAAGCGGGTCAGCGGCACGGGTTCGTCGCCGGCCTCGAGCAGCCAGTCGTTGACCGCGGCGTGCGAGGCGGCGTTGACGAGCAACAGCGGGTAACCGTCGGCGAAGCTGACCCGGTCGCCGGGCAGCGCGTGCGTCTCGATCGGCCGTACCGTGGTGTCGGCGAGCCAGGCGAGCCGGGCCGGGCGGCCGAGGAAGTCCGAGACGAAGGCCGTCGCGGCCGTCGCGAGCCGGCCGGTCAGCGGCGGCTTGGAGCTGAAGACCCGCAGCGTCTCCTTCGGGCCGTCGGCGGGTTCGGCGACGTCGAAGCCGTTGAGCAGCAGCCCGCCGGGACGCGGCACCGCGTGCAGCGCGGTGAGCACCGGGGCCTGGCGCTGGGTGATGCCGACCCCGTCGGGATCGACGATCATCCAGCGGCGGTCGCCGGCGAGACCCCACGGTTGCACGCACGCCGCGTCGTGGTCCAGGCGGTGACCACCTTTGACCGGGTACGTGTGCAGCGCGCTGATCCGCATCCGCCCAGCGTAGGCACGTCCCGCGGATCACGCCGCGGAGCGCCCGGCCGGACGGCCACCGAGGCGTACGCGGACCGCGCCGCCGGCGCAGAGGATCACCACGAGGCCACCGCCGATCGTGGTGGCGGTGAGCTGCTCGCCCAGCAGCAGCCCCGCCCAGCCGATGCCCAGCACCGGCTGGACCAGCTGCACCTGGCTGACCTGCGCCATCGGCCCGACCGCCAGCCCGTGGTACCAGGCGAAGAAACCCAGGAACATGCTGACCACGGCCAGGTAGGCGAACGCCGCCCACTGCGCCGGCGTCGCCTGCGGGCTGTCCCGGGCGGCGGAGAGCAGGGTGAGGGCCAGCATCGGCGGGGCGCACAGCACCAGCGCCCAGGACACCGTCTGCCAGGCGCCCAGTTCGCGGGCGAGCAGGCCGCCCTCGGCGTACCCGATGGCCGCAGCCAGCACCGCGCCGAGCAGCAGCAGGTCGGCCCAGTGCAGCCGGAGCGGGCCGGCGCCGCGCGCCGCGGCGAATCCCACCGCCGCGAGCGCGCCGAGCCCCGCGGCGATCCAGAACGCGCGCGGCGGGCGTTCGTGTCCGCGCAGGACCGCCAGCACCGCGGTGGCGGCCGGCAGCACCGCGATGATCATGATGCTGTGCCCGGCCGGCGTGGTTGTGAGCGCGTACGAGGTCAGCAGGGGGAAGCCGGCCACCACGCCGGCGCCGACCACGCCCAGGCGCAACCACTGCCGGCCGTGCGGCAGGCGCTGCCGGGTGGCGAGCAGCGCCACCGTGGCCAGCCCGGCCGCGACCACCGCCCGGCCGCAGCCGATGAACAGCGGGGAGAGCCCGCCCACCGCCACCCGGGTGAACGGGACCGTGAACGAGAAGGCCGCCACGCCGAGCAGCCCCCACGCCAGACCCGATAGCGGTGTGCCGGAAACCGTAGTAGCGCTACTCTGTCGTTTCATGAATGACAGTAGCAGTTCGCGCATCGTCGACGATCTGCGCGTCTGGATCGGCACCGCCGCCCCGGGCGCCCGGCTGCCCGCCACCCGGGCCCTGGTCGCCCGCTACCAGGCGAGCCCGGTGACGGTGCAGCTCGCGCTGCGCACGCTGATCGGCCAGGGGCTGATCGAGAGCCGCCCGGGCGCCGGCACCTTCGTCCGCGCGGTCCGCACCGCCCGGCCGGCCGACTACGGCTGGCAGACCGCGGCCCTGCGCGCGCCCCGGAACCGGATCACCCCGGTGTCCACCGCGCTGCGCGACGCCCCGCCGGACGTCATCGCCCTGCACTCCGGCTACCCCGACCGTGAGCTGCTCCCCGAACGCCTGGTCCGGGCGGCGCTGACCCGGGCGGCGCGGTCGGCCGCCGCGGTCTCCCGGCCGCCCGTCGCGGGGCTGCCGGAGCTCCAGTCGTGGTTCGCCCGGGAACTGGCCGAGGTGACCCCGGCCGGCAGCACCGCACCGCTGCCCAGCGACGTCATCGTGCTGCCGGGCAGCCAGAGCGGGCTCAGCTCGATCTTCCGCGCCCTGGCCGGCCCCGGGCAGCCCGTCCTGCTGGAGTCCCCGACCTACTGGGGCGCCATCCTCGCCGCCGAGCAGGCCGGCGTCCGGGTCGTACCGGTGCCGAGCGGCCCGGCCGGGCCGGACCCGGACGAGCTGGCCCGCGCCTTCGCGGAGACCTCCGCCCGGCTGTTCTACGCCCAGCCGAACTACGCCAACCCGACCGGCGCGCAGTGGCCGGCGGACCGGCACGACCCGGTGCTGGACGTGGTCCGCGCGCACGGCGCGTTCCTGATCGAGGACGACTGGGCGCACGACTTCGGCATCACCGGCTCGCCCACCCCGGTGGCGGCCCGCGACGACGCCGGCCACGTGGTCCACCTGCGCTCGCTGACCAAGAGCGTGTCCCCGGCGATTCGGGTGGCGGCGGTGATCGCCCGCGGCCCGGCCCGCGACCGCATCCTGGCCGACCGCGGCGCCGAGTCGATGTACGTCAGCGGGCTGCTGCAGGCCGCCGCGCTCGACATCGTCACGCAACCCGCCTGGCAGACCCACCTCCGGGGCCTGCGCCACCACCTCGGCGCCCGCCGCGACCTGCTGGTCACCGCCGTCCGGGAGCACGTCGCCGAGGCGAGCCTCGACCACGTGCCGGCCGGCGGGCTGAACCTGTGGCTGCGGCTGCCCGACGGCACCGACCTGGACCGCCTGGCCCGCGACTGCGAGAGCGCGGGGCTGCTCGTCGCGACCGGCGACGAGTGGTTCCCGGCGGAGCCGACGGGACCGTTCGTCCGGCTGAACTACGCGGGACCGAACCCGGCCGCCTTTCCCGAGGCGGCCCGGATCCTCGGCCGGGTGCTGCGCGGCGGTCGGTGAGAGATCGCCGCGCCGAGCAGCGCCGGCTTCTCCGCGGCGTCCGTGCCCGGATCCGGGCGGCGACGAAACTGCCGATCCCGAACGGGGACTAGCGCAGTGAAAGTTTTTATGCATAGTCTTCGGGGGTGAATGACGGAGCTGCCAGGACGGCCGAGCGGGTGCTTGATCTCTTCCAGGGCGCCCGGCTCACCCCCACCCAGCGGCGGATCGCCCAATGCCTGGTCCAGCATGCACCGTCGGCCGCCTATCTCTCCGCCGCCGAGGTGGCCGAGCTGGCCGGGGTGAGCCAGCCGTCGGTGACCCGCTTCGCGATGGCCCTGGGCTACGCCGGCTATCCCGCCCTGCGCCGCGAGCTGCGCGCCCTGGTCGGCGTCGGCGCCGCCCCCGCGGACAGCGGCGACAACCCGATGCAGCGGGCCCTGCGGGCCGAGACCCAGCACCTGGAACGCATGGCCGACCAGTTGGGCAGCCTGGACGCGGTGCGGCAGGGCGCCGGGCTGCTCGCCGCCAGCCGGCCGCTGCCGGTGCTGGGCCTGCGCGCCGCCGGGCCGCTGGCCGCGTACTTCGGGTACTTCGCCGCCAAGGTGCATCCGGACGTGCGGGTGCTCGACGACGGCGGCACGCTGCTGCTGGATCGCCTCGATCAGGCCCGCGCCGCCGGGGCGACCGCCATGCTGGCGATCGTGCTTCCCCGCTACCCCAGGGAGACCCTGGAGGTGATCCGCGAGGCCGGCCGCGCCGGGCTGGCCGTCGTCGCGCTCACCGACTCCGCGGTCAGCCCGGTCGCCGCCCACGCCGACGTGGTGCTGCCCGCGCCGGTCGGCACCCAGCTCGTGTTCGACCTGCACACCGGCCCGATGGCGATGGCCATGGTGCTGTTGCAGGCGATGTGCGACGCCGCGCCGGAACGGGCCCAGCGCCGCCTGGAGGAGTTCGAGGCGACCGCCTCCCGCCGCCACCTGTTCGAAGCGTGAAGGAGCCTTTGATGTCAGTCCGAGCGCCACGTGGCACCACCCGTACCGCCAAGGGGTGGCCGCAGGAGGCCGCCAAGCGGATGCTGCTGAACAACCTCGACCCCGACGTGGCCGAGCGCCCCGACGACCTGGTCGTTTACGGCGGCACCGGACGCGCGGCGCGGGACTGGCCGTCGTTCCACGCCATCGTCCGGGAGCTGGACGTGCTGGCCGACGACGAGACGCTGCTGGTGCAGTCCGGCAAGCCGGTCGGGGTGTTCCGCACCCACGAGTGGGCGCCGCGGGTGCTGCTGGCCAACTCCAACCTGGTCGGCGACTGGGCGACCTGGCCGGAGTTCCGCCGGCTGGAGAAGCTGGGCCTGACCATGTACGGCCAGATGACCGCCGGCTCGTGGATCTACATCGGCACCCAGGGCATCCTGCAGGGCACGTACGAGACGTTCGCGGCCGTGGCGGCCAAGCGGTTCGGCGGCGACCTGGCCGGCACGCTGACGCTGACGGCCGGCTGCGGCGGCATGGGCGGCGCGCAGCCGCTCGCGGTGACCATGAACGGCGGTGTCTGCCTGATCGTGGACGTCGACGAGACGCGGCTGCGCCGCCGGGTCAAGGACCGCTACCTGGACACGGTGGCGACGGACCTGGACGCCGCGGTCGCCCAGGCCGAGGCCGCCCGGCGGGACCGGACCGCGATCAGCATCGGGGTCGTCGGCAACGCCGCCGAGGTCCTCCCCGAGCTGCTGCGCCGGGGCGTGGCGATCGACATCGTCACCGACCAGACCAGCGCGCACGACCCGCTGAGCTACGTGCCCGTCGGGGTCGCGCCGGCCGACGTCGCCGACTACGCCGCCGCCAAGCCGGAGGAGTTCACCGACCGGGCGCGCGAGAGCATGGCCCGGCACGTCGAGGCGATGGTCGGCTTCCTCGACGCCGGCGCCGAGGTGTTCGACTACGGCAACTCCATCCGCGGCGAGGCGCAGCTCGGCGGGTACGAGCGGGCGTTCGCGTTTCCGGGGTTCGTGCCCGCGTACATCCGGCCGTTGTTCGCCGAGGGCAAGGGGCCGTTCCGCTGGGCGGCGCTCTCCGGCGACCCGGCCGACATCGCCGCCACCGACCGGGCCGTGCTGGAGCTGTTCCCGGACAACGAGCCGCTGGCCCGGTGGATCCGGCTGGCCGGCGAGCGGGTCGCGTTCCAGGGGCTGCCGGCCCGGATCTGCTGGCTCGGCTACGGCGAACGGGACAAGGCCGGGGTGCGGTTCAACGACATGGTGGCGCGCGGCGAGGTGTCCGCTCCCCTGGTCATCGGCCGGGACCACCTCGACGCGGGGTCGGTGGCGTCGCCGTACCGGGAGACCGAGTCCATGTTGGACGGCTCGGACGCGATCGCCGACTGGCCGCTGCTGAACGCGATGATCAACACGGCGAGCGGGGCCAGCTGGGTCTCCATCCACCACGGCGGCGGGGTCGGCATCGGCCGCTCGATCCACGCCGGGCAGGTCTGCGTCGCCGACGGCACCGCGCTGGCCGGGCAGAAGATCGAGCGGGTGCTCACCAACGACCCGGGCATGGGCGTGATCCGGCACGTCGACGCCGGCTACCCCTCCGCCGCCGCGGCCTCGGTGCACATCCCGATGCGGGCAGAGGCATGAGCGCGGCCTTCGCGCGGCTCTGGGCCGAGATCGCGCCGATCGGCCGCGAGCCCGGCGGCGGTTATCTCCGGTACGCCCTGAGCCCACCCGAGCTGGTCCTGCGCGACTGGTTCCGCAACCAGGCCGACCGCCGCGACATGGTGGTCACCGACGACGGCAACGGCAACCTGTTCGCCTGGTGGGGCCGGCAGTGGGGCCCCGGCACGGTGCTGACCGGCTCGCACTTCGACTCGGTCCCGCACGGCGGCGGCTACGACGGCCCGCTCGGCATCGTCAGCGCGTTCCTCGCCGTCGACCGGCTCCGGGCGAACGGCGTGACCCCGGCCCGGCCGATCGCGGTGGCCGCGTTCGTCGAGGAGGAGGGCGGCCGCTTCGGCCTGCCGTGTCTCGGCTCCCGGCTGCTGACCGGCGCGATCCACCCGGACGCCGCCGCCGCGCTGTGCGACGCCGACGGGGTGACGTTCGGCGAGGCGCTCGGCGCGCGGCCGGCCGGGGCCCTGCCCGCGCTGGCCGGCCGGGTCGGCGCCGTCGTGGAGCTGCACATCGAGCAGGGCCGGGCGCTGGCGGTGCCGGTCGGGGTGGCGAGCGCGATCTGGCCGCACGGGCGCTGGCGGCTGGACTTCACCGGCGAGGGCGACCACGCCGGCACCACCCGGATGGCCGACCGGCACGACCCGATGCTGACGTTCGCGGCCACCGTGCTGGCGGCCAACTCCGAGGCGCGGCTGGCCGGGGCGCTGGCCACGATCGCCCGGGTGTCGGTGCAGCCCAACGCCACCAACGCGATCCCGTCGCTGGTCCGGGCCTGGCTGGACGCCCGGGCGGCGGACACCGCCACCATGGAACGGCTGGTCGACGCCATCGTCAAGCGCGCGGTGGACCGGGCCGCCGACGACGGCACGCAGGTCACCGTCGAGCCGGAGTCGGCCTCCCCCGAGGTCGCCTTCGACACCACGCTGGCGACGCGGCTGTCCACGTTGCTCGGTGACGCGCCGATCCTGCCCACCGGTGCGGGACACGACGCCGGGGTGCTGTCCGCGCACGTACCGACCGCGATGCTGTTCGTCCGCAACCCGACCGGCATCTCGCACTCGCCGGCCGAGCACGCCACCGACGAGGACTGCACCGCCGGCGTCGCGGCGCTCGCCACGGTGCTCGGGGAGCTGGCGGCGTGACCTACTTCGCGGAGTACGCCTGGGTCGACGGGGCCGTCGCGCGCGACGTCCGCCTGGAGATCACCGACGGGCGTTTCACCGCGGTGACCCCCGGGGCGGCGACCGGCGGCGCGCGGCTGCCCGGGCTGGTGCTGCCCGGGCTGGCCAACGCCCACTCGCACGCGTTCCACCGGGCGCTGCGCGGGCGCACCCACGGCGACCGCGGCAGCTTCTGGACCTGGCGCGAGCAGATGTACGCGGTGGCCGGCCGGCTCGACCCGGACAGCTACTTCACCCTGGCCCGCGCCGTCTACGGCGAGATGGCCCTGGCCGGCATCACCTGCGTCGGCGAGTTCCACTACCTGCACCACGGCCCGGACGGCACGCCCTACGCCGACCCGAACGCCATGGGTCAGGCGCTGATCGAGGCGGCCCGGGAGGCAGGCATCCGGATCACCCTGCTGGACGCGGTCTACCTGACGTCCAGTGTGGACGGCAACCCGCTGGAGGGGGTGCAGCGGCGGTTCGGCGACGGCGACTACGACGGCTGGGCTGAACGCGTCGACGCGCTGCGCGCGAGCCCCGGCGCGAAGATCGGCGCGGCCCTGCACTCGGTCCGGGCCGTGCCCGCGCACGTCCTCGGCCGGGTAGCCGGGCGGGCGCCGCTGCACCTCCACCTCTCGGAGCAGCGTGCCGAGAACGAGCAGTGCCGGGCCGCGCACGGCTGCTCCCCCACCGAGCTGCTCGACAAGATGGGCGTCTGGCAGCCGGAGACAACCGCAGTCCACGCGACCCACCTCTCCCCCACCGACCGCGACATCCTCGGTGGACAGCACGTCTGCCTCTGCCCGACCACCGAGCGTGACCTGGCCGACGGCATCGGCCCGGCCCGCGCCCTCGCCGACGCAGGTGCCCGCCTCAGCCTGGGCAGCGACAGCCACGCGGTCATCGACCTCTTCGAGGAGGCCCGCGGCGTCGAGCTGGACGAACGGCTCGCCACGGAGAAGCGCGGCCACTTCACCGCCGGGGAACTGCTGACCGCCGCGACCGCCACCGGCCACGCCTCGCTGGGCTGGGACGACGCCGGGTCGATCGCGGTCGGCAACCGCGCCGACCTGGTCGCCGTCTCGCTGGGCAGCGTGCGGACCGCGGGCGTCGATCCGGCGGGCGCGGTCTTCGCCGCCACGGCCGCCGACGTCACCCACGTGGTCGCGGACGGCCGGCTGATCGTCGACGACGGCCGGCACACCGCGTTCGACGTCCCCGCGGCGCTGCGGGAGGCGCTCCGATGACCCTGCTGATCACGAACATCGGCGAGCTGACGACCAACGACCCGGAGCTCGGGGTGCTGACCGGCGCGGCCGTCGTGGTCGACGGCGACCGGGTCGCCTGGGTCGGGCCCCTGGGCGCCGCGCCCGCGGCCGACGAGCGGCTCGACGCCGGCGGCGCCGCGGTCATCCCGGGCTTCGTGGACAGCCACGCCCACCTGGTCTTCGCCGGCGACCGGGCCGGCGAGTTCGCGGCCCGGATGAACGGCGAGCCCTACACCGGCGGCGGCATCCGCACGACCGTCGCGGCGACCCGCGCCGCCGACGACGCCACGCTGCTGGCCGCGGCCCGCCGGCTGGTCACCGAGGCCCGGCGGCAGGGCACCACGACCATCGAGATCAAGAGCGGCTACGGCCTGACCGTCGCCGAGGAGGTCCGCAGCCTGCGCATCGCCGGGCAGCTCACCAGCGAGACGACGTTCCTCGGCGCGCATGTCGTCCCGGCCGAGTACGCCGGCGACCCGGACGGCTACGTGCGGCTGGTCAGCGGGCCGATGCTCGCGGCCGCCGCGCCGCACGCGAAATGGGTCGACGTGTTCTGCGACCGGGGTGCGTTCGACGGTGACCAGACCCGCGCGATCCTGACCGCGGGGGCGGCGGCCGGGCTGGGGCTGCGGGTGCACGCCAACCAGCTCGGCCCCGGGCCGGGGGTGCGGCTGGCGGTGGAGCTGGGTGCCGCCAGCGCCGACCACTGCACCCACCTCACCGACGCCGACGTGGCCGCGCTGGCCGGCTCGGACACCGTGGCGACGCTGCTGCCCGGGGCCGAGTTCTCCACCCGGTCGCCGTACCCGGACGCGCGGCGGCTGCTCGACGCCGGGGTGACCGTGGCGCTGGCAACGGACTGCAACCCCGGGTCGTCGTACACGTCCTCCATGCCTTTCTGCCTGGCCCTGGCGGTGCGCGAGATGCGGATGACGCCCGCCGAGGCCCTCTGGGCCGCGACCGCGGGCGGCGCCCGGGCGCTGCGCCGCGACGACGTCGGCGTGCTGCGCCCCGGCGCGCGGGCCGACCTGGCCGTCCTCGACGCGCCCTCCTATCTGCACCTGGCCTACCGGCCGGGTGTCCCCCTGATCACCACAGTGCTGCACAGCGGAGTGCCCCAATGACCGTTTCTGTCGAACCCACCGGCATCACCCCCGCCGACGTGCTCGCCGTCGCCCGGCACGACGCCCGCGTCGAGATCTCCGAGGCCGCGTACGCGGCGATGGCCCGCAGCCGGGCCATCGTCGACACCATCGAGGCCTCCGGCCGCCCGGTGTACGGCGTCTCGACCGGCTTCGGCGCGCTGGCCAACACGTCCATCGCCCCGGAGCGCCGGGCCGAGCTGCAGCACGCGCTGATCCGCTCGCACGCGGCCGGCGTCGGCGCGCCGATGCCGCGCGAGGTGGTGCGCGCGATGATGCTGCTGCGGGTCCGCTCGCTGGCGCTCGGCCTGTCCGGGGTACGGCCGGTGCTCGCCCAGGGCCTCGTCGACCTGCTCAACAACGACATCACGCCGTGGGTGCCCGAGCACGGCTCGCTCGGCGCCTCCGGTGACCTCGCCCCGCTGGCGCACTGCGCGCTGGTGCTGCTCGGCGAGGGCTGGGTGCTCGGCAAGGACGGCTCCCGGATGGCGGCGGCGGACGCGCTGCACGGCTCCGGGCTGCAGCCGCTGGCACTGGCCGCCAAGGAGGGCCTGGCGCTGATCAACGGCACCGACGGCATGCTGGGCATGCTGCTGCTGGCGGTCGAGGACGCCCGGCACCTGTTCGCGATGGCGGACGTGACGGCGGCGCTGGCGATCGAGGCGATGCTCGGCTCGGAACGGCCGTTCCTGCCGGAGCTGCACGCGATCCGCCCGCACCCGGGCCAGTCCGACTCCGCGGCGAACATCCACCGGCTGCTCCAGGACTCGGCGATCATGGACTCGCACCGGGACGACCTGGCGCACGCCGTGCAGGACGCGTACTCGATGCGGTGCGCGCCGCAGGTCGCCGGCGCCGCCCGGGACACGCTGGAGTTCGTGCGCACCACCGCCGGGCGCGAGCTGCGGTCCGTGGTGGACAACCCGGTGGTGCTCGCCGACGGCCGGGTCGAGTCCACCGGCAACTTCCACGGCGCGCCGCTCGGCTTCGCCGCCGACTTCCTGGCCATCGCCGCCGCCGAGGTCGGCGCGATCGCCGAGCGCCGGGTGGACCGGCTGCTGGACGTGACCCGCAACCGCACGCTGCCGCCGTTCCTGGCGCCGGACGCCGGGGTGAACTCGGGCCTGATGATCGCCCAGTACACCGCCGCCGGGATCGTCGCGGAGAACCGGCGGCTGGCCGCCCCCGCCTCGGTGGACTCGCTGCCCACCAGCGGCATGCAGGAGGACCACGTGTCGATGGGCTGGGCCGCGACCAAGAAGCTGCGGACGGTGCTGGACAACCTGACCAGCCTGCTCGCCGTCGAGCTGCTGGCCGGGGTGCGCGGCATCCAGCTGCGCGCGCCGCTGACCCCGTCGCCGGCCGGCCGCGCGGCGGTGGCGGCGCTGGTGGGCTTCGCCGGCGAGCCGGGCCCGGACGTCTTCCTGGCCCCGGTCATCGAGCAGTGCCGCGCGGTTGTCGCCGGCCGGGCGCTGCGCGCCGAGATCGAGGAGGCGATCGGCCCGCTGCTCTAGGCTTTCCACTATGGACGGCAGAGCGGTCATCATCGGTGCCGGGATCGGCGGGCTCACCGCGGCGCGCGTGCTGAGCCGCCGGTACGCGCAGGTCACGGTCCTCGATCGGGACAGCCTGGCGGGCGGCGGCGCACCCCGGCGCGGGGTGCCGCAGGGCGGGCACGGCCACATCCTGCTGCTGTCCGGGCTGCGCGAACTGGCCGAGCTGTTCCCCGGCCTGGCCGACGAGCTGGTCACGCGGGGAGCCAGCCGCTTCGACGTCGGCACCGGGCTGTGCAACTACCGGTTCGGCCGGCGCCGGATCTCCACCCCGGTCGGCCGGGACCTGACCTCGATGAGCCGGCCGCTGCTGGAGGCGGTGCTCCGGGACCGGGTCGCGGCCGAGCCGGCCGTGACGATCCGCGACGGGGTGGCGGTGACCGCGCTGACCGGCACGGCGGACGCGGTGACCGGCGTGGTGCTGGACACCGGCGAGACCCTGGCCGCAGACGTGGTCGTGGACTGCTCCGGGCGCGGCAGCCGGTCCGACCGGTGGCTGGCCGGGCTGGGCCTGCCGGCGCCGCGGCAGCTCGAGGTCAAGGTGGGCGTCGGCTACTCGACCCGGTGCCCGGTGACGCGGCGAGCTTCGAGGCGTACGCCCGCAGTCTGCCCGACCCGATCGTGGCGGACCTGATCGCCCGGGCCGAGCCGCTCGGCGAGCCGGTGCCGTACCGCTTCCCGTCCAGCCGCCGGCGGCTCTTCGAGAAGCTGGCGCGGCACCCGGCCGGCCTGCTCACCGTGGGCGACGCGGTGTGCAGCTTCAACCCGATCTACGGCCAGGGCATGACGGTCGCGGCGCTGGCGGCGGTGGCCCTCGGCGAGACGCTGCAGCGGCACGGCTCGGCGACGGCGGCTGCCGCCCGGGACTACTACCGGGCCGCGGCGGGGCTGATCGCGGTGCCGTGGCGGTTTGCGGTCGGCAACGACTTCGCGTACCCGGAGACGGCCGGGCCGCGACCGCGCGGCGCCGCCTTCAGCAACTGGTACGGCAGGCGGGTGACGATCGCCTCGCAGGTGTCAGCGGAGTTGAGCCGGACCTACCTGGACGTCCAGCAGCTGCTGGCCCCGCCGAGCGCCCTGCTGCGCCCGGCGGTGATCGCCCGGGCGCTACGCCACGGCGGCCGCCGGACCGGCTGACTAACGGGGGATTGCTGTGCGGACCACCAGGACCCGGCCGGTGTTCTCGTCGTCGGTGAAGGCCCGGGCCAGGTACAGCCAGTCGCCCTGGACCGCGGCCGCGTCGGCGTGCCCGGCCGCGGTGGCCAGCGACCCGTCCGGGCGGATCTGCAGCACCTCGGTGGTGTCGGTGCGGGACTCGCGCTGCTCGCGGGACCGCTTCAGCAGGTCACGTTGACGGCCGGTGGCGTCGCCGGTCCAGTCGAAGTCGTCCGGCAGCTCGTCGCGGCCGGAGCGCACGCTGGTCACGTACACGTTGCCGCGGTCGTCGGTCACCAGGCTCGCGTTGCTCTCGCGCTTGCCGGCGCGGGCGCCCTTGAGCCAGACCGACGCGCGGGCGGCCGGGCCGCGGCCGGCGAACGGCTCCTCGGGGTCGCCGACCAGGTCGTCGTCCACGGCGCCGCCGGCCAGGTTGCCGATCAGCTCGTGCGCGGAGCCGTCGGCCCGGACCGCGACGACGCTGCGCCGGCCCGGTCCGGCGTAGACAGTGCCGTCGGCGCCGAGCGCGATCAGGTTGTTCAGCCCGCCCTCGAGCGCGATCCGCGGGCCCGGGATGCCGTCCGGGAAGCCGCCCTCCCGGGTGCGCGCGGAGCGCCACTCGCGCGCGGTGAGCCCGGCCAGGTCCCGCCCGAGCACGGTCTTGAGCTTGCCGCCGTCGACGGTGCGGACCAGCTGGTGGGTCGTCGGCCGGATCCGCTCCTCGGCGAAGTAGATCCGGCTGTCCGGGCCGACCGCGACGCCGTGCAGATATTGCAGGTAGGCGCCGGCCGCCGCGGCGCCGTCGGCCGAGGGCTCGCGGTCGCCCCGGTAGGTGTCCCGGTCGATGCCGAGCCGCCGGGTGGCCCTGCCCTGCGGCGAGATGTGCCACACGCCGCCCTCGCCGTTCCACAGCGCGACGTAGACCGCCCCGACCGGGTCGACCGTCATCTGGCTGATGTAGTCGGCGTTGAGCTCCGGGACCACGACGTGGGACAGCGTGCCGGCCTGCACTGTCCACATCGTCGCGACCGCGTCGTTCTCGGTCAGCACGCGCAGCGTCCCGGCCCGGTCCACCGTCATGTCGACGAGCCGGCCGTCGATGAACGCGTCCGCGGCCGGCCCGCCGTCGGTCTCGCCGCCACCGGCCACCAGCTCGACCGACTGCGCCGACGTGCCGCCCGGCACGCATCCCGCAGCCGCCAGCAGCAGCACGACAGCTACACCCAACCCCCGTTTGGTCACGGCGGCATAGTAGTTGCCGGCTACGACAGCTAGCGGGGCAGCTCCTTGGCGATGACCTTGGCCAGCTCGCGGAACGCCTTGCCGCGGTGACTGATCGTGTCCTTCTCCGCCGGGTTCAGCTCCGCGTTGGTGCGGCTCTGCCCCTCGCCGAGGAAGATCGGATCGTAGCCGAACCCGCCGGTGCCGCGCCGGGAACGCAGGATCTGGCCGCGCTGCTTGCCCTCGACCAGGTGCTCGCGGCCGTTCGGCAGCACCAGCACGGCCGCGCAGACGAACGCGCCGCCGCGGTGCTCGTCCGGCACGTCGCCGATCTGGGCCAGCACCAGCTCCAGGTTCGCGTCGTCGCCGCCGTGGCCGCCGGCCCAGCGGGCGCTGAACACCCCGGGCATGCCGTTGAGCGCGTCCACGGCCAGCCCCGAGTCGTCCGCCACGGTCGGCAAGCCGGTGCGGTAGGCGCCCTCACGGGCCTTGATCAGGGCGTTCTCGCCGAAGGTCAGGCCGGTCTCGGGAACGTCCGGATAGTCCGGGAACGCGCCCAGCCCGACCAGCTCGACGCCGCCGGCGCCGAGCGAGTTGTCCAGGATGCGCTGCAGCTCGACGAGCTTCTTCTGATTGGCCGTGGCCAGCAGCAGCCGGGCACTCATGAAGCGAGCGCCTTCTGCTGGGCGGCGGCCAGCTCCGCGCAGCCGAGCACGCCGAGGTCGAGCAGCGCGTCGAGCTGGTCGCGGCGGAACACGTTGGCCTCGCCCGTGCCCTGCACCTCCACGAAGTCGCCGTCGCCGGTGCAGACCACGTTCATGTCCACCTCCGCGGCCACGTCCTCGAGGTACATCAGGTCGAGGCGGGGCTCGCCGTCGATGATGCCGACGCTGACCGCCTGGATCGAGCGGTGCATCACCTTCTCGACCTTGCCGGCCAGCGACTTGCGGTCGGCCAGCCAGTTCACCGCGTCGTGCAGCGCGACGTACGCGCCGGTGATGGCCGCCGTGCGGGTGCCGCCGTCGGCCTGCAGCACGTCGCAGTCCAGCACGATCGAGTTCTCGCCGAGGGCCTTGAGGTCGATGCAGGCGCGCAGGCTGCGCCCGATCAGCCGGGAGATCTCCTGGGTGCGGCCGCCGACCTTGCCCTTGACGCTCTCCCGGTCGCCCCGGGTGTTGGTGGCGCGCGGGAGCATTGCGTACTCGGCCGTCACCCAGCCCAGGCCGGAGCCCTTGCGCCAGCGCGGCACGCCCTCGGTCACGCTGGCGGTGCAGAGCACCCGGGTATCGCCGAATTCGACGAGCACCGATCCCTCGGGATGGATGCTCCACCGGCGGGTGAGGGTTACGGGTCGGAGTTGGCCGGACTCTCGGCCGTCGGGTCGCGCCATGGGAAGAGCCTAGGCCGATCGCCGTTACAGCGCGTCGCCGGGTGCCGTCGCCCAGGCACTGGATGCCACGGCCGCGACGGCCGGCACCGCCGGTCGCAGCGCCTGGGCCGGCACGGTCTGCCGGGCCACCACCGCCGAACTGCGGCCCTCCGGCAGTGCGCCGTGCGCCCGCAGGAAGCCGTCGACGGCCTGCGGCCAGCCGAAAAGCTCGGCGCGGGCCCGGGCCGCGGCCCGGCGCTCACCCTCGGGACGCTCCATGAGCGTACGGACACCCTCGGCGAACGCCTCCGGAGTGCCCGGTACGGCCACCCCGGCGTCACCGACAACCTCGGGCAGCGCGCTGGCGGCGTTGACCACCACCGGCGTACCGCAGGCCAGCGCCTCCAGGGCGGCGAGCCCGAACGTCTCCACCGGCCCCGGCGCGACGGCCACGTCGGCGCTGGCCAGCAGCGCGGCGACGTCGTCGCGGTCGGTGATGTGCCCGGTGAAGCGCACCGGCAGCCGGGCGGCCCGGTAGGCCAGCGCCGCGCGGCGCGAACCGTCGCCGGCCAGCGCCAGCACCGCGGGGATCTTCGCGGCCCGCAGCGCGGCGATGGTGTCGACGGCCAGCTCGGGGCGCTTGTCGGCGGACAGCCGGCTGCAGTAGACGACGAGCAGCTCCTCCGGGCGCGCATAGCGGGACCGGACCGCCGCGTCGGCGCGGCTCGGGTGGAACTGGCGCAGGTTGACCCCGAGCGGGACCTCGACCAGGTTCGGCACGCCGAGGCGGCGGAACTCGGCCGCCGCGAACGCGGTCGTGCAGACGATCTGGTCAAAAACCTCGGCGGTACGCCGGTTGAGCCGGTCGGCGAGCGAGTCGCGGTGCGGCATGCCCCAGACGCCGAGCAGGCCGGCCAGGCTCTCGTGGGAGACCATCATCGAGCCGACCCCGCGCTCGCGCGCCCAGCGGCCGGTCCAGCGCAGCGTGGCCCGGTCGGAGACCTCGATCCGGTCCGGCTGGAGCCCGTCCAGCAGCCCGGTCAGCTCACGCCGGCCGGCCAGCACGCGGTAGCCGCCGGTGCGCGGCAGCCGGTGGCCCGGCAGCGTGATGACCCGGCCCTGCTCGGTCATCTCGTCGGAGCGCTCACGCCCCGGGACGATCAGGATCGGCTCGTGGCCGGCTCGCAGGTAGCCCTCGCCGAGGTTGCGCAGCGCGGTGCGCAGGCCACCGGAACGAGGTGAGACAAAGTTCGCCAGTCGGACGATGCGCAACCCGCGCTCACCCACTGATCGACCAGTCATGCAAGGCACTCCCAGGTCACTTCGAGGTCGTGGTCCGCTCGTGCCGTCCCTCGGCAAGCTCAGAGATCGTAGCGGGCGCCGGGCCGGACGACCTCCACCGGACCGGTGAACGCGGCGGTAGCGGCCTCCACAGTAGAGGCCTCGCTGCCCCAGGCGGGCACCAGATGGGTCAGCAGCAGTTTGCCGACGTCCGCCTTGGTGGCCGCCTCACCCGCCTCGCCGCCGGTCAGGTGCAGGTCGGGCGGGTTGGCGACGCCGTCGAGGTAACTCGCCTCACACAGGAACAAGTCGGCGCCCTGCGCCAGCCGCAGCAGCGCGTCGCACGGCGCGGTGTCCGAGGAATACGCCAGCACCCGGCCGTTGTGCTCGACCCGGACGCCGTACGTCTCGATCGGATGGTTGACCCGGTCGGCGGTGACCGTGAACGGGCCGATGGGGAACGTGCCCGGCTGCAGACCGTAGAACGTGTACACGTCGTCGACCGGCTCGTTCTCGGCGCTGTAGGCCGCGGAGATGCGCTCGGCGGCGCCCAGCGGGGCGTACACGGGCAGCGGCGGCAGCGGGCCACCCGGCGCGTAGCGACGCACCACGACGTACGTGCAGGCGTCCAGCATGTGGTCGCAGTGCAGGTGGGTCAGCATGATCGCGTCGACTGCCCCGATGCCCGCATACCGCTGGAGCGCCGACAACGATCCGGACCCGAAATCGATGAGCAGCCGGAAACCCTCGGCCTCGACGAGATAGGCGGAACAAGCCGACTCGGGGCCGGGGAAACTGCCGGCACAGCCGAGAACGGTCAGTCGCATGCGGGTACCTCTGGCTCACGCTCGGTCGTCCACTCGCCCAAGACCACTGCTCCTTGAAAGTCCTTTGCCCCCAGGAATCGGTCCTTGGTCGAGACGGCAGACCAGTCAATCACGCTGCTGAGAGTACGCCGGGACCAGCGCATCACGTAAACGTCTGATCGATTTGTCGCTAAATCGACAACCTATGTCACAGCCGTCGTGACCTGCATCATTATCCCATCCGTTACGCCACGTGAGTCGCATTCGTTGCACACGGTGAAGGGA
Source organism: Actinoplanes sp. NPDC049599 (assembly GCF_044465625.1). Taxonomy (NCBI): domain Bacteria; kingdom Bacillati; phylum Actinomycetota; class Actinomycetes; order Micromonosporales; family Micromonosporaceae; genus Actinoplanes; species Actinoplanes sp. NPDC049599. The sequence goes on from NZ_JBITLX010000004.1 coordinate 222,110, forward strand.
CGTCACCGGGCAAATCGGAGGAACACTGTGGCGACGACGGGTGTGCAAGAACCGAGGCGGACGCGCGTCCCGGTCCAGGACTCCCCGGCTCCGGACGTGGTCCCGTTCGGCTGGGAGCCGGCGCCCGCGGGCGAGGCCGGCGAGACCGACAGCGAGGTGTTCTTCCGCTTCCCGGGCGTGGACGACCCGGCACCGGGCACCCGGCGACTGCTGGCGATGTCCGTCTATGCGTCGCTGCTCGGCCTGGCCGGCGTGGGCATCGGCATCCGCGGCCTGGTCTCGCAGATCGGCGGCGGCGTCCCCGGCTGGTACGTGCCGGTGCTGGCGTTCCTCGGGATGGTGAGCGTGGCGCTGTCGGTGGGGGCGTTCCTGTCCATCCACCGGCGCGTGCTGCCCTGGGCGCTGCTGCTGGGCGCGGCCCTGCCGCTGATCGCGGACATCATGCTCGCCGTCGCCTACTGAGGCCGGCCGGATCGGAGCCGGCCCCCGGTCAGGCCGCGGCCGGTCAGGCCGCGGCCGAGGCGGACGCAGGCCCGGCGGCGGCCGGCTCAGGACCGGCCGAGGCGGACGTAGATCCGGCGGCGGCCGGCTCAGGACCGGCCGAAACGGACGTAGATCCGGCGGCGGCCGGCTCAGGACCGGCCGAAACGGACGTAGATCCGGCGGCGGCCGGCTCAGGACCGGCCGAAACGGACGTAGATCCGGCGGCGGCCGGCTCAGGACCGGCCGAGGCCGGTGCCGGCCGGGAGCCGGGCAGGCGGGGCGGTGCGACCGCCCCGCCGCGTGCTCAGGCCCAGAGCTGGCCCTCGAGGGCGTCCTCGGCCTCGGCCAGGGTGCCGCCGTAGGCGCCGGTCGACAGGTACTTCCAGCCGCCGTCGCAGATCACGAACGCCACGTCGGCGCGCTGGCCGGCCTTGACCGCCTCGTGCGCCACCGCCAGGGCGGCGTGCAGGATCGCGCCGCTGGAGAAGCCGGCGAAGATGCCCTCCACCTCGACCAGCTGCCGGGTGCGCAGCACCGCGTCGCGGGTGCCGACCGAGAAGCGCCGGGACAGCACGGTCGCGTCGTAGAGCTCCGGGACGTAGCCCTCGTCGATGTTGCGCAGGCCGTAGACCAGCTCGCCGTAGCGGGGCTCCGCGGCGACGATCTGGATGCCCTCGACCTTCTCCCGCAGATACCGGCCGGTGCCCATGAGCGTGCCCGTGGTGCCCAGGCCCGCCACGAAGTGGGTGATGGTCGGCAGGTCGTGCAGCAGCTCCGGGCCGGTGGTCTCGTAGTGCGCCCGGGCGTTGGCCGAGTTGCCGTACTGGAACAGCATGACCCAGTCCGGGTGCTCCGCCGCGATCTGCTTCGCGGTCGCGACGGCCTGGTTGGAGCCGCCCGCGGCCGGCGAGAAGATGATCTCCGCGCCGTACATCCGGAGCAGTTGCACCCGCTCGGACGAGACGTTCTCCGGCATCACGCAGACCAGCCGGTAGCCGCGCAGCTTGGCGACCATGGCCAGGGAGATGCCGGTGTTGCCGCTGGTCGGTTCCAGGATGGTGTCGCCCGGGCGGAGCCGGCCGGACTCCTCCGCCTCGCGCACCATGAACAGCGCCGGGCGGTCCTTGATGCTGCCGGTCGGGTTGCGGTCCTCCAGCTTGGCCCAGAGCCGCACCGGCGGCGCCCCCTCGGGCACCGTCGGCGACAGCCGGGGCAGGCCGACCAGCGGCGTGCCCCCGCAAGCGTCCAGCAGGCTCTCGTAGCGAGCCATGACGGCTACTTCCGCAGCAGGGCTGCGGCAGCGGCGAAGCCCAGCGCGCCACCGGCCACGGCCGGCAGGATGGTCACCGAGTCGCCGTCGCTGAGCTTGGCGTCGAGGGCGCCCAGGAAGCGGACGTCCTCGTCGTTGACGTAGACGTTGACGAAGCGGTGCAGGCCACCCTCGGGCGTGAGCAGCCGGCCCTTGAGACCGGAGTGCTTGGCGTCGAGGTCGTCGATCAGGCCGGAGAGCGTCGCGCCGGAGCCCTCGACGACCTTCGAGCCGCCGGTGTAGCTGCGCAGGATGGTGGGAACGCGAACTTCGATAGCCATGACTGTGATGCTCCTAGTGAAGAGAAGTCGAGAGAGTTCGAGGGCGGGCAGGGTCGTCCGAGGTCGCGTCAGCGACACTCGTAATAGACCGACGCCGGGCTCTGCCCGAACATGTACGACTGGACGGCCATGCCGTCCGCACTCCTACTCACGCGTCCACCGTCGCATCCACGATGTTGACCTCTTCTTCGGTCACCACACCGTCCACGATACGGAACGAACGAATCTCCTCGGAATCCGGCTCGCGGGTCGAGACCAGCACGTAGTGGGCGCCCGGCTCGCCGGCGAAGGAGATGTCGGTGCGTGACGGGTACGCCTCGGTCGCGGTGTGCGAGTGGTAGATCACCACCGGCTCCTCGTCGTTGTCGTCCATCTCGCGCCAGACCCGCAGATGCTCCATCGAGTCGAACTCGTAGAAGGTCATCGAGCGGGCCGCGTTGTCCATCGCGATGTGCCGTGTGGGCAGGTCACTGCCGATCGGCCCGGCGACGACACCGCAGGCCTCGTCGGGGTGGTCCCGGCGGGCGTGGGCGACGATCGCGTCGACGATCGCGCTGTCGATGGTCAGCACGTTGTTCACATTACCGTGACGAGCGGTCGTACCGGGGGTGGCGGTGCTCACGCGCGTAGCCGGCACCGGACCGGGTAACGATGTGTCATGAAGCAACGATCAATCGGCACCACCCAGGTCGGCGCCATCGGGCTCGGCGGCATGCCGATGTCCATCGAGGGGCGCCCCGACACCGACCGCTCGGTCCGGACCATCCACGCCGCGCTCGACGCCGGGGTGACCCTGATCGACACGGCCGACGCCTACCATCTGCACGCCGACGAGGTCGGCCACAACGAGACGCTGATCGCCCAGGCGCTGGCGAGCTGGGGCGGCGACACCTCCGGCGTGCTGGTCGCCACCAAGGGCGGCCACCTGCGCCCCGGCGACGGCACGTGGACCGTCGACGGCTCCCCCACGCACCTGCGCGAGGCCGTCGAGGGTTCGCTCAAGCGGCTCGGCGTCGACGCCATCGGGCTCTACCAGTTCCACCGCCCGGACCCCAAGGTCCCGTACGCGGACTCCGTCGGCACCCTGCGCGACCTGCTCGACGAGGGCAAGATCCGGCAGGCTGGCATCTCCAACGCGACCGTCGACCAGATCCGCCAGGCCCAGGAGATCCTCGGCGGCCGGCTGGTGTCGGTGCAGAACCAGTTCTCCCCCGCGTTCCGTTCCTCGGAGCCGGAGCTGGAGCTCTGCGACGAGCTCGGCATCGCCTTCCTGCCCTGGTCGCCGCTGGGCGGGATCTCCCGGGCCGCCGAGCTGGGCACCCGCTTCGCCGAGTTCGACCGGGTCGCCGAGGCGCACGGGGTGAGCCCGCAGCGGGTCACGCTGGCTTGGATGCTGGCCAAGAGCGAGCGGGTCGTCCCGATCCCCGGCGCCAGCCGGCCGGAGTCGATCCGGGACTCGGCCCAGGCCGCCGAGCTGACCCTGACCGACGAGGAGTTCACCCGGCTGGACCGGGCCGCCTAGCGCCGTTCCTCGATCTCCGGCAGGGCGTTGAGCAGCGACTCCTGGAGATAACCGAGGTATGCGTAGACGGAGAGCTGGAAGACCCGGCTCGACGCGGGGTCACGCACCACGGCCTCGTCGAGCTCGTCACCGAGATCGGTGTCGCCCTGGATGTCGAGCCGGGTCCCCATCGCCAGCCGCGCGTCGTTGATCGCCCGCAGCCAGGCCTCGGCCTCCTCGCCGTCCAGGCGCACCTCGCCGGGCCCGTCGTCCGGCAGCGCGGCGAGGATGGCGCCGGCCTGGTCGATCTTGCCGGTCTTGAGGTCACCCTCGGTGTAGAGGCGGAACTCGGCCGAGTCATCGGGACGGTCCGGGTAGATGTCCGGGAAGAGCCGGCCGACCACCGGGTCGGTGTGGTCGAAGCCGTCCATCAGCAGGCCCACCACCTCGCCGGCGACCTTGCGCAGCACGCGCACCTCGTCGATGGCGAAGGTGGCCACGCACTGGTTCCCGTTGCGTCGGAACATCGTTCAGCTCACCCGCCCACTCACGCCCGGTCCACCGTCGCCCACAGACCGTAGCTGTGCAGCTGCGAGGCGTCCATTTCCATCCGCTCTCGCGCGCCGGTCGACACGATCGCCTTGCCCTTGTTGTGCACGTCCATCATCAGCTGCTCGGCCTTGTCGTGGCTGTAGCCGAAGAGCTTCTGGAAGACCCAGGTCACGTACGACATCAGATTGACCGGATCGTCCCAGACGATGGTCACCCACGGCCGATCATCAGCCGGTACCTCCTCGATCTGCGGCGTCTCTGCGGGAGCGACCTGAGGCAACGCCATGCCCCCATCGTGCCACGCCGTTTCCGGCGGGAGTCGAACCGAGGAGACCGAGCGCGTCGGGAGGGGGTGGGTCGGCGCAGCCCCGAGCCTGCGCCAGGCCCGCCGAGAACCCCGCCCACCGGCGCGAACAGCCGGCGCGGCCGGCGGCGCGCCCGGACCCGCCCCGCCAGGAGGGCCCGGGCAGTCACGCCGGCACCGCCGAACCGTATGGGACGGGATCGGGACCGGACAGCTGCCGGATTACTCACCGTTTCATGCACTCTTACTCATTCTCGAACGTGGTACGGGCGGTGACCTGAATGTGACGGATCTCGATATGCTGGCCCCGTGGAGCACTGGGGATTCGTCGGCCGCGCCGACGAGTTGACCCGGCTGACCAGCGTCGCGAGGGGCGGCTCGCAGCGCGGCCTGATTCTCAGCGGAAGCGCCGGGATCGGCAAGAGCCGGCTGCTCCACGAGGCCGTCGCCGACCTGCCCGCCGAGCGGTACGCGGTGCACTCGGCCTCGGCGAACATCGCCAGCTCGGGGCTGCCGTTCGGCGGGCTGGCGCAGATCCTGCCGACCGACCCGCCCGCCGGGCTCTCCCCCGCCGGGCTGCTGCGCTGGGCCGTCGACGGGCTGCACGCGGAGTCCGGCGACCGGCCGATGGTGCTGGCCATCGACGACGCCCACCTGCTCGACCCGCCGTCCGCCGCGCTCGCCCACCTGCTGGTCCGGGAGGGCGCCACCCTGCTCGGCACGCTGCGCACCGCCGAGCCGGTGCCGCCGCCGATCAGCGCGCTCTGGACCGAGGGCCTGCTCAGCCACGTCGAGCTGGCCCCGCTGACCGACGACGAGTCGCGTGAGCTGCTGACCGCCCTGGTGCGCGGGCCGGTCGAGGCGGGCTCCGCCCAACGGCTGATCCGGCTGGGCGGCGGCAACCCACTGCTGCTGCGTGAGCTGGTGCTGGCCGCGCTCGGCGGCGGCGAGCTGGTCAAGACGTACGGGTTCTGGCGCTGGACCGGCCGGCTCACCCTGGCGCCCAGCCTGGCCGACCTGGTCGGCGCCCGGATCGGCGGGCTCACCCCCGGCGTGCGGGACGTGCTGGAGCTGGTCTCGTTCGGCGAGCCGGTGGGGCTGACGCTGCTGATGCGCGGCGCCGCCGCCGCCGACGTCGAGGCCGCCGAGGAGCGCGGCCTGATCCGGGTCGTCGCCGACGAGCGCCGCCGCGACGTCCGGCTCGCTCATCCGCTCTACGGCGAGGTGGTCCGCCGCCGCTGCCCGGTGACCCGCTCCCGGCGGCTGCTGGCCGGGCTCGCCGACCTGGTCGAGGACGCCGGCGCCCGGCGCCGCGACGACCTGCTGCGGGTCGCGCTCTGGCGGCTCGACTCCGGTACGGCGCAGGACGGCGCGCTGCTGCTCGACGCGGCCCGGCAGGCGTTCGGCCGGTTCGACATCGGCCTGGCCCGGCGGCTGGCCGCGGCCGCCCGGGACGCCGGCGCCGGGTGGGCGGCCGCGGAGCTGCTCGCCACCGTGCTGCTCTTCGCCGACAGCCCGGAGGAGGCCCTGTCCGTCCTGGACGCCGATCCGGACGACAGCGCCCGCCGGCTGACCGCCCGCGCGGCCGTGGAGTTCTTCGGGCTGGGCCGGCCGGAGGCGGCGGACACGCTGGCCGCGGCCCAGCTGACCGACCCGGCGGAGACGGCCCGGCTGCGGGCGTTCGAGGCGTTCATCCGGCTCCAGCTCGACGAGCTGCCGGCCGCCCGGCGGCTGGCCCGGGAGGTGCTCGACGAGCCGGCGGCCGGGGTCGCGACCCGCGCGCTGGCCCGCTGCGTGCTGGCGTACCTGCTCGCGGCCGGCGGCGACCCGGACACCAGCGCCGAGCTCATCGCGGCCGTCGAGGCCGACACCGCGGCCTGGCGGCGCGACACCCCGACCCTGCAGTACGCCCTCCAGATGGCCGAGGGCACCCGGGTCAGCGTCGCCCTCGACCTGCCGGAGATCGACCGGATCCTGGCGGCGGAGTTCGCCCACCTGGCCCAGGCCGGCGGCTTCGGCTTCGGCTCGGGCTGGGTGTCGCTGCTCCAGGCGCAGGCGAGCCTGCTGCGCGGGCAGACCGGGGAGGCCCTGCACGCCGCGGAGCAGGCCTGCGCGTCGCTGGCACCGGCCCGGGTCTACGACGGCAGCGCCCACTTCGCCCGGGCCAACGTGGCGGCGCTGCGCGGCGACAGCAGGCTGGCCACCGAGTCGCTGGCCACCGCCGAGGCCGCTGCGGGCACCGCCGTCAGCCTCTACTACCCCTGGCAGGAGCAGGCCCGGGCGTGGACGCTGGCAAGCCGGGGCGAGCCGGCCGCGGCCGTCCGCATCCTCGAGCGCGCCGCGCACCGGCTGCGGGCCGACGGCCTGTACGGCCACGAGCTGCTTGTCCTCTACGACCAGGTCCGGCTCGGGCAGCCGCAGCCGGCCGCGACCCGGCTCGCCGACCTGGCGAGGGTGGTCGGCGGGCGGGCGACGCCGCTGCTGATCCGGCACGCCCAGGCCGCCGCGACCGAGGCGGCGGAGGAGCTGTTCGCGGTGGCCCGCGAGTTCGCCGTGCTGGGCTACCAGCTCTTCGCGGCGGAGGCGGCGGCGGGCGCGGTCCGGAGCTTCCGCGCCGCCCGGGACCCGCGGGCGCTGGCGGCGAGCACGCTGATGGCCGACGTGCTGGCCCGCTGCGGCACCCTGCGGACGCCGGCGTTGCTGCTGGTCCAGCCCGCCCTGACCGTCCGGGAACGCCAGGTGGCCGAGCTGGCCGCCGAGGGGGTGCGGAGCCGGGAGATCGCCGACCGGCTCTTCCTGTCACCCCGTACCGTGGAGAACCACCTGCAGCGCGTCTACACCAAGCTCGGGGTCAACGGGCGGGTCGAGCTGGCCCCGGCGCTGCGGCTGCTCCCGCAATAGGGCTCCGTCGGCCGGAGCCCGGACGCACACGCCTAAGGTGGATCAGTGACCGACTTCGCTCCCGCGCTGCTGACCGACCAGTACGAGCTGACCATGGTCAGCGCCGCCCTCAAGGACGGCACGGCCGAGCGCCGCAGCGTCTTCGAGGTGTTCGCCCGGCGGCTGCCGAGCGGGCGCCGCTACGGCGTGGTCGCCGGGCAGGGCCGGTTGATGGAGCTGATCCGCGACTTCCGGTTCGCGCCGGAGGACATCACCTTCCTGCGCCGCTCCGGGATCGTCGACGAGACCACCGCGGCGTGGCTCGCGGACTACCGGTTCACCGGCGACATCGACGGGTACGCGGAGGGCGAGCTGTTCTTCCCGGGCTCGCCGATCCTGACCGTCTCCGGTGGTTTCGCCGAGTGCGTGGTGCTGGAGACGCTGATCCTGTCGGTGCTCAACCACGACTGTGCGATCGCGGCGGGAGCGGCCCGGATGGTCACCGCCGCCCGGGGCCGGCCGATCATCGAGATGGGCTCCCGCCGTACCCATGAGGAGGCCGCCGTGGCCGCGGCCCGGGCGGCCTACCTGGCCGGTTTCGCATCCACCTCGAATCTCGCGGCCGGCGGCCGCTACGGCATCCCCACCACCGGCACGTCCGCGCACGCGTTCACGCTGCTGCACGACGACGAGCCGGCCGCGTTCGCCTCCCAGGTGGCGGCGCTGGGCAAGAACACGACGCTGCTGGTCGACACCTACGACATCGCGCAGGGCATCCGCAACGCGATCGCGGTGGCCGGGCCCGACCTGCGCGCGGTCCGGATCGACTCGGGCGACCTGTCGGTGCTGGCCCAGCAGTCCCGCGAGCTGCTGGACTCGCTCGGCGCGACCGAAACGAAGATCATCGTCTCCGGCGACATGGACGAGTACGCAATCGCGACGCTGGCGGCGGAGCCGGTCGACATGTACGGCGCGGGCACGGCGGTGGTGACCGGCTCGGGCGCGCCGACCGCCGGCCTGGTCTACAAGCTGGTCGAGGTCGACGGCCGGGCGGTGGTGAAGCGCTCGGAGAACAAGGCGACGGTCGGCGGCCGCAAGACCGCCATCCGGCGGCACAAGCCCACCGGTACGGCCATCGAGGAGATCGTGGTCTCCCAGGGCGTGCCGGACCACCACACCAACGACCGGCTGCTCCAGCACTCGTTCGTGGCGGGCGGCGAGATCGCCCCGCTGCCGACCCTCGCCGAGTCACGCGACCACCTGCGCCAGTGCCTGATCTCGATCCCGTGGGAAGGCCTGAAGCTGTCCGCCGGCGACCCGGCGATTCCGGTAACCGTCGTCCCGACCGCCTGAAAGGTGTGACCATGTCGCGCGCGCTCATCATCGTCGACGTCCAGAACGACTTCTGCGAGGGCGGCTCGCTGGCCGTCCAGGGCGGGGCGGGGGTGGCGGCCGGGATCTCGGCCGCCCTGAGGTCCGGCGGCTGGGACCACGTCGTGGCGACCAAGGACTACCACGTGGACCCGGGGGCGCACTTCAGCGCGCACCCGGACTTCGTGGACTCCTGGCCGGTCCACTGCGTGGTGGGCACCGACGGGGCGTCCTTCCACCCGGCGCTGGAGACCTCACGGGTGGAGGCGGTCTTCCACAAGGGTGCGCACGCGGCGGCGTACTCGGGCTTCGAGGGGCACACCACCGAGGGCGAGGGGCTCGCGGACTGGCTCCGGGCCCGCTCGGTGACCGACGTCGACGTCGTCGGGATCGCCACGGACCACTGCGTCCGGGCCACGGCGCTGGACGCCCGCAAGGCGGGTTTCACGACCACGGTGCTGCTGGATCTGACGGCCGGGGTGGCCGCGGGCACGACCACGGCGGCGCTGGCGCAGTTCGCGGAGGCGTCGGTGGCCACGACCGGCACCCCGGTGGTGGCGCCGGGTCCCGCGTGACCTCCGTCTAATCGGTTGGGTCTTGTCATACCCCTGCTGGACACTGGCCGGCGGAGGATAGGACCCGAATGACACTCACGCCTTACCGGGAGACGCTGGCGCTGCGCGGCATCCGGTCGCTGCTCATCATGGCGACGCTGGCCCGCATCCCGATCACCGCCGGCACGGTCACGCTGACCCTGCACGTGACCCAGGATCTGGGCCTCGGCTACGGCGCCGCCGGCCTGGTCGGCGCGGCCTTCACCGTCGGCAGCTCGCTCGGCGCGCCGGTGCTGGGCCGGGTCACCGACCGCAAGGGCCTGCGCCCGGTGCTGGTGCTGACCACGGTGGCCGAGGTGACGTTCTGGTCGGCGGCGCAGGCCATGCCGTACTGGGCGCTGCTGATCGCGGCGCTGGTGGGCGGCTTCCTGACGCTGCCCGCGTTCGCGGTCGCCCGGCAGTCGATCGCCGCGCTGGCGCCGGAGTCGCACCGGCTGCCGGCCTTCGCGCTGGACTCGATCACCACGGAGCTGTCGTTCATGGCGGGTCCGGCGCTCGGGGTGCTGGTCTGCACGACCGCGGGCGCCCGGGTGGCGATGCTGGCGGTCGGCGCCGGCATCCTGCTCAGCGGCATCGGCCTGTACGTGCTGAACCCGCCGATCCGCGGCAAGGACGAGACCCCGATCTCGGCCGGCGAGCGGGTGCCGCGGAGCACCTGGCTGAAGCCGCGGCTGGTGGCGGTGCTGGCGATCAGCAGCGCGGCCACCCTGGTGCTGAGCGGCACGGACGTGGCGGTGGTGGCGGTGCTGCAGAGCGCCGGCGAGGTGCAGTGGACCGGGGTGGTGCTGGGCGCGTGGGCGGCGTATTCGCTGCTCGGCGGGTTCACGTACGGGATGGTGAGGCAGGGGCTGCCGCCGCTGGCGCTGTTCGCGCCGATGGCCCTGCTGACGATCCCGGTCGGGCTGGCCGGGGGCCGGTGGTGGTTGCTGGCGCTGCTGTTGCTGCCGGCGGGTGCCCTGTGCGCCCCGACCATCACGGCGACGGCAGACGCGGTGAGCAGGCTGACCCCGGCCTCGGCGCGGGGCGAGGCGATGGGGCTGCACAACTCGTCGCTGACGGTCGGGGTGGCGCTGGGGGCGCCGCTGGCGGGCGTGGTGATGGACACCTGGTCGCCGGCCTGGGGGTTCGCGGCGGTCGGCGGGGTGGGGGTGCTGGTGGCCGTCCTGGCGCTGCCGGCGGAGCTGCGCCGCCGGCGTGAGCAGGCGGCAGCGCCCGCCGCCGACGCCGGGCAGGCGGTTGATCGCGCCGCCGACGCCGGGCAGGCGGTTGATCGCGCCGCCGACGCCGGGCAGGCGGTTGATCGCGCCGCCGACACCGGGCAGGTGGGCGATTCGGCCGATGCGCTGGGGTCGGGGGCCGCCGGGCCGGCGGTCGGGTTCCCCAGCGACGACCCGGCGCGGGCGAGCTGACGACGGCTGGTCAGGCGGTGGGCGACCGGCGGCCGCCGTAGGTGGCTACCAGCGCGTCTGCCACCGTCGCGGCGTCCGCGTCGGCCACCTCCGCCGGGTATTCCGGCAGCAGGTCGTCCCAGACCGTCAGCCACGAGCCGTAGAGCTGGGCCTGCCCCTCCGGCCGGGCGAAGAACCACATGTGCAGGTGCGCGCCGCCGTCGCCGATGCGATAGACGTGGGCCCGGGAGATGTGCGGCAGCGCCTGCACGTGGCGGACGATCCGGGTGCTCCACAGTCCCAGCTCGGCGGCCAGCTCGTCGGGCAGGTCGGCCATGTCGTAGTGGTCACGCGGGTACAGCATCAGCACCAGCGGCACGCCCACACCCGGGATCCGGGCCAGCCGCCAGTTGTCGGTGAACCAGATGCCCTCGTCCCGCTCCCGGCAGGTTCGGCAGTCGGCGGGGTCCTCGCCGTGCCGGGCCGGCTCGGGGAGCACCGGCGGCCGCAGCGGGGCGACACGCAGGCCGTCCTGCTCGAAGGGGCTGATGTCCCAGCCGGTCATCCGCGCCAGCGGGAGCCGGTGCTCGCCGTCCGCGGCGGCCAGGGCGTGGTCGTAGAACTCGTCCGGTCGTAGCGCCATGCCGGGCAGCGTAGTGCGGCACGGAAACGGCCCGCCTCCGATTTCGGGAGCGGGCCATTCCGGAGGATCAGGTCAGTGCTTGCTGCTGTCGCTCAGGTCTTCCCGGTAGGTCGCGCCACCATCCGACTCCGAGGTCAGCGGGCGGGCGCCGCCCTCCGGCGGGCCGGCCACCGACTGGCTGCCCGCGGCCAGCTCCGGGAACTTCGCGTCGAAGGCGGGACGCTCCGAGCGGATCCGCGGCATCTTGTCGAAGTTGCGCAGCGGCGGCGGGCTCGACGTCGCCCACTCCAGCGAGTTGCCGGCGCCCCACGGGTCGTCGACCGTCACCAGCTGACCGACCTTGTAGGACTTCCACACGTTGTAGAGGAACGGCAGCGTCGAGGCGCCCAGGACGAACGAGCCGATCGTCGAGAACGTGTTCAGGAAGGTGAAGCCGTCGCCGGGCAGGTAGTCCGCATACCGCCGGGGCATGCCCTCCGCGCCCAGCCAGTGCTGCACCAGGAACGTCGCGTGGAAGCCGATGAAGGTCAGCCAGAAGTGAATCTTGCCGAGGCGGTCGTCGAGCATCCGGCCGAACATCTTCGGGAACCAGAAGTAGATGCCCGAGAACACCGCGAACACGATCGTGCCGAACAGCACATAGTGGAAGTGCGCGATGACGAAGTACGAGTCCGAGACGTGGAAGTCGATCGGCGGGGCCGCCAGCAGCACACCGGACAGACCGCCGAAGAGGAACGTCACGAGGAAGCCGATCGCGAACATCATCGGCGTCTCGAAGCTGATCTGGCCGCGCCACATCGTGCCGATCCACACGAAGAACTTCATGCCCGTCGGCACCGCGATGAGGAAGCTCAGGAAGCTGAAGAACGGCAGCAGCACCTGGCCGGTGACGAACATGTGGTGCGCCCACACGCTCATCGACAGCGCCGCGATCAGCAGGGTCGCGCCGACCAGGCCCTTGTAGCCGAAGACCGGCTTGCGGCTGAAGACCGGGATGACCTCGGTGATGATGCCGAAGAACGGCAGCGCGATGATGTAGACCTCGGGGTGGCCGAAGAACCAGAAGAGGTGCTGCCAGAGCATCGGCCCGCCGGTGCTCACGTCGAAGACGTGCGCGCCGAGCACCCGGTCGGCGGCCAGCGCGAACAGCGCGGCGGCCAGGAACGGGAAGACCATGATCACCAGCAGGCTGGTGACCAGGATGTTCCACGTCATGATCGGCATCCGGAACATCGTCATGCCCGGGGCGCGCAGCGTGATGATCGTCGTGATGATGTTGACGCCACCGAGGATGGTGCCCAGGCCGGACAGCGCCAGGCCGACCACCCACATGTTGCCGCCGATGCCCGGCGAGTGCAGCGAGTTGCTGAGCGGGGTGTACGCGAACCAGCCGAAGTCGGCCGCGCCGCCCGGGGTCAGGAAGCCGCTGATGGTGATCGTGCCGCCGAACAGGTACAGCCAGTAGGCGAAAGCGTTGAGCCGCGGGAACGACACGTCGGGCGCGCCGATCTGGATCGGCACCACGAAGTTCGCGAAGGCGAACACGATCGGCGTCGCGAAGAACAGCAGCATGATCGTGCCGTGCATCGTGAACAGCTGGTTGTACTGCTCCGGCGACAGCACCTGCATGCCCGGCCGGGCCAGCTCGGTGCGCATGAGCAGGGCCATGAATCCGCCGAGGATGTAGAACACGAAGGCGGTGATCATGTACATGATCCCGATCTGCTTCGCGTCCGTCGTCCGCAGGATCCGCGCGAGGGCCGAGCCCTTTACCTGCTGTCGCACCGGCCAGGGCCGGGTCACGATCGGCTTAGGCGCAACGGTCGTCACGGATAGCCTCCGGTGTCTCGTTCGTCCCACTCCGTACACCCGAGTTCGAAGGCGTACCTCGCAGGCAGAATAGCCGCCCGCCGACCCCCGGCGGGCGCGGGGTGACCAAAGAGCACCCGGGTCTCAGAACGGCTCGACGAGTCCCCGGTACTGATCAGCGAAGATCCGTTGACCCCGCCTCCGCAGCATAGGGTCGCGCAACGCCGGAGGGACGTCGCGGGTCTGATCACGCTCCCGGGTGTGCTCGCGCACCTGCGTGCAGCGGTCCTGCCGGCGCTGCTCAAAGGCGCGCAGCGCGGCGGGCACGTCGTCGGGCGTGGCCTTGAGCACCTCGCCCAGCACCACGGCGTCCTCGAGCGCCATCGCGGCACCCTGGGCCAGCGTCGGCGCGGTCGCGTGCGCGGCGTCGCCGACCAGCAGCACCGGGCCCTTGGCCCAGCCGTCGAGCACGACCTCGTCGGTGCGGGCGACCTGGACCTTCTCCAGCGCGGCCAGCACGGCCGGCACCGGCCCGGCGAAGTCGGCGAACAGCTCGCGCATCCGGGCCCGCGGATCGGCCGGGTTGACGGCCTCCGGCTCGACCGACTCGTCGGCGTGAACGTAGAGCCGCCGGCCGCCCATCGGCATCACCACGAACTGGGAACGCCGGCCGAGCAGGCAGATCCAGTCGCTGAGCGGCGGGCCGCCGGTGACCACGCTGCGGTAGACGATCTGGCCGGTCGGGATCGCCGGCCCGCCGAGCCCGGCCCCGGTCCGGATCATGGAGCGCCGCCCGTCGGCGGCGATGACCAGGTCGTACTCGGCGAGGACGCCGTCGCCGAACTCCACCTTGGCGGCGCCGTCGACGATCTCCAGGTCGCGGACCGCGGTGTCGTAGCGCACCTCGCCACCGACGCTGGTGAGCAGCACCTGCTGCAGGTCGCCGCGGGAGAGCGCGCGGCTCTCGCCGACCCCGGCCCAGAGCGCGGCGAGGTCGATCTCGAACAGCTCGCCACCCTCGGCGTCGAGGAACACCTGCCGGAAGATCAGGTCACCGAGCGGGCGCAGCGGGGCGTCCAGGCCGAGCTGGCGCAGGGCCCGGGAGGCGTTGCCGGGCAGGAAGATCCCGGCGCCGGGAACGGTGGTGGCGGGCAGCTCCTCCACCACGTCGGGCCGGAAGCCGGCCACGCGGAGCCCTCGGGCGGTCGCGAGGCCGCTGATGCCGGCGCCGACGACCAGGATGCGCAGAGTCATCGCAGCAACGCCTCCGAGGGGTGGTCGATACGCGTCGGAGCCAAGACACTACAGGCCGCCACTGGAGGGCGGTACCCGCGATCATGTCCATGTCCGATTTGTTCCAGACGACCGGTGTGCGGCGCTCGTCGCGTCACTGCCATGACACCTACCTTCGATGCGATCGGCCGCGCGGTGGCCGACATGGGAAAGGCACTCTCCTTCTGCCGCCGTCCGGGACTGTCTTTCCCCGCCGGCTCGGATGCCCAACCGCACGTCGGCTCCGTCGACCTCTTCGCCGCCGCGCCCGGCTAGCCGACCAGCGCGCGGAGGGGCACGCCGGCCAGCGCCTTCACCTCGCGGGAGAGGTGTGCCTGGTCGGCGTAGCCCGCGGTGGAGCCGACCTCGGCGAACGGGCGGCCGCGGCGCGCCAGCGCCACCGCCGTCTGCAACCGGAGGATCCGGGCGAGCGTCTTGGGGCCGTAGCCGAAGGTGCTGAGGCAGCGGCGGTGCAGCTGGCGCGGGCTGAGACCGCACCGGTCGGCGATCACGCCGACCGGGCGGCCGGCCCGGGCCCCGGCGGCCACCGCGACCATCACCCGGTCGGGCTCCCGCCAGCGCCGCCGCGCCAGCTCCTCGAGCGCGGCGGTGGGGTCGTCAGTGGCGCCGGCGAGCCGGCGCACCTCGGCGGCGGGCAGCACCGCGTCGAGCGGCACCTGCCGGTCGGTGAACTCGTCGGCGGGCACGCCCAGCACACCCGGCCCGGTCCCGACGGCGAACCGCAGGCCGAAGAAGCGGCTGCCCGGCGGGGCCGTGCCGAGCTGGGCGGTGGTGTCCGGGCCGGCGATGAAGACCGTGCCGTCGTGCCAGATCAGGTCGAGGCAGCCGTCCGGCAGGATCCGGCTGACCTCGGCGCCCGGCGGCACCCGCGTGCGCCAGGCGACGACGTGCGGGAGCTGAGCGGCCCGTTCGGCGTACATGCGACCACCCTGGCAGGGGGGTGTGACAACTTCTCCGAATGACAACCGTGTAGTTCGGGCGGACAATTGCCGGGTGACCGATCAGCTGGAGGAGTATCGGCGCCGCCGCGACGCCCGGCGCACCCCGGAGCCGGTGCCCCGCGCCCGGCCCCGGCCGAGCACCGGGAACCGGTTCGTCATCCAGCAGCACCACGCCCGCAGCCTGCACTGGGACGTGCGGCTGGAACGCGACGGCGTGCTGGTCTCCTTCGCCGTGCCGCGCGGCCTGCCCCGCGACCGCGGCCGCAACAACCTGGCCAAACACACCGAGGACCACCCGCTGGAATACCTGGGCTTCGCCGGCGAGATCCCGGCCGGCGAGTACGGCGGCGGCCGGATGACCATCCACGACCAGGGCACCTACGAGACCGACAAGTGGCGCGACGACGAGATCGGCGTCACTTTTCACGGGGAACGCACCAGCGGGCGCTACGTCTTCTTCCAGACCGGCGGCAACGACTGGATGGTCCGCCGGATGGACCCCAGCGAGCCGGGCTGGCAGCCCATGCCCGAGGCCATCGAGCCCATGCTCGCCGCCCGGGCCGCCGGCCTGCCGCCCGACGACGAGGACTGGGGGTACGAGCTGAGCTGGGCCGGCCGGCGCACCCTCGGCTACGTCTCCGGTGGCCGGATCCGGCTCACCACGGCCGACGGCACGGACGTGACCTCGTGGTATCCGGAGCTGCGGCCGCTGGGCGAGGCGCTGGCCCCGCTGGAGGCCGTCCTGGACGGCGAGATCGTGGCCTTCGACGGCTCCCGGATCGCGCCCGAGCTGCTCGAACGCCGCAAGGCGCCACGCGACTCCGCGGCCGCGCGCCGGGCCGCCGAACGGACACCGGTGCAGTTCCTGGCCTACGACCTGCTCTGGCTCGAGGGCCACTCCACGGTGGAGCTGGTCCGCTACGCCGAACGCCGCGAGCTGCTCGACGGGCTGGCCCTGACCGGCGACAACTGGCAGACCCCGCCGTACTTCCCGGGCGGTGGCTCGTTCGCGCTGGACGCCGCGGTGACGCAGGGCCTGACCGGCATCGTCGCGAAACGCCTCGACTCCCCCTACCTGCCGGGCCGGCGCAGCCGCCTCTGGCTGTCGATCGACGCGTAGGCCCCAGCCGCCCCACCGGTTCCTTGCCGTATGTCCGGATGGCCGTAGCTCGCGGAAATTCCTTCAGTGCAGGCCAGGAGCTTCCGATCTAGCGGTTTACCGGTCCCGGCGACGGAAAGGGCTATAGATAGATGCACTGCCCGAAGCATGAGCCGCCCATCGCTGTGAACTCGGATATGTCTGCTGATCTCTGGAACTCCGCCGTCCAAGTCCTCGACACCAACTGGTCGGACGACCACATGGTCCCGTCCCGGCGCCTCTACCCGCACCAGTGGAGCTGGGACGCCGCCTTCATCGCCGTCGGACTCGCCTACGTCAACCCCACCCGTGCCTGGCGTGACCTGCGCAGCCTGTTCGAGGCGCAGTGGCCCGACGGCCGGGTGCCGCACATCGTGTTCGACCCCCGCACCGCCGAGGACGACTACTTCCCCGGGCCGGGTTTCTGGGAGGTGCCCGCGTACGGCGGCCGCCCCGCCCGCGGCAGCACCGGGCTGGTGCAGCCGCCGCTGCACGCGGTCGCGGCGTGGGAGGTCTACCGCCGCGCCGCGGCGCACGGCGTGGCCTGCGCCCACGAGGCCGGCGCGCAGCTCGCCTGGCTGTATCCGCGCCTGGTCGCGCAGCAGGAATACCTGACCCGGCGGCGGGACGTCAGCGGCGACGGGCTGGCCAGCATCGTGCACCCGTGGGAGTCGGGCCTGGACAACAGCCCGTCCTGGGACTCGGCGATGGCGGCCGTGCCGGCCGACCTGAGGCTGCTGGAGCGCTACCGGCGGCGGGACATCGAAAACGCGGACGCGGCGCACCGGCCCACCGATCTCGACTACTCCCGGTACGTCGGCCTGGTGGTCAACTACCGCGACGCCGGCTACTCGGACGCCCAGCTGGCACAGCGCCACGACTTCGTCGTCGAGTGTCCATCGTTCAACGCGATCCTCGCCGCGGCCGAGCTGGCCCTGGCCCACATCGCCGCGGTGGTCGGCGCCGACCCGGACCAGCACCGGCGGCGCGCCCGGGAGATCACCGCCGCGATCTCCACGCACCTGTTCGACCCGCGGACGCGGACGTTCCGGTCCCGGGACGTGCGTCGCCGCGCGCTGAGCCCGGCCCGGTGCGTCAACGGCCTGATGCCGCTGCTGCTGCCCGATCTGCCCACCGGGCAGGCGGAAGCGATCATGGCCGAGGCCCGGTCGGCACGCTTCGGCCTGCCGGAGCGCACCGGCCTGCCGCTGCCCAGCTACGACCGGACGGCGCCCGACTTCGACCCGCTGCGGTACTGGCGCGGGCCGACCTGGATCAACGTCAACTGGCTGCTGCGGCGCGGCATGCTGATGCACGGCTACCACGGCGAGGCCGAGGACCTGCGGACCGCGATGATCCGCCTGGTGCACCGCTCCGGGCACTTCGAGTACTACCACCCGGACACCGGCGCGGGGATCGGCGCCCCGGCCTTCAGCTGGACCGCCGCCCTCTGTATCGACCTGCTCGCCGACCGCAGCGTGCCCGCCTACGCCCGGGCCGCCTGAGCGCTCAGAATTCCTCCGCCCGCACGGTCGTGTCCGCGCCGTGTCCCGTGTGCACGACCGTGTCCGGCGGCAGCGTGAGCAGGCGCTCGCGGATCGACCGTTCGATCGTCGGCCGGTCGCTGTGCGAGCGGCCGGTCGCGCCGGGCCCGCCCTGGAACAGGGTGTCGCCGGTGAAGACGCAGCCCAGCGCCGGCGCGTAGAGGCAGACGGCGCCGGGGCTGTGCCCGGGCGTGTGCAGCACCCGCAGGATCTCGCCGGCGACCTGGATCTCGTCGCCGTCGGCCAGCGGGGTCGGCATCGGCTGGTCGGGGTGCACCAGCTTCCAGAGCACCTCCTCCGCCGGGTGCAGCAGCAGCGGGGCGCCGGTCTGCCGGGCCAGCTCGGGCGCGACCCGGACGTGGTCGTCGTGCGCGTGGGTGAGCACGATCGCGACGATCCGCCGGCCGCCGACCGTGTCGAGGATGGTGCGGACGTCGTGCGGCGCGTCGATCACCACGCACTCGTTGTCGTCGCCGACCACCCAGACGTTGTTGTCGACGTCGAACGTCTCGCCGTCCAGCGAGAACGTCCCGTGCGTCACCGCGTGGCCGACCCTCATGAGAAGAGCACCACCGAGCGCAGCACGCCGCCCTTGTGCATCTTGCTGAACGCGTCCTCCACGTCGTCGAGGCGGATCTCCTCGGTGACGAAGGCGTCCAGGTCGATCCGGCCCTGCAGGTAGAGCTCGGTGAGCATGGGGAAGTCGCGGGTCGGCAGGCAGTCGCCGTACCAGCTGCTCTTGAGCGACCCGCCGCGGCCGAAGATGTCCAGCAGCGGCAGCTCGACGGTCATCTCCGGGGTCGGCACGCCGACCAGCACCACCGTCCCGGCCAGATCCCGGGCGTAGAACGCCTGCTTGTACGTCTCCGGGCGGCCCACCGCCTCGACCACCACGTCGGCGCCGTTGCCGCCGGTCAGCTCCTGCACCGCGGCGACCACGTCGGTGTCCCGCGCGTTGACGGTGTGCGTCGCGCCGAACTTGCGGGCCCACTCGAGCTTCTGCTCGTCGGTGTCGACCGCGATGATCGTGGTGGCGCCGGCCAGCGCCGCGCCCACGATCGCCCCGTCACCGACGCCGCCGCAGCCGATCACCGCGACCGAGTCACCGCGGGAGACCCCGCCGGTGTTGATCGCCGCGCCGATCCCGGCCATCACGCCGCAGCCGAGCAGGCCGACCGCCGCCGGCCGGGCCCGCGGGTCGACCTTGGTGCACTGCCCGGCGTGCACGAGCGTCTTCTCCACGAACGCGCCGATGCCCAGCGCCGGGGAGAGCGCGGTGCCGTCCTCGAGCGTCATCTTCTGGGTGGCATTGTGGGTGTTGAAGCAATACCACGGCTTGCCCTTGCGGCAGGCCCGGCAGTCGCCGCAGACGGCCCGCCAGTTCAGCACGACGAAGTCGCCCGGCGCCACGTCGGTGACCCCGGCACCGACGGACTCCACCACGCCGGCGGCCTCGTGGCCGAGCAGGAAGGGGAAGTCGTCGTTGATGCCGCCCTCGCGGTAGTGCAGGTCGGTGTGGCAGACCCCGCAGGCTTGGATCTTGACGACGGCCTCGCCCGGACCCGGGTCCGGCACGATGATGGTGGTCACTTCGACAGGCGCGCCCTTCGCCCGGGCGATGACTCCGTTGACTCGCTGGCTCATGGTTCCCACCTTCTCACCTCCGGCTGGGCGCGCGCGCTGTCGGACCCAGGATCTAAGTTGAGCAGGTGACTGTCGCGCGCCGCATGCTGATCGCCCTCCTGATCGTGCTCCTGGCGCCCGCGCCGGCCCGGGCGGACGCGCCGCTGCGGCTGCCCACCCAGGTGACCGACGAGGCGGGTGCGCTGGGCGGCCGGGCGGCGGAGGTCCGGACGGCGCTGAGCCGGCTCCAGTCCGACACCGGCATCCAGCTCTTCGTGGTGTTCGTCGAGTCGTTCGACGGCACCCCCGAGCAGCGGTGGACCGACGAGACCGCCCGGCTCAGCGGCCTAGGCGACCGCGACGCGCTGCTCGCGGTGGCCACCCAGGACCGGGCGTACGCGTACTCGTTCGCGGAGGACTCCCGCCTCTCCGCAGCCGAACTCGACAAGGTGGCGGCCGACGACATCGAGCCGGCCCTGTCCCGCGGCGACTGGGCGGGCGCGGTCATCGCCGGAGCAGCGGGTTACACCGACGCCGCCGCGGGCTCGGGCAGCTCCCTGACCTGGGTCATGATCATCCTCGCGCTGCTCATCGTGGGCGCCCTGGCCTGGGTCTACCTGCGCCGCCGCCGCGCCAGGCCGGCCGCCCCGGCCGAGCCCGCCGGCCCCTCGATCGAGGAACTGACGGCCACCGCGAACGCCCTGCTGATCGAGCTGGACGACGACCTGCGCGCCAGCGACAGCGAGCTGGCCCTGGCCACGGCGCAATACGGCACCGGCGCGACGACACAGTTCCGGGCCGCCCTCGACGCGGCGCGCCCGGAGGTCGCGGAGGCGTTCCGCCTGCGGATGACGCTGGAGGAGGAGCCCGCACCGGACGAGCCGACCCGGCACCGCATCCTCAGCGAGATCATCGCCCGGTGCCGGGCCGCCGACGAGCGCCTGGACGCCGAGTCGGAGGCCTTCGACCAGCTCCGAGACCTGGAGGGCCGGGCGGCAGAGGTGGCCGACGAGGTGGAACGCCGCCGGGCCGCGGTCGAGGCCGCCCTGCCGGCGGCAGCCCAGACCCTGCAGGACCTGACCCTCCGGTACGCCGGACCGACGGTGACCGCGCTCTCCGGCAACCTGGACCAGGCGCGGGAACGTCTCCAGTTCGCGGGGGACGCGGTGAATCGGGCGCGGGTCGCTCTGGCCACGGCCGGCGGCCCTTCCACGGCCACCCCCGCCGGCGGTTCCCCCGTTGCGGGCGCCGGCGGGGCGGTGGAGGTGGTTCCGGGTGGGGGTCGGGCGGAAGCGGCGCTGGCCGTGCGGGCCGCCGAGCAGGCGGTCGGGCAGGCCGAGCAGCTGGTGGCCGCGATCCAGCGCACCGGCGCCGACCTGACCAGCGCGCGCACCGCCGCCGACGCGCTGCTCGCCGAGCTTCAGGCCGAGATCGCCGCCGGGCGGACCGCGCTGGCCGGTGGCGGTGCGGTCCCGGCCGGGCTGGGCGCCGCGGTGACGGGCGCCGAGCAGGCGGTCGCCGGGGTGCGTGGCCGGCTTGCCCAGCCGAAGACCGACCCGGTGACCGAGGTGGCAACCCTGCAGGCCGCGGACGCGGCCCTGGACCGGGCCCTCGCGGAGGCCCGGGACGCCGCCGAACGAGCGGCACGCGCCCGCAGCGTGCTGGCCCAGGCGCTGCCGGTGGCCCGCGCCGAGGTCGCCGCGGCGGGCGACTTCATCACCACCCGGCGCGGCGCGGTCGACACGAGCGCACGGGCATCGCTGTCGGAGGCCCAGCGCCACCTGGCGCTCGCCGAGAGCCTCGCGGTGTCCGACCCGGCGGCGGCGCTGGGCGAGGCACAGCAGGCGCAACAGCTGGCGGCCGGCGCGGGCCAGGCGGCGCGGGCAGACGTGCAGAGCTGGGGCGGCTACGGCGGCGGCTACGGCGGGCAGGGCGGCTTCGACAGCGGGGCCTTCGCGGGCGCGGTGCTCGGCGGCATCCTGTCCGGCGGCGGTGGCCGCTCGCGGGGCGGCAGCTGGGGCGGTGGCGGCTTCGGAGGCAGCGCCAGCCGCGGGCGACGATCCGGCGGCGGAGGCGGTGGCGGGCGGCGAGGCGGAGGCGGGCGCTTCTGAGCCCCCGGCCCGGGTGCTACGGGTTGACGCGGGGCGCGGGGTCTTCCAGCAGGGCATCGCAGAGTTTGCTGAGCTGACGGACCTGCGCCGGGCTCAGCCGGTCGAAGACCAGGTTCTGCACGGTGTCCACGTGCCCGGGCGCCGCCGCCACGATCTTCTTCATGCCCTCGTCGGTCAGGACCGCTATCTGGACCCGGCCGTCCTCCGGGTCGCGCTCGCGGCGCACCAGGCCCTGCGCCTCGAGCCGGGCGACCACGTGGGAAAGGCGGGACAGCGAGGCACTTGCCTTCCGCGCCAGCCTGCTCATCGGCAGGCGCCGGTCGTCGCGCTCGGACAGCGTCGCCAGCACCAGGTAGCCCATGTGGGTCAGGCCCGCCTCGCGCTGCAACTGGCCCTCGAGCGCGGCCGGAACCTTGACGAGCACCTCGATGAACCGGCGCCAGGCCTGCTGTTCATCGTCGGTCAACCACCGCGGCTCGTCCATGGCAGCAGATTAGTTAACCGAGTGCGCCGTGAGGTCGACCGGGTGCCCGGATATCGGCACCTGCCGGGCGGCCGCCGTCGGGTGGCGGCCCAACCTTCGGGAAAGTGCCGGCGAACATTTGGGCAGGTCGATCGACTTCCTTGAAGCCTCAAGAGTATCCTCCGGAGGGACTTTCCTCTCCGGCACGGCGCCGGGACCGGCTGGCTGGGGGGCCTCGGCCGGCCCCGGCGCCGTGCCGCCCACCCCGCACCGCCCGCCCGGCACCGCACCGCACCGCGCCGGGCCGGGCCGCGCCGCAGCCCCGCGAGCGCCGCACCCCCCGCGAGCGCCGCAGCCCAACCGCCCAGATCAGGACACGGCAAAGGACGGCCTGCGGCGATGAAGACGCGGGCCGTCCATTGCCGTGCGACCCAGCTCAGGAGGCCGGCGGCTCGTCCTTGCCGGCCTCTTCCATCGCGTCGGCCTGCTCCTTGGTCTTGTGGACCGCGCCTTCCGCGTGCTCCGGCGGCCCGTAGACCGTGTACAGCACGAGCGGGTTCGGGCCCTCGTTCGTGAAGTTGTGCTTGTGCCCGGCCGGCACCACCACCAGGTCGCCCTGGTTGACCTTGCGGGTCTGTCCGCTGATCTTGGCCTCGCCGGTGCCGCTCACGAACGTGAGGATCTGGTCCACCTCGTGGACCTCCTCGCCGATCTCGCCGCCCGGCGGGATCGTCATGATCACGAGCTGGGTGTGCTTACCCGTCCACAGCACGCGGCGGAAGTCCGGGTTCTTCTCGGCAACGGTGGCGATCGTGTAGTGCTCCATGCCACCGGCATACCCCGATTACGGGAGATTTGAACGCCGGAGCCGGTTGGCCGGCCGCAGCTCCTCCACCGGCGACGGGCGGCCGATCAGGTAGCCCTGCACGAAGTCGACCCCGAACTCGCGCAGCATCCGCATCGTCGCCTCGTCCTGCACGTACTCGGCGACCGTGTGGATGCCGTACGCCTGGCAGACCTGCACCAGCGCCCGGACCAGCACCTGGTCCTCCGGGTTGCGGACCAGGTCGACCACGTACTCGCCGTCGATCTTGACCAGGTCGATCGGGAACAGGCGCAGGTAGCGGAACGACGCGTAGCCCGAGCCGAAGTCGTCCAGGGCCAGCTGGCAGCCCAGGTCGCGGATGCGGTCGGCGAAGCTGCGGGCCTCGCTCAGGTTGCCGATCAGCGCCGTCTCGGTGATCTCGAAGGTGAGCTGCTCGGGGTTCACCGCGTACCGCTCGATCAAGGTCTCCACCTCCGCGGTCAGGCGCGGATCGCCCACCGAGCGGCCGGAGAGGTTGATCTGCAGGCAGAGGTCGGTGCGCTCGGCCGCGAGCTGCATCGCCCGCTCGACCACCCACAGGTCGATGTCGTAGATCGTGTCGAGCCGCTCGGCGATCTGCAGGACCTGTTCCGGCGACTGCGGGTTGTCGCCCTCGTCCAGGACCCGCAGCAGCAGCTCGTGCCGGAGCACCCGGTTGGTCTGCAGCTCGAGGATCGGCTGGGCGAACAGCGTGAACCGGTCCGTGCCGAGCGCGTCGGCGACCCGGTCGCGGTAGGTGCCCTGCCGGGCTCGGGGCAGCACCGGGTCGGCGACCAGGGTCAGCGGCCGGCCGGCCTCGCGACCCTGCCGCCAGGCCTGCTCGGCGTCGATCAGCAGGTCGTGGCTGCCGGCGTCGGCCTCGGGCCGGAAGCGCACCAGCCCGGCCCAGATCCGGGCGCGCAGCCAGGCGTCGGGCAGCACGAACGGCTGCGATCGCAGCGCTTCGACGAACAGGTCGGCCTGGCGGCGGGCCATCACCCAGGAGGCGCCGGCCAGCAGCACCGCCAGCTCGTTCGGCCCGGCCCGGCCCAGCAGGTCGTCCGGCCGGGCCAGACCTTCCAGTACGCGGGCAGCCCGCTGCAGCAGGTCGGCGTGCCGATCGGCGCCGGCGCCCTCGGCCCGATCCGGTTCCACCCGGATGACCAGCACCGCACCGCCACCACGACGCTGAGCCCGGTCCACCTCGTCGGCGAACCGCGCCCGGGTCATCAGCCCGGTCAGGCCGTCCAGGTCGATGACCGAGGCCTGGACGGTCTCGCCGCGCCGGCTCAGCCGGGCCACTTCCCGCCGGGCGCGCTCGCGGGCGGAGACGTCGCGCAGCACACCGTGCAGGCCCTTCACGGCGCCGTCGGGGTCGACGATCGGCTCCAGCCGGCAGTCCACGTCGAACCAGCCGCCGTCTTCGCGCATCAGCCGCACCGTCGTGCGCACCGGCTCGCGGGCCGTCCAGGCCCGGGTGAACGCGCCGAGCGCCTTGGCGTGGTCGTCGACGTGCACGTGCCGGGACAGGATCTGCTGGGTCTGTTCTTTGGCCGCGGGCGGCCGGCCGAGCAGGGTGGCGAGTGTGTCGGACCACACGATCTCGCTGCCGACAGCCAGGTAGGTGAACCAGGCCTCGTCGTCGGGAGGCGTCCGGGGCTCGGGAAGCGGCAGCTGGTAGCCCTGATTCGGGCTGATCCGGGGGCGGCGGGAGAGGCGGTCGCGCAGCGCGCGGGGACGGGGGAAGCGTTCGTCGGGTGCCGTCATGCGCCGTCGCTCCCTCCCTCCAGGTGAACCGTAACCCCTGACCTATTACGACCCGTCACGGGTCGATGTAACAGTGGGCACCCCCGACAATGTTTTCGCAACTGGCCCAACAAAACGGGGAACTGCGGTTTCTCCCCCGATCAGAGCATGAAATTGACTGATCGGTCGACCACTTGCCCTCGGTCGGTCGCGCCCCGGTCACCGCCGAGTCCATGACAGACAGTTACTTGCTGTGGTGACAATAGAACCATGTGCGACCCCTACCCGGCTCCCCTGATCAACATGCACGGAATGCCGCGACAGGCGTGCGCCGCGTAACGAGATCGCGAGACGGTGGATATGGTGGCTGTTCGGACACGTGAGCGAGGACGGCGACGCATGGGCATCATTCGGGACATGCAGCGGGCGCACGCGACCCAGGCTGCCGCCGAGCTGCGCGCGCAGACGGCCGCGGAACAGCAGCGCCAGCTGATCCGGCGTAACGCCGACCTGGCGGCCGCCGCCGCCCAGCAGGCCGCCTCCGACGCGGAGCGGCAACGGGAGCACCGCCGGCTGTACGCGGAGGCCCGCACGGCCGACGCGGCGGCGGCGAACGCGGACGTCCGGGCCCGGCTGTCCGACCTCGACGCCCTGCTGCTGTCCACCCTGGACGTCGACGACCACATCGACCTGGACCGGTTCAAGAAGCCGGTGCAGGCGCCGCCGTTCGACCCGGGCAAGCTGGGCCGGCCGTTGCCGGAACCGTCCTGGGAGAGTTTCGCCCCACCGGAGCCGCGCGGGGTGGGCAAGATCCTCGGCGGGGAACGGATCCACCAGCAGCAGGTGGACGCGGCGAAACGGGCATACCAGGCCGCCCGCGCCCGCTGGGTGGACGCGGAGACCCGCCGGCTGCGGCAGCTCGCCGAGCGGGAACGGCAGTACGAGGAGAACCGCAGCCGCTACCAGGCGAAGCTGATCTCGTACAACGCCGAGGTGGACCGGTTCGCGGCGGCCGTGGCTGGGGCCGACCCGGCGTCGGTGGTCGAGTACTTCGCGATGGTGCTGGGCAACTCCGTCTATCCCGACGACTTCCCGCAGCACTTCCGGCTCGCGTACCAGGGGAAGCAGCGGAGGCTGCTGGTCGAATACCACCTGCCGCCGCTCGAGGTGATCCCCGCGGTCAAGGAGTACCGCTACGACCGGGTCCGCGACGACCTGTACGCGGTGCCCCGCGACGAGGAGGAGATCCGCCGCCGGTACACCGAGATCATCGCGATGGTGGCGCTGCGCACCATCCACGAGATCATCGAGGCCGACCGCGGCGCGCTGGTGAGCGAGGTGCTGTTCAACGGCATCGTCGACACCGTCGACCGGCGGACCGGCCAGTTCGTCCGCCCGTGCCTGGTGTCGGTGCGGGCCGACCGGGACACGTTCGCGGCGATCAAGCTGCGCCGGGTCGACCCGATCGCCTGCCTCAAGCACCTGCAGGCCGGGCTCTCCGCACAGCCGGACCAGCTGGAGGGCGTGCCCCCGGTGCTCGACTTCGACCAGGAGGCGGGCCAGGACAACACCCGCGAGTTCAACGTGCTCGCCGACATCGACGAGCGGCCCAACCTGGCCACCATGGCCGCCGAGCAGTACGAGCAGCTGCTCGGCGACCTGTTCGGCAACATGGGCCTGGAGATGGGCGAGGCGGCCGAGGGCCCGCGCTGGCTGGCCACCGACCCCCGGCCGCTGTTCGGCGGCCCGGTCGTGATCTACGCGGCCCGCGGCCGGGCGGTCAGCGCCGCCACCGCGGCCGGCCTCGCCGAGGAGGTGGCCGCGGCGGGCGCGACCAAGGGCATCCTGGTCGCGATCGACGGCTACGAGGTGGAGGCGCACGAGGCCGTGGCGGGCCGGCCGATCGAGCTGCTGGACGGCCCCGCCCTGCTCAACCTGCTCGCCGAGCACTCCGGTGTGAAGGCCCGGATCGAGCCCTCCTGACCACATAGGACAAAGCCGGGGAACGATCGGCCCGACTTTCCGAGTTGATCTGTCCAATGGGTCCCCGCCTCCCTAGGCTGTCGCCACTGTCGGTCCGCACGCGGCAGACGGTCAACGGGGGAAGCGTCATGGGTAGAAATCTGGGTCCCGCACGTCGCCGGGGGCTGACCTTCGGGTCCCTCGCCGCGATGCTGATCTCGTTGGCGGCGGTGGTGCCGCCGCCGGGCGCGCACGCCGCGACGGTGACCAGCGCGACGCCGAACGTCGCGCTCAACCAGCAGTGGAACGCCTACGGTGACGCCGGCGGGCACTGGACCGGCGCCGACAGCACGGCCTCGGTGCTGCTGCCGGACGGGCGGATCGCCTGGCTCTACTCGGACACCTTCCTCGGCACCGTCAACGCGGACCACTCGCGGGCCCGCACCACCCCGATGATCAACAACTCGATCGTGGTCCAGCAGGGCAGCACCTTCACCACGCTGACCGGCGGCACCGCGGCCGCGCCGGAGTCGCTGGTCGGACCGTCCAGTGCGGACGAGTGGCGGTGGGTCGCCGACGGCACCGTCGTCGGCAACAACCTGCAGGTCTTCTACAACACCTACCGGCGTACCGGAACCGGGGCCTGGGACTTCAAGCTCTCCGGCAGCGAGCTGGCGACCTTCGCACTGCCCGATCTCACCCTGCGCGGCACGGTCCAGCTGCCGGTCGGCTCGTCGGTCGCCTGGGGCATGGCGGTGACCGAGCAGAGCGACTACACCTACGTGTACGGCACCGAGATGTCCTCGCCGACCAAGTACGTGCACGTCGCCCGCGCCCGCACCGGGCAGCTCTGGGACCCGTGGGAGTTCTGGGACGGCGCCGCCTGGACGGCCTCCGAGGCGACCTCGGCCCGGCTGGTCAGCGGGGTCGGCAGCTCGTTCAGCGTCGACCTCATCGACGGCCGCTACCTGCTGGTCACCAAGGACGACACCCTCGCGTTCGGCCCCAACGTCGTCGCCTACTTCGCGACCTCACCGACCGGCCCCTTCACCGAGCAGACCTTCCTCTACCAGGCGCCCGAGGCGTCGGGCAGCCAGTTCGTCTACGACGCGCGCCTGCATCCCGAGCTGTCGAAGCCGGGCAGGCTGGTCATCTCGTACAACGTCAATTCGATGGCCGCGGACGACAACTACCGCGACGCGCGCATCTACCGCCCGCGCTTCATCGACGTCGCGCTGTCCACCGCACCGCCGGACCCGAGCACCCTGCCGCCGGCCCCGGGCAACCTGCGCGCGACCCCCGGCGACGGCCAGGCCACGCTGCAATGGGACCCGGCCGGCGCCGGGCTCTGGTACTGGATCTACCGCCGCGACCTGACCGCCAAGGAGACCCAGTACGCGCGCCTGCCGTACCCGGTCGCCGGGGCCACCCAGGTCACCGTCGGTGGCCTGCTCGACGGCCACCAGTACGAGTTCCAGGTCTCCGCGATCAACGAGCTCGGCGAGGGACCCCGTTCGGCGTCGGTGGCCCTGACCGCGACGGCGATCCCGGCGGCCGTCCCGGCCGGGCTGACCGCGACCGCCCGCACCGACGGGCAGATCGACCTCGCCTGGCAGGCGGCCGCGCGGGCCACCTACTACTGGGTCTACCAGCGGAACGTCACCGACGGCGAGACGACGTTCACCCGGCTGAACCTGCCCGCCTCCGGCACCACGTTCACCGCGGGCCTGCTGACGCACACCCACACCTACGAGTTCCGGGTCACCGCCGCCAACGGCGGCGGTGAGACCGCGCCGAGCAACACCGTGCAGGCGACCTCCTCGTACGCGAAACCGGGCGCGCCCACCGGACTGACCGCGGTGGCCCGTGGCGACGCCAGCATCGCCCTCAGCTGGACAGCGCCGGGCGAGAACCTCTGGTACTGGATCTACCAGCGCGACGTCACCGCCGGCGAGACGACGTTCACCAAGCTGGCGTACCCGGCGACGACGACCTCCGCGACCCCCGGCGGCCTGCTGGTCGGGCACGTCTACGAGTACCAGGTTGCCGCGATCAGTGCAGGCGGCGACGGCCCGAACAGCGCCTCCGTGCAGGCCACCGCGAAGCTGGACGTGCCGGGCACGCCGACCGGCCTGACCGCCGTGGCCCGCGGTGACGCCAGCGTGGCCCTGACCTGGACGGCGCCGGGCGAGGATCTCTGGTACTGGGTGTACCAGCGCGACGTCACCGCCGGCGAGACGGAGTTCACCAAGCTGGCGTACCCGACGACCACCCCGTCCGCGACGCCGGGCGCACTGCTGGTCGGCCACGTCTACGAGTTCAAGGTCGCCGCGATCAACCAGGGCGGCGACGGCCCGGCCTCCGCGCCGGTCACCGTGACGGCCCGCCTCGACGAACCCGGCGCCCCGACCGACCTGGTCGCCGCGGCCGGCGCCGGCAAGGTCACGCTGACCTGGAGCTTCGCGCAGACCGACGCCTGGTTCTGGGTGTACACCCGGGACGTGACGGCCGGCGACACCACCTTCACCCGCAGCGGCTACCCGGTCGCCGACGCCACCACGGTCACCCTCGGCCCGCTGGTCAACGACCACACGTACGAGTTCCAGGTCGCGGCGATCAACCAGGGCGGCGAGGGCGCGCGCAGCGCCGTCGCCGCGGCCAAGCCGGTGGCGGTCAAGCCGGCCGCCCCGACCGGGCTCACCGCCGTGGCGGGCACCGACGGCACCGTCAAGCTCGCCTGGACCGCGTCCCCGGGCGACAACTGGTACTGGGCCTACTGGCGCGACGTCACCGCCGGCGAGACCACGTTCACCAAGGCGGGCTACCCGGTCGCCGACGCCACGAGCGTCACCGTCGGGCCGTTCACCCACAACCACACGTACGAATTCAAGGTCAGCGCGGTCAGCGGCTCGGGCGAGGGCCCGGCCGGCGCCACGGTGAGCTCCCTGGTCCGGTACGCGGTGCCGGGCGCGCCGCAGAACGTCCGGGCGGTCGTCGCCGGCGACGGCGTCGTCAACCTCA
Source organism: Actinoplanes sp. NPDC049599 (assembly GCF_044465625.1). Taxonomy (NCBI): domain Bacteria; kingdom Bacillati; phylum Actinomycetota; class Actinomycetes; order Micromonosporales; family Micromonosporaceae; genus Actinoplanes; species Actinoplanes sp. NPDC049599. The sequence goes on from NZ_JBITLX010000004.1 coordinate 251,931, forward strand.
GCTGGGACGCGGCCGCCCCGCAGCTCTACTACTGGATCCACCGCCGGGACGTCACCGCCGGGGAGACCACCTTCACCAAGGCGGGCTACCCGACCGACCAGACCCAGATCACGCTGTCGGCGCTGACCATCGGGCACACGTACGAGTACAAGGTGTCCGGGCAGAGCACCGGCGGCGAGGGACCGCAGTCGGCCGTGGCCTCGGTGGTCGCCCGTGGCACCGTGCCAAGCCCGCCGACCGCTCTGACGGCCACGCCCGGCAACGGCGAGGTCAAGCTGAGCTGGACGGCGAGCACAACGGGAAGCGTCTACTACTGGGTCGAGCTGCGCGACGTCACCGCCGGAACCGGGTTCAAGCGCCTCGAATACCCGGTCGACGGCACCTCGCTGACGGTCAAGCCGCTGGTCAACGCGCACACGTACGAGTTCCGCGTCGCGGCCACCAGCACCGCCGGGGACAGCGCCCCGGCCGCCGCCACCGCCAAGCCGATGCCGCCCCTACCGGGGGCGCCGCCGGTGCTCAACGCGATCGCCATCGACGGCGCGGTCGGGCTGGGCTGGACGGCCGGCAGCAACGCCACCTCGTACGTGGTCGAGTACCGCGACGTCACGGCCGGGCAGAGCGCCTGGAAGCGGTCGAAGTCGGTCGACGGCTTCGCGTTCACCGTGCAGTCCCTGACGAACGGCCACGCCTACGACTTCCGGGTGAAGCCGGTCAACGCGACCGGCGAGGGCGCCGCGTCGCCGACGGCCCGCGCCACCCCGTTGCCGGCGCTGCCAGCCGCGCCCGCCGGCCTGTCGGCCACCGCCGGCAACGGCCAGGTGAAGCTGTCCTGGTCGGCTGCCTCGGGCGCGGACTTCTACTGGGTGTACTACAAGGCCCAGGGCCAGACGGAGTGGTACTACCTGAAGAACCCGATCTCGGGAACGTCGACCACGGTGAAGTCACTGCTCAACAACTTCAGCTACCAGTTCAAGGTCACCGCGGCCAACCCGGCCGGACAGGGCCCCGCGTCCAATGTGGTCAGCGCGAGGCCCACGGCGCCGCTGCCGGCCGCGCCCTCCGGCCTGTCCGCGGACGCCGGCGACGGCCAGGTGAAGCTCTCCTGGACGGGCGCCTCGGGCGCGGACTTCTACTGGGTCTACTACAAGGCCCAGGGCCAGACGGAGTGGTACTACCTGAAGAACCCGGTCAAGGGCACGTCGACCACGGTGAAGTCGCTCTACAACAACTTCAGCTACCAGTTCAAGGTCACCGCCGCCAACGAGGCCGGGCAGAGCGGCTACTCCAACACCGTCACCGCCAAGCCGATGACCCCGCTGCCTTCCGCCCCGACGGGGGTGACCGGGCGCATCATCGACAATTCGATCTACGACTTCACCACCGTCCTGCTGGAGTGGAACACCAAGCCCGGCCTGTACTACTGGGTCTACTACCGCAGCGCGGGCGGCAGCACCTGGACGAAGTGGGGCTACCCGACCACGGCCGGCAGCGCGCAGTTCGCGCCGCAGCGCAAGGGCGACATGGAGTTCATGATCCGCGCGGAGAACGTCTCCGGGCTCGGCCCCGCGAGCGACACCGTCAAACTGCGGCTGCATTCCCGGACCGATGTTTTCCGAATTGTGGCCCGCTGGATGGCCACCCAGATGTCGATCAACGCCAAGTCCACGGTCGTCCGCGACATCTACGACTTCAACCAGACGACGATCGGCAAGATCGGCGCTTACGCGCTGTGGGCCCGGTGGGTCAAGCCGGGCGCGGACTGGGACCACAAGGCGATTCTCCGCGAAATCCTGGAGGCGCCGTACAGCGAGCATCCGCGGGTCTGGACGAGGGTGCCGACGCGGGAGGAACTGGCCATCCTCTACGACATCTGGTCCAACATCCACTACGGCTATGTCGGCTGCCAGGCCGGCTTCAGCCGGTTCGAGCTCAACCTCGGGCAGGCGTCACCCGGTGCGGGTGCCGACGGCTACAACTTCGACAAGGGCGACCTGCTGTCCGTCAAGCTCGGCTACGACATGTGCGACCGCAGCAACAAGAACGTCTCGCCCGAGGCGCTGGCCAACGTCGTGATCAACAACGTGCCGATCTGGCAGTCGTACGGCGGCGACCGGGTCAAACCGTGGGTCGAGGGGATGAACTGACACCCGGGAGCCGGAGGGCGTGACCGGTGGTCGCGTCCACCTGTTCGGGGATCTCCTCGTGGCGGTCGCCGACGGTCGGCGTGCCGGTGGGCTCGAACATCAGGATCTGCGCGCCGCCGGGCGACGACGGCTTGTGCTCGGTGCCCCGCGGCACGGTGAACACGTCGCCCTTGGCCAGCACAACCGTGCGGTCCCGCAGGGCGATGCGCAGCTCGCCGTCGAGCACGAGGAAGAACTCGTCGGTGTCGTCGTGGGCGTGCCAGAGGTGCTCGCCCTGCACCTTGGCCACCCGGACGTCGTAGTTGTTGACCCGGGTCACGATGCGCGGGCTCCACAGGGCGTCGAAGGAGGCCAGGGCCGCGGTCAGGGAGATCGGAAGGTCGCTCACGGTATCCATCGTCGGCGCGGCCGGCCCGGCGCGCGAGTGCTAGGAATTGCAGATGACGCAAGGATCCTCGCACCGGGTCGTGGTCATCGTCGACGCGAACTCCAACCCGTTCGAGCTGGGCTGCGCGACCGAGATCTTCGGCCTGCGCCGCCCCGAGCTGGGCCGCGACCTGTACGACTTCCGCCTCTGCGCACCCGCACCCCGCACCCGGATGCGCGACGGCTTCTACACGCTGACCGGGGTCGCCGGGCTGGCGGCGGCGGAGCAGGCGGACACCCTGATCGTCCCGAACCGCCCGGACGTCGAGGTGCCCCGGCGCCCGGCGGTGCTGGCAGCGATCCGGCGCGCCCACGCCCGCGGCGCCCGCCTGCTGGGCTTCTGCAGCGGTGCGTTCACCCTGGCCGAGGCGGGCGTGCTGGACGGGCGCCGGGCCACCGCGCACTGGCAGTGGGCGGACGACTTCCGCGCCCGCTTCCCGGCGGTGACCCTGGCGGAGGACGTGCTCTTCGTCGACGACGGCGACATCCTCACCGCCGCGGGCAGCGCGGCGGCGCTCGACCTGGGCCTGCACGTGGTCCGCCGGGACTTCGGCGCGGAGATCGCCAACGCGGTCAGCCGCCGCCTGGTCTTCGCCGCCCACCGCGACGGCGGCCAGCGCCAGTTCGTGGAACGCCCGGTGCCGGCGACCCGGGACGAGTCGCTGGCGCCGCTGCTGGCCTGGGCCCAGGAACGCCTCGACCAGCCGCTCACCGTGGCCGGCCTGGCAGCCGAGGCGGCGGTCAGCCCGGCGACGCTGCACCGGCGCTTCCGCGCCGAACTCGGCACGACACCGCTGGCCTGGCTCACCGCGGAACGGATCACGCTGGCCCGCAGGCTGATCGAACGCGGCGAGCCGCGCTTCGAGCTGGTGGCCCGCCGCGCCGGCCTGGGCACGGCGGCTAACCTGCGGTCGCTGCTCCGCCGGGAGACAGGTCTGACCCCGACGCAATATCGCCGTCGCTTCGGAACGGCGCCACGTTGAGCTCCTCGATGCGCTGCCAGAGCGGGCGCAGGGCGGCCTCCGGCTCGCGGGCGAAGATGCTGCCGCGGATCCGGACGAAGACGCAGTTGCCGACCCGTTCCAGCACCGCCTGCCGGCGCATGTCGCTCTCCCACTGCTCCGGCCCGTGGTACGCGTCCCCGTCGCATTCGATCGCCAGGCGGCGGCCGTCCGGGGCGTTGAGCACGAAGTCGATGCGGTAGCCGCCGATCCGGAACTGCGGGGTCGGGCGGTAGCCGCGTTTGACCAGCCGGCGCAGCACCTCGCGTTCGAAGTCGCTCTCGCAGAGCAACTCCAGGTCCGGCGCCGTGGTCTGCGTCGGCAGGTTCAGCGCGTAGTTCAGCAGCAGGGCCCGGGCGTCGTCGGCCAGCAGCGACGACGGCCGGACCGAGTGGAAGATCCAGAGCTGGTCGCGGGCCCGGGAGGCGGCGACGTTGACCCGGCGGTGGTACTCGCGCTTGGTGAACGCCGCCGGCCGGCCGTCGTTGTCGGAGACCACCATGGACACCAGCACCACGTCGCGCTCGTCACCCTGGAACGTGTACGCGTCACCCACCCGCAGCCGCCGCGCCTCCATCTCGTCCTCGCCGATCTCCTCGCGGATCCGCGACAGCAGATAGCCGGCCTGTCCGCTGGTGCTGAGCAGGCTGATCACGCCGAGGGTCCGGCCGGCGTAGGCGTCATCCGCCACGATACGACCGATTTGCGCAACGAGCGCTTCCGCCTCGGCCAGGTTGACGTCGCCGAAGCCCGCGAGCGGCTGTCTCACGCCATCGGCGAGGAACACCGCTCGCACCGGTGAGAGCACAGCCCGATCCGCCCGCAACGGCTGGATCTTCCCGTCGTAGTAGTGCCGGGAGGAGAACTCGATGATCTGCGGTACGCAGCGGAAGTGCTCGGTGAGCAGGATCCGTTCCGGTGAGCGCCGCACCGCGTGGTCGTAGAGCGAGGACTCCGGGTCGAAGTGCTCGGCCGACGGCACGTCGTCCAGGTGGCTGTGGATCAGCCCGGCGACCGAGCCGACGAAGCCGAGCTGCGGGCCGATCTGCTGGTCGTCGCCGACCACCACGGCCCGCTCGGCCAGCGCCAGCACCGGCAGCGCGAACAGGTCCGCCTGCGACGCCTCGTCCACGATCACCACGTCGAAGTGCGCGCCGCCGGCGAACTGCTCGATCGCCCGGTCCACCGACATGACCCAGACCGGCACCGCCTCGACCGCGGACTCCATGGCCCGCTGGGCGTGCGCCTGCCAGGCCGCCGCGCTGCGGCCGGTGCCCTTGCCGATCTTGCGCAGGGCGGTGGTCCAGTCGGCCAGCGCGGCCCGCCGCCGGTCGTCGAGCGCGCGGGAGACCTCCAGCCACGCGGACGCGACGACCAGGTCGCCGGTGAGCCGGCGGATCTTCTCGCGGGCCAGCTCGATGCGCCGGTTCAGCACCGCCGGGTCCACGCTGCCGACCACGTGGTCGAACCACGTCTGCGCCTGCCGCCACTCCCACGCCTGCAGGCAGGCGGCGCCGGAGACGGCCGGCACCTGCCCGGTGCCGATCTGGGCGGCCCACTCCGGCGCGATCTCCGCCAGCCGATCGCGCAGCTCGACACAGCGGGTCGCCGCCGGACGCAGTGCCACGAGGCGGCGGGCCTCGGCGACCAGATCGTCCCACTGGGTGAGCGCCGGATCGAACCAGGCCGCGGCCAGCGGCGGCCACGGCACCAGCGCGTCGGCCACCGCCCGGTCGGCCGCGTCGAAAGCATCAAGATCAAAGACCGCGGGGCTGTCGTCCAGCAGGGCCGCGACCTCGGCCAGCCGGCCGGCGTCCAGGTCCAGCTCCTCCTGGGGTACGAGCACCCGCAGGCGCGCGGACAGCTCGGGCCACTGGCGGGCGTCCCAGCCCAGCGACTGGTCCGCCTCCGCGAGCAGCGTGCCGGCCCACGCCTCCGGCTCGCCCGGCCGGGCCGGGATGTCGAGGCGCTGGATCCATTCCGCCCAGTGCTCGCCGAGGCGCCGCTGTGCCTGGCCGCGCCGGACCCAGGCGGCGGCCAGGTCCACGTCCTCGACCGTGCGCAGCGGCTCGCCGTCGACCCGGACCTCGTCGGCGATCCGGTACAGCCCGGCCTGCAACAGGCGGTTGACGCCCCGGCCGGCGGCGAACCGTTCGCGCAGCTCGGCGAGGCCGGCCAGCAGCTTCTTCGGCTCCGCGGCCAGCGTGCCCGCGGCGGTGACGCGGTGCCCGCCCAGCGTGCGGGCCAGCTCGGCGAGCGCCCGCTGCAGGTCCTCGGTCGCCGCCACGTGATCCGTCCACACCCTGGCCCAGTGCGGGTCGGCCAGCAGCCGGCCCAGCCGGTCGGTCCACGTGCCCTCGCGCCGGTGCAGCCACGCGACCGCGTCCTTCAGCCCTTCCCGCAGGCCCGTGACGAGGCTGGGCCCCTGTGCGCGTACCGCCTCGGTGTCGACACCGGCCGCCTCCAGGCGGGAGACGCGGTCGGCGGCCGACTCCCGCTCGGCCCGCGCGTTTCTCGCGGTGGCCGCGTCGGGCAGGGCGGTGACCTCCGGCAGCGGGCGCAGCGCCGCAGCCCGGTCGGCCGGCGCGATTTGCGCGGCGAGCCGCAGCAGGGCGGCGAACTCGTCCGCGGACAGTGGCGGCCGGTCGGCCGGCGCGACCGGGTCGGGGATGCCACCGTGCGCGGCGGCTCGTTCCCGCAGCCAGGCACCCACGTCGGCGGGCGAGAGGTGCACGTCGTCGATCAGGTACGTCGCCGCCTCGTTCTCCGCGATCGCGCGCAGCCCGCCCAGCGCCGCGGCCAGGTCACGCTCGGCGTCCTCCAGCCGCCGGGTGAGGCGCTCGACCCGGCCCGCCTCGGCGTGCTGGTCCAGGGTGGCGGCCCGGTCGGACAGCTCGCGGGCGGCGAGCTGCAGCTGCACGAGCTGGTCGGTGGTGCGGCCGAGCACGGCCAGGCAGAGCGCCTGCACCTCGGCGGGCAGCCCGTCGCGGAGCACCCGCAGCGGGTCCTCCTTCTGCGCCACGACCAGCACCCGCTTGCCGTTGGCCATCAGGTGGCAGATCAGGTTGCGGATGGTGTGGGTCTTGCCGGTGCCGGGCGGGCCCTGCACGGCCACGTTGCGGTGCAGCGCGAGCCGGCGGGCGATCGACTCCTGGGCCTCGTTGGTGGGCAGCGGCATGAGCAGCCGCTCCCCCACCCGGTGCCAGTCCTCCGGCCGGTCGTCGGGCATCCGCAGCTTGCTGGGCTCGTGCGCGACGATCGCGGCCAGCGCGCCGATGCTGGCGGTGTCGCCGGCCAGCAGCCGGTCGCGCAGGCTCTCCAGGAAGCCGCGCAGCAGCCGCTGCCGGGGCCGGGTGAACAGCACACCGGTGTCGACCAGGTGCGGGCCGGTGCCGGTCTCGCCGGGCGCGAGCACCCGCCGGTCGTAGCCGAGCCGGCCCAGGGCGCGCTCGAACAGCTCGCGGCGCTCCAGGTCGTCCCAGAGATCGACCTCGACGGTGCCGGCCGGCCCGGCCAGCGCCAGCAGCTGGCCGAGGTACCGCTCGTCGAGCCCGGCGAGCGCGTCGGTCTGCAGCCGGGACGGGCCCTGCGGCGAGACGGTGATCAGCGAGCGGTCCGGGTCGTACTCGATCAGCACCGGCGTCGTGACCAGCGGATACCGCACCCGGTTGCCGGCGATGACGGTGTCCAGCAGGCCGTGGCCCCAGACCAGCTCGGTGCTGGCGGCGGCCATGTCGACCTGGTGCATGAGGTCGAACAGCTGCCGGTGCAGCACCCGGACGCGTTCCGTCTCGGCGCTGGCGAGCGACCAGGGCCGCCAGACCTCGTCGCGCCAGGTCTCGAACTCCGCGCCGTCGGCCTTGGGCTCGTCGGTCGGGGTGATCTGGTTGAGCCGGCGGCGCAGCTCCGCGGGGACGGCGACCGGCCCCGGCAGCTCGGGCAGGCCGACCCGCAGCCAGCCGCTGCCGTCCGCGGCGGGACCCAGCTGGCAGGCCGGGTGCGCCGGCAGGGCGTCGAGCCGGTACGCGTCAGCCGGCACCGTGCGCGCCGGACGTTCCATGTGGGCCCGCACGGCGAGCAGATAGTCCGCGACGGAGACGGCCCGGTCCCGGATGACGGTGGGCGACTCGGACTGCGGCGCGGACATTCTTCGCAGGTTATCCGATGTCCGCAGCAGCGACGGGGCGGCGCGGTAGGCACCCGGACGGCTATGGTTTCGACGCCGGAAGGGGGACGACATGTCGCAGGGTGAGTGGCAGGGCTGGCCGACCACACCGCCGCCCCAGCCGTACGCCTACGCGCACCCCCAGCAGCCGGCCTTCGATCCCGGCGACCCGCTGGTCAGCAACGACTTCAACGGGTGGTGGCAGCGCGGCTTCCGGCTGCTCCGGGCGGCGTGGCGGCCGATGGCGGTGATCCAGGCGCTGGTGGCCGTGCCGACGTTGATCCTGCTGGTGCCGGCCATGGTGATGTTCCAGGACCGGCAACGGGAGGGCCTGGCGAAGCTGGAGGCGTCGACCACGACGGAGTCCCTGCCGGACCTGTCGGAGCTCTTCGCCGGCTTCCCGATCCTGCTGGCCGCCACCGCCGGCGCCGGGCTCTTCTACCTGTTCGGCCAGCTCGCCGGCCAGCAGGTGGTGGTGTTCACCGCCACCGGCCGCACCGGCAACCTGGTGGGCCCGGCCCTGCTGGCCGCGGCCAAGCGGCTGCCGGCGCTGATCGGCTGGTACCTGCTGGCGATCCCGGTGCTGATCGTGGCGACGGTGCTGTGCTTCTTCCCGGTGATCTACGTGGCCGCGGCGCTCACCGTGCTGCCGGTGGTGGTGCTGCTGGAACGCGGCAACGGCATCGGCCGCTGCTTCCAGCTCTTCCACGCGAGCATCGGCGTCTCGGTGAGCCGGATCGCCACGATCTTCGGGCTGAGCCTGGCCGGCGGCCTGCTGCTGACCCTGGTGACCACGGTCGTCGACGTGACGATCGGCGGCAGCTTCAACACCCCGAATTCCGCGGCCACGGTGGTCAACACGGTGCTGCAGAGCGCGTACTACGTCGTGGCGTACCTGGTGGTGGCGCCGCTGCTGGTGACCGCGTACGCCGACATGCGCGCCCGCCGCGAGCCGTTCGGCACCGCGAGCCTGCTGCCCGGCACCGCCTGATCAGGCCTCCGTCAGCCGGGCCGCCGCGGCGGCGCGGAGCTCGGGTGTCTCGATCGGGTCTTCGCGCAGGTAAGCCAGCGGCCGGGTCACCGCCGGCCCGGGCCACCGCCGGGCGGCGGGCAACACGGCCGCGCCGAGCAGCGCGAGGCCCCATCGCGGGACGGCGAGGAAATCGTGGGGTCCCGCGGCCCGAAGACCGGCTCGTCGATCCGGTCGCGCACCACCGGCAGCAGGTCGTCCCACTGCTCGGCCGGCCAGTGCCGGGACACCGTCTCCAGCACCTCCCACGTCCCGGGCCTGGATGGCGCCCGGCCCAGGCCGCGTTGCAGCCGGTCGGGGACCGTGGCCGCGGGCTCGTCTACTTTCTTCCTTCATTGCCGTCGCAGCCTCAGCGGCAGCCTTCCCGCAGATCTTGATGAGCTAAAACGTTCCAGAGTCTTTTGCGTGGTTGGCGTATCGGGCGATGGCGATAGCCCGCCGGAGTGACGTGGGCCGCGCGCCGACCGCCACCGACGCGCAAGATTTCGATCTTGTTGAATTGGTGTGAGCTCCGAACCTTAAGTCCACAAGATCGACAATTCGCTGCTCGCTTCGTAACTTTTACGCCCTTTGTTCCCTGAGGATTCCTGCTATGTGAGAATCCTGCTCAATATGTGGCCCAGTGCTGCGGGTTCGGCGGTGGGCAGGCCTCCGGCAATGCTTGGCGCGGCCGTTTCGGCGCGGCAGAAGTGTGTCGCCCGTCCGGGGGATGGCGATCGATCATCACACCAGCCATGCAAAAGACTCTCCAGCCAAACCCCACCGCTACAAGGTCCACCACTCGCGCCCCTTTCCTCCTGAAATGAACCCCTCAACCTCCAAGGGTCAATCCCGCATACCGGACGAACCCGGCAAGGGGGCTCGTAGCTCACACGATCGCGCTGTAGGCGTTCAGCGCCGGCTGGCCGCCGAGGTGGGCGTAGAGAACGGTGGCGTCCCTGCCGATCTCGCCCCGGCTGACCAGGTCGATCAGCCCGGCCATCGACTTGCCCTCGTACACCGGGTCGGTGATCATCCCCTCGGTCCGGGCCGCCACCCGCATGGCGTCCAGAGTGGACTCGTCCGGGATGCCGTAGATGCCGGCGTGGTAGCGGTCGTCCAGCAGGATCTCGTCGTCGCGCAGCTCCCGGCCGAGGCCGATCAGCTCGGCCGTGTTGCGGGCGATCCGGGCCACCTGCTCGTGCGTCTCGGCCGGCTTGGCCGAGCCGTCGATGCCCAGCACCCGGCGCGGCCGGTCGTCGCCGAGCGCCGCGAAGCCCGCGATCATCCCGGCCTGGGTGCTGCCGGTCACCGAGCAGACCACCACCGTGTCGAAGAAGACCCCGAGCTGTTGCTCCTGGGCGGCGACCTCGCGCGCCCAGTTGGCGAAGCCGAGACCGCCGAGCCGGTGATCCGAGGCGCCGGCCGGGATCGGGTACGGCTTGCCGCCACGCGCCTGCACCTCGGCGATGGCCTGGTCCCAGCTCTCCTTGAAGCCGATCCCGAAGCCGGCCTTGATCAGCCGTACGTCGGCGCCCGCGAGCCGGCTCAGCAGGATGTTGCCGACCTTGTCGTAGACGCTGTCCGGCCAGTCGACCCAGCTCTCCTGGATCAGCACGCACCTGAGCCCCGCGTACGCGGCCACGGCGGCGACCTGCCGAGTGTGGTTCGACTGCACCCCGCCGATCGACACCAGCGTGTCGCAGCCCTGCGCCAGCGCGTCCGCGACCAGGTACTCCAGCTTGCGGGTCTTGTTGCCGCCGTACGCGATGCCCGAGTTGCAGTCCTCCCGCTTGGCCCAGACCGCGGCGCCACCGAGGTGCCGGGTGAGCCGGTCCAGGCGGTGCACGGGCGAGGGCCCGAACAGCAGCGGGTACCGGTCGAAGTCATCCAGCGGCATGGCAGCTCCTCAGTCGCGTCCCGCCGACCATCCTGCCAGTTCAGGCCGGGTGAAACCGCCGAGATTCCGCGCCGCGGCAGCGGCTACTTCAGCGGCGGAAGCGTCAGCTTCTTCGCCCGTACGGTGTTGATGATCTGCTGCAGGCCGGGAGCGGTGTACTTGCCGTGGCCGTGCATGAGGATCACGCCGCCGGCCCGGACCGGCGCCGAGCGGTAGTCGCCGTACCTGATCCGCTCCGCCATCAGGGCGGCCGACGGGCCGTCCCAGTCGTACGTGTCCGTGGTCCATCGGCACAGCTCGTAGCCCTGGCCGCGGGCGACGTCCTGCAGGCGCGTGGTGAACGCACCGGCCCCGAACGGCGGTCGCAGCAGTTTCGGCGTACCGGTGGCTGCCGTGCCCCCGGCGATCTGCTTGACCAGGTTGGTCTTGCCCATCCGGCTCAGCGCCGGATGCGTGTCGGTGTGATTCCCGATGACGTGCCCGGCGGCGGTGAGCGACTTGAACAGCGCCGGGTTCTTGCGGGCCCAGTCACCGCGGAAGAAGAAATGTGCCTTGACGTTGTTGCGCTTGAGGGTGGCCAGGATCGAGGTGAGCTGGGCCTTGCTGCCGCCGTCGTCGAAGGTCAGCCAGACGTCGTCGGTGGTGTTCCCGCAGCGCTCGATCTGCTGGATGGTGGCCCCGGCCATCGGGGTGGGCGTGGCGACCCCGTCGGCGACGACGGCCCGGGCGCCGGTGCCGGAAACCGTGCGGACCACGGTGCCCACGGTGACGACGGCGCTGCCCTTGACCTGGTAACTGCCCGGGGAGCCGGGCAGTTGGAGATAGCAGGTGCGGCTGGCGGTGCGCCGGACCGGGTTCTGCCAGACCGAGCCGGCGCAGAAGACGACGCTGCCACCGGTGCCGCCGGCGGTGATCGTCACCTTGGCGGACTTGGGCACCTCGTAAACGGTGACGATGGTGGGGACGGTGCCGCCGGGGCTGTCGTACTGCGGGGCGCCGATCCCGATCCGGAGCGGGACCTTGGTGGCGGCCTGCTGGACCTCGACGGCGCCGGCCCACAGCGCGCCGGCCTGCCGGACGCTGATGGTCCCGGCCGGCTCGGCGGCGATGGTGCCGGCCTCGGCGACGCCGATCCCGGCGCCGCCGAGAAGGACGCAGCCGGCGGCCACCGTGGCGACAACCCTGGAACGACGCATGAGACTCCCCGTGAGCAAGATCGATGGACTGTAGCGTCTGCACGGCGCGTTGGGGAGCCGGGTGGGCGCACAGAAACGTCCGCCGCCTGCGATGAGAGCAAGGCGGCGGACGCGGGGTCGGTGTGCTTACGGGAACTGCATGCGGCGGGGCCGCGGGATCACCGGGGGCGGCAGCGGCAGGTCGGCCAGGTGGCTCCAGTTGAGCGAGCCGTTGTCGGTCGACTTGATCTCGCCGAGGCAGGCCCGCAGCAGGCCCAGGTTCGGCGCGCCGGCGAAGCCGGCGATCACCACCTCCGGGGTCGGGTCGATCCGCGCGATGGCACCGCAGATCTTCGCGACCTCGCGTTCGTCGACGGCGTCGAGCGGCAGCGGCGCCTCCGCCTGGGACCGTCGCCAGGGCGGGCCGAAGCGGCGCAGCAGTTCGCGGGCGAGCCGGCCGAAGGAGCGGCCCACCTCGGCGTCCGCCATGGACATCCGCGCCGACTGGCCGTAACACCAGGGCACGACGACGTGGCCGTTGATGACGACGAGCTGGTAGACCGATTTGGGCACGCTGATGATTTCCGCCCCCGGCAGGGTGCCGAGAAAAAGGACCAACTCCTCGTACGGCAGCGGCCACCGCGGGTTGGCGAGTACTCGTTCCGTGGTCGTCGTCATGGCGGGATGAGCGTTGACCTCCCGGTCGATCGCGGTGCTCAACGCTTCGGGGACTCGGGTCCAGAGCTCTGCGGCAACCTTGCCACCGAACTGCTCGACCACCCACTCACTGGGACCGACCAGAACGTCTGGGCGCATTCGGTACCACCACCGTCCGTGTCGCTGGCGCTACGTCTGGCTAGAAGAGTTCCACTCACGGAGATCGACAGGAAGACAAATCCACCGCGATCTCAAAAACATCCATGAATGAAAACCGGCAGGACGGTCAAACCGTTGCGGCGACGTTGAAGCAGCAGGTCCGCGACCCGCGAAACATGCAACTTGCACAACACGCCGCCGTGCGGGCCGCGTGCCAACTTCGCGAGTCAGTCCTCTATTTGACAGTTAAGCTCGATCATATTTCGACATCATGACCGTCTTGCGAACAGCAACCGACAGTGATCAAGCCTCGTGGCCGGGCTCCGCAGCCGGTAAGGTGCCCGGCTGTGATCGACCCGGCCGGCACCCCAGCGCCACCGCCCCGGCGGACGGACCGCTGGCTGGTGCTGTTCGGCGTGCTGACCGTGCTGTGCGCGGGCGTCTTCGTCGCCGGCGCGGCACGCAACCGGGTGACGGCCGGCCGGATGCAGCAGGCCGACCGGACGATCCGCGCGACCCTGGACCGCCAGGGTGCCGCGCTGCTGCGCGGAGACCGGAGCGGATGGCTGAGCGACGTCGACCCGGCACTGTCCGGGGAGCTGACCACCCTGTACGCGAACCTGCGCGGGCTGCACGTGTCAGGCTGGCTGCCCCGCACCCGCAAGATCCGAACAGGACAGCGGTGGTCGGCGGACATCCAGATAAGGGTGTGCTTCTCGACGCCGACATGCACCCGCACCCCGGAAACGTATGTGCCGGCCGGTGACGTCATCTCGGCCCGTACCGAATGGACCGTGACCGGCAACCGCGCAACCTTGCGGGTCTTCGACCAGATCGGCCCGGACGGCTCGGTGCCGTGGAAAAGAACGGCCCTGACCTTCGCCACCGGCCGGCGCGTGGTGGTCGCGGCCCCGAAGGACGCAAAAAACCCGAGGCCGGAAGCCTGGCTGCCGGCCGCGGAACGCGCGGCCCAGGTGGCAGACCGGTACGCGGTGACGGAACCGCGGCCGGGCCGCTACGTGGTGTTCCTGGCCGGCGAACGACACTGGCGGGAAGCGGTGGGCGAGGACCGCGAGGCGGCGGCCTTCGTGGACAGAACAAGCGAGCAAACCGCATTCGCCATCATCGACGCGACAGCACTGGGCGCGGACCCCACCGACGAACGCCTGCTCCGCCACGAGTTCGGCCACATCGCAACCCTGCTCGGCACCCTCGACAACAGGGACGAATGGATCATCGAAGGCATGGCGGAATACATCGCGTATACAGGCGCGGCGGTGCGGTCGTACGAGTTGGTGGAGGATGCCCGATGGCACGTCACGCACAAGGCGTGGACCGGCAGGCTGGACCTGGAATGGTCCACGGAACCGACGGAACGGTTCGGGTATTACGCGATGGCGTTCCTGGCCATGCGCTGCCTGGGCGAGACATACGGCGAGGCCAAGTTGTTGTCGTTCTTCACCAGGGTGGCCCGGGAGGGAGAACCTCCGGCGGAGGCGGCGGCGGAAGCGTTGGGGAGGCCGTGGGACGAGGTGCAGAGCGCGTGCCGGCCGAAGATTCTGGCCTGGCTCAAAGCTTGAGGGTCATCGACGCCTGATGCCGATGACAAGGGCGGTGACGGCGCCGGCCAGGACAAGAGCAGCGAAGCCGATGATGGCCAGGCTCGGGAGGGTCTCGCTGTCACCGTCGCCGGAACCGACGATCACACCCGGCCGGGAGGGTGTGGGTGGGGATGGCTGGGAGGGTTCGGTGGTGGCGGCGGCTTTGAGGGCGGCGAGGATGTTCAACTCGCCGTAGCCGTAGGTGTCGTCGCGGCCGGCGGGGCCCTTGTCGGAGGCTGTCGACTCGAGGATCTTGACGACTTCGGCGGCGGAAAGCTCGGGATACTTCGACCTGACGAGCGCCGCCGCACCCGACACGATCGCGGTGGAGGCGCTGGTCCCCTCGACCGTCCGATATTCGCTGTCGAGCTTTCCGCCCACCACTGGGATGTCGATGCCGGGAGCCACCAGATCCAGTTGAGGTCCTTGGTGAGAGAACGGCGTGACCTCGCCTCTTCGCCCGCTGGCACCGACGGCGAGAACTTCCGGATAGGCCGCCGGATAGTCGCCGTCGATGCCTTCCTCACCGTCGTTACCGGTGGCTGCCACGAGCACAACGTCCGACTTCAGAGCTTTGGCGACGGCCGCAGCCAGGTCCTTGCCATCCTGGACGGCGAACGACATGTTGATCACCTTCGCGCCATGATCCACTGCCCACTCGATCGCCTTGGAGACGATGAGCGGACCGCTGGCCGGTCGGATGGGCAGGATCTTCGCGCGAGGTGCGATGCCCAACAGGCCGCGGTCAGCGGCCCGTCCCCGGGCAGCGATGATTCCCGCCATGGCGGTCCCATGACCCAGTTCGTCCTCGAGCCCATCACCGGATGCCGTCACGTCGAACCCTGGCAGCACAGCGCCTTCGAGGTCCGCGCGATCGGTGTACACGCCGGTGTCGATGACGGCAACGATGACGCCCGCTCCCTCAGAAAGCTGATGAGCCGCCGCGATATCGAGGCGTTTGAGGTACCACTGCGCGTCCCGTTGCTGGTCTGCCCGTGCCGGCACACCGCCGAGCAATGGCATGGCGAGGGTCGCCGCGACAACAGTAGCGATGATCCGAAGGATCACGGAACGTCTCACCCCTGCCACCCGATGACACCAGGTCCGGGATCGTGGCGGTACTGCTTGCGGGAGGGCTCGATGATCGGAGCTACCCCTACCTCGGTCACCCACGGATTGTCCGGATCAGTGCTCATAGCCTCGCCCCGCTTGTCGCGGGCAGGGGGCCTGCCCGCTCCGATCGGCATGGCGAGGGGACCGGCGGGACGCCCGCCTGCTTTCGGACCTCCGCGCGGGGCCGGTGCCGGCCCCTGCGGCAACCAGGGCGGCGGCGTGGGTTTGACCGGGCCGGCAGTGCCGCGACCGGGCGAGCTGCCGATCACAGCGCCCGATGGCAGGCCCCGCTGTGGTCCGCCGCCGAAGGGCGTGAAGCCTCCGCGCGATCCGACTGCGCCTCGTCCTGGCAGGCCTCCCGGCACGCCACCGCCGATGACAAGTCCCGGCTGCGCCAACCCGCCGGGGTTTCCGGTTGCCGGCGCAAGCGCGCTGGGCGGTGTGCTGGACGGCGCAATCGGCGAAGGTGAGATCACCTCTGCCAGCCCAGGTCCCTGCACACCTCCTGCTCCCTGGACCGGGTTGCTCGACTCCTGGCGAGGCAACGGCGGTGGTGGATCGTGCGGAACGGCGAGGCCGCCACTCGCGCCTACCGAGCCGCCGATGCCGGTCACCGGCCGGCCAGGAGGCCCGTCGCTGCCGGATCCGTCGCTGGGTCGGGTGCGGGACTCATCGGGCTGGAACTCGTAGATGCTGGGCGCGGTGATGGCGTTGCCCGGGTCAGCCACCAGACGCTCGGCCTCCCGCATGTGCTGACGCGCCTTCTCGTCCAGTTCGTCCTCGGCGTGATCCCACCAGCCCGGCACCCAGTCGTCGCTCTTGTCGAGGTAGGCCTGGTAGAGCGGAGCAATCTGGTCCTTGGCTCGTCGCAGCGCGTCAAGAATCTGGCCCAGCGAGCTGGCATTCGAGTCAGCGATGTCCTTGTTCACCTGCATCGTAAAGAGCAACTCGTCCATCTCGTTGACGAACGCACGCGCGGCCTTGTTCTTCTCCGGCGGCCAGGCGTCGATGAGCTTCTGCTTGGCGGCCTCAAGCCGGGAGCGCTGGTCCTTGAGCAGCCCGGCCATCGAGCCGAGTGCCGCCACCTGGCGCCAGGCCTCCGGGTCGTCCTCGCCTTCCACCATCGCCCAGATCCGAGGTGTGTTGTATGACGACCACGGCGTGGCACCGCTCGGCCGGAACGTCCCGTCACTCATGGCGTTTCCAGGTCATTTCGAGGGTCCCGCACAGTGCCGACGTCGGCATGACGTGCGACGCGCGCCTGATCCGTCGCGGTGGTCAACATGTAGTTGATGTTGTTGACGCTGCGCTCGGACTGATCGTCCACGGCCTGGAAGTCCGTCGCCACCTGCTCCGCGGCTTCGGCAAGAATTCTCGCGGCCTCGACGAACCGAGTCAGATTGACCAACGAGTTGGTGAGTGCCTCGGCATAGTCCTGCTTGGCGGCGAGCACCGCGAGGCTGGCGTTCCTGGTGCCGAAGGTGATGCCGGCCGAGAACGACTGCTTGGAGCGGTCCACATCCAGCGGGTCGACTTCCTCGGCGTAGAAGCGCACGTCCCCGGCGAACTCGCTGAGGCCGCCCGTTTCCACGTGTATCGAGCCGTCGCTCATCGCTGCCTCCCCTGTCGTCGCAGCCGCGGACCCGCCGAGAATACCGACGCAGACCGACGCTCCGTCACCCCGTGCTCACGCCGCCTCCGACATGGACACGTCGCCAGCCTTGAACCGGTTCACTTGGCCGGCGGGGCGGACGTGAGATCCACGAGTTGCTGGAGCAGATCCAAAGCAGGCTTCTTTGCCGGGGACTCCGGCAGCGCCCGTTGTGCCTCGGGGATCAGCCCTGTCCGCAACAGCTCGAAGATCTCCTGCTGCGTCGCCGGCGGGAACTCGGTCAGCCAGACGGATCCCAGGTTGTTGTCCACGACGGTCCGCAAGGACTCGGCGGCTCTCTCATCGGACAGCCGCGGGATCAGGAATTCGAGGGTGAAGTCGAACAGCCCACCGGAGGCCGCCCAATCCAGGCCCGGCTTCACGAGGATCAGAGATGCCATGGTCAACGTCCCAGGATGAACACGCGGGGTGCGAGGCCCCGCTCGGCGATGAAGCGCTCGATGCGAGCGATCTGTTCGGGGGAGAATTTTGCAACATCGACCGGCACGAAGTCGGCCTTCTCGAGATGTCGCTCCATCTGGTAACTGAACTGTGGCCATTGCTGGTCGAAGAATTGCGGCGGGAAGTTGCCGACCGCGTCATACGAGCGGCCGGCCTCATCGATCCAATCCGCGCGCGACTCCGCGGGTGCCCGGGTCAGGGTAACGCCTCGTTCTTGTTCGATGCGGAGAGCCGTCTCGGCCTCTGCCGGACGGAACTTGCCGGTCGCCGGGTCCATGCCCAGGTCATGGGCGCGCTGCTCGTTGAGCTTGGGGTCTGCTGCGGGCTTCCGCGGCGGTTCCGGGTCGCCTTTGCCGGGGGATGTGTTTTTCAGGTCGTCGACGTTGCGGCTCAGGCGGGTCATGGCTTCGCCGAGTTTTCGGAGGCTGGCGATCAGTCCCTTCAGCCATCGTGCGATTCGCGCTCCCCAAGCCGCGCACAGCGTTGTCACCTGCTCCACCACCAGCGGCGTCGCCAATCCCGCCGTGGCGATCAGTTCCCCCGCATAAACGATCAGCCGCGAGACCACCGTCGCCACCGCGTCGCGGACCAGCAGCCGGACGGTGCCGATCAGCGTGCCCGCCGCTTCGGTCATCAGGCCCATCGTTTCCGATGCTCGGGCCAGGGCGCGGAGCGTCTGCTCGCGCCGGGCTGCCCATTCCCGGTACGCCGATGCCGCCGTCCCCGACCAGTCGGCCAGGTCCGCCCGCACCGCTCCGGACAGGTCCTCCGCCTCCTCGGTCAGTGAGCTCGCGACGTTGCGCCAGGTTGTCGCGTGGGCGGCGATCCGGTTCGGGTCGCCGGCCAGCCAGTCCAGGGCTTCCGACAGGGGGCGGACGTGTTCGATCAGCCAGGCGATTCCGTAGCCCAGCAGCGCGCCCACCGGGTCCGACACCAGGGCCAGGCCGTCCAGGCCCGCTCCGGCGATTCCCAGGGTGCCGTCGATCCAGTTGCCGTTCTGCACCCCCTGCGCGATCAGCTCGATGTCCTCGGCGATCCAGATGCCCGCCCAGGGGCTCTTCGGCTCGTCGACGCGCGGCGCGATCAGGGGGTTGACGGTCACATGCCGTCCCGGATCCTCAGCAGGGCCTGCCGGCGGCTCTCGTCCGTCGCTCGGTAGGACTCCGCCGTGGTGCGCAGGCGGGCGCCGGTGTCGTCGAGCGCTTCCGCTGCCGACTTGATGCCGTCGACCAGGACGTCCTGCAGGGCGCCGAGCATCAGCGGGACCATCACGCACAGTTTTCCGTACGCGTCGGTGCTCGGGCGGACCGCGGCTCCTGCCTCGGCTGCCGTGGTCACCTGGTCGCCGATCGCCTCGACGTGGCCGGCGTGCGTGACGAGGTCCTGCGGGCGTACCTCGAGCTGGTCGGTCACGGCTGCCGCCGGGCGAACGACGCGATCACGGCCTTGCCCGTCTCCGAGTCGGCGCCGACGGTCTCGGCGGTGGCCTCGGTGGCCCGGGCCGTCAGTTCCGTCTGGGCCGCGGCCAGGGTTGCGAGGATCTGCCGGGCGGTTTCCGCGGCCGGGCGGCGGCGTATCTCCTCGTCGAGTTCCAGGCCGGTGAGCGTGCCGGTCGCGCCGACGGTCACCCGGATGTGGCCGTCGGCGCTGCGGGCCGACGCCGACAGTGCCGCGAGCCGGGTGGCGAGCTCGCGGGCCTCGGCGGCGCGCTGCTCGAATCCGGCTTGCCACTCGTCGACGCGGCGCTCGGCCGCGTCCAGGTCCGGTCCATCGAACATGGACCCACGGTAGTACCCGGCCTCACCGTCAGGTCAGGGCGGCGAGGTGGGCCAGCATCGACTGGTTCGCCTCCCAGCCGTCCGGGAACTTCACCGGTACGCCCAGATGCACCGGTTCCGTGGACGGGTGGGCGTCCAGCAGCTCGGCGATCCCGGCCCGGGCCACCACCACGCAGGCGTGCCGGTGTCGCGACGTCAGCACGCACAGCCGCCCCGACTCCAGGTGGAACGCCGTGGCGTCGCGGCGGCCCGACAGCGGGTGCAGCACCACCGTCAGGTCGTACTCGCGGCCCTGCAGGCGGTTGGCGGTGTCCACGGTGATCTCGCGGGCGTGCGCCGGCAGGAACGATCTGATCGCCGCCACCTGGTCGCGGTGGGCCGCGCCGATGGCGATGCGGTCGGCGGTCAGGGGCGTCGTTCCCGATTCCGATTCGGTGAGCGCGCCCCGGGCCAGCGCCCGGGCGGCGATCAGCGCGCAGGCCGCCGCCGCTTCCGCGTCCGTGCGGATCGTGAAACGGGCCGGGAGTTCGTGCAGGCCCCAGCCGGTTGCCGCGGCCACGTCGAGCACCTGGTCCAGGTCTGTCGACGCCGGTTCGGTGAAGGTCAGCGTGCGGTCCGCCGGGCCGGTGCCCGAGCGGAAGCCGGTGAACGGGTAGAACGCCGCCGCGACCACCGGCGCCGCCGAGGCCGGCAGGCGCCAGGAGACCGGCAGGCGGTGGACCGGCAGCTCGGGGTTGTGGCGCAGCAGGACCGCCACCGCGCTCTGCATCGGGTCCCAGCTCAGGCCGGTCCAGCGGTCGACCTCCACGGTGGAGAACGGGTCCAGCTGGCCCGGGTCGCCGACGAACAGGGCGCGTTCGAAGCGGGCCGCCACGCGCAGCAGGGCGTCCGAGCGCATCTGGTACGCCTCGTCCACGATCGCCCACGGCCAGGTGCCGTCGGTGACCGTGGCCCACTTCGCCGCCGTGCCGATCGTCACCGGGGGTCCGCCCAGGTCCGGCACCTTCGCGCCGACCCGGCAGGACGGATGGTTGCGGACCCGTTCCGAGGCCGTGTAGTCGACCGCGGAGAGCCGGCCCACCCGGACCGTCGGGTGCTGCTTGCCGAGACGCTCGATCAGGTCGTCCACCTGCTCGTTGGTCTGCGCCACGATCATCAGGGCGGCGCCGGTGGCGGCGAGCACGCCGGCCGCGCGTACCACCAGGGTGCTCTTGCCCGCGCCGGGCGGTGAGTCGACCACCACGCCGCGCCGGTCGGAGGTCGCGAGGTCGCGCAGCACCGCGTCGACAACGCGGGCCGCCTCGGCGCCCGGCGGCTCGGAGGACATGGTCACCGACGCACCGTATCCCGTCACCCCGACCGCCCCGATCTCCGCTGAGCCGATCCGCAGCGGAAAACCCAGGCAACTTCGCGATATGAGGTGAGTATTTCGCTCCACATTGTCACTCGTCGGATATCTGACGCTACGTTGAGTGAATGACCGATGGCGTCTACCGTCCGATCCTGCGGCCCCGGCGGGGTGAGCTCGCCGCCCTGCACCACCTTGATGCCGCCACCGCGACCCGGGTCATGCCGATCATCGAGCTGTCGCCCGGCGACCGGTTGCCCCAGCTCGTGCGGCAGATGCCACCCCGGACCGGGGCCGTGGCCGTCGACCTGAGCGCGATCGAGGAGCCCGCCGGCCCGCTCGCCGAGGAGCTGGCCGAGGTCGGCGTCGCCATGCTGCCGGTGCTGCGGGCGTACGACAGCCGTCGCCGGCTGGTGGAGCACGGCCTGGCCGCTCGCCTGCACCTCGGGCGGGCCGTGCTGCGGCTGCAGCCACACCTCGACGCCCGCAATCCCGCCGCCGCGACCGAGACCGCCGACCGGCTGCTGACCGGCGCCGGACTGGAGGCGGACCGGGTCGACCTGGTGATCGACCTGGCCGAGACCGCGTGCGCCGCGCACGCGAACCGGTTCGAGGAGCGGGCCCGGCACGTGCTGCGCTGGGCGCGGTCCTCGCCGTGGCGGTCGGTCACCGTCGCCGCCGGCGCGATGCCGCCCAACCTGGACGACCTGCCCACCGACGAGGCGTACCCGGTCGGCCGGCTGGACGCCCAGGTGTGGGCCCGGCTCTCGGAGCCGGGCGTCGGCTATGCCGACTACGGCGTGACCTCACCGGTACGCCGCCTCGGCGTCAACCACCGCCAGCTGCCCACCCTGCGCTACACCGCCGAGCGCGACTGGTGGATCTACCGGTGGGCCCGGCGCGGCGCCCGCAGCGACGACCGCTGTCACGACCTGTGCCGGACCCTGGTCGGGTCGCCGCAGTGGCCGGCCGCCGGCGCCCGCTTCTCCTGGGGCGACGCGCAGATCGCCCGGCAGGCCCGCAGCGCGCGCGGCGGCGGCAGCTCGGCGAACTGGATCGCCTGGAGCACCTCGCACCACATCGCCCACGTGCTGCGCACCCTGCCCGGCGCGGCGCCCTAACCCAGGTGCCAGGTGGCGATCACGTCGATCGTCGGATAGACGAAGATGATGTCGCCCCCGGCGTTCGGCACGTCGAAGACGATCGTCGTCCGGTAGGTGCGGCCCGCGACCAGCCGGCGGACGAACGCGCCGTAGTTCTTCTCGCAGCTGCTGCCGTAGACCGAGTTGAACCGGGTGCCGTCGGGCTGCTGGAAGCGGAACGCATAGTCGCTGACGTCCGGTTCGCCGGCGAGCACCTTCACCCGCAGCTCGGTCGGCAGGTACGCGCCGTGCTCCGGCTTGCGCGCGTACCCGTCGCAGCCGGATTTGCGCAGCTTGCGGGCCCGGACCGTGACCTCGAACTTCGCGCCGCGCTCGCCGGAGATGACGAACTTCTCCCCGTTGGCCAGCCGCTGCGGGCCGATCCGCTCCAGCAGCGGCCCGGACGGCTCGACCGGCGCCGGCGTGATCGCACTCCGGGGCGGCTGCACCTTGCGGCTGGCCGTGACCGGCGGGCTTGTGGCCCCGCCGTAGACGTCGGCCGCCAGGTAGAACACGGCGATGGTGCCGGCCAGCAGCAGCGCCAGCCCGCCGGCGAAGTAGGCGGTCACGAGCCGGCGGGACAGCCCGGCCCGCGGGCGTCCGATCACGACCGGCTTCACCTGCGCCGGCACGGTGTCGTCGGGCGGCAGGGCCGGCGGCTCCTTCGTCACGGCGGCGGATCTCCTCGGACGGGGACAGGGCTGAGTGCGCAGCATAGAGGCCATCGATCAACTCCGTGACCCGGCCAGCATGTCGTACACTTGTGCTAATGCTGCTCGACGCCGCCCTCGCGTACGCTCGGCACGGGATCCCCGTCCTGCCGGTGCACTCGCCTGCGGCCGACGGCTCCTGCTCCTGCGAGCAGCCCGGCTGTGCGCGGCCCGGCAAGCATCCGCGGCTGCGGCACGGCCTGACCGAGGCCAGCGTCGACCCCCGCCGGATCGAGATGTGGTGGGCCCGCTGGCCGGCCGCCAACGTCGGCCTGCGCACCGGCGTGGTGATGGACGTCGCCGACGTCGACTCCCCCGGCGGGTGGCACGGCCTGCGGCATCTGCTCGGCGGAGCGATGCCGGCGGGTCCCCAGGTCCGCACGGGCGGCGGCGGCTGGCACTTCTGGTTCCGCCCCCAGGGGTACGGCAACCGCGTGGGTCTGCTGCCCGGCGTCGACTGGCGCGGCGCGGGCGGCTACGTGATCGCGCCACCGTCCCGGCACGTCGAGCGCACCACCTACTACTGGGTCGTCGGCCCCGGCGCCGAGCCGGCCGAGGCGCCCGGGGCCCTGCTCGGGCTGATCACCGGTCCGGAGCCGCCGGCGCCGCGCGGCGCCCCCGCCGGCAGGCCCATCGGCCGCCCGGATCGTTATGCGGCCGTGGCCCTGGCCGCCGAGGTCGACCGGGTGGCCCGGGCCCCGGTCGGCACCCGCAACGACACGCTCAACCGGGCGGCGTTCGCGCTCGGCCGGCTGGTCGGCGCCGGCCTGCTCGACCCGGGGCTGGTGACCGGCGAGCTGACCGCGGCGGCCCGCTGGGCCGGGCTGGGCCAGGCCGAGATCCGCCGCACGATCCGCTCCGGCCTCACCGCCGGCCGCCGCCAGCCCGTCGACGCGGAGCGCCGGCACGTGGCGTGATCGATCCGCCGGCGCCGGGCGGCGCATCGCCGTCCTGCTCACCCGGCCGGCGGCGGGTAATCTGGCTTGTCGGACCGCCGGGGGGCGACGGGTGGAGGGTGCATGGCCGAGGACGCCGAGGTTGCCGCAGCACGCACGGGCAGCCTTGCCGATCACGCGCGCCTGGAGTCCCTGCAGCGCGTCTGCGTCGGCGCCGAGCCCGACGAGGCCTTCGACCGGTTCGCGAGCCTGGTCAAGCGGCTGCTCGACGTGCCGGTCGCGCTGGTCTCGCTGGTCGACGACGAGCGCCAGTTCTTCCCGGGGCAGGTCGGCCTCGCCGAGCCGTGGAGCACCAAGCGGGAGACGCCGCTCACCCACTCGTTCTGCCAGCACGTGGTCGTCGAGGGCGAGGCCAAGGTCTTCCCGGACGCCCGGATCTACGCCCAGGTCCGCGACAACCTCGCCATCCCCGACCTCGGCGTGGTCGCGTACGCCGGGATGCCGCTGACCGACGCCGACGGCCGCACGCTCGGCTCGCTGTGCGCGATCGACACCAAGCCCCGGGCCTGGACCGCCGCGGAGCTGGAGACGCTGCACGACCTGGCCCAGGCCTGCTCGTCCGAGCTGCGCCTGCGCATCTCCCGCGAGCTCGCCGAGCAGGCCCGCCGGCACGCCGAGACCGCGCACCAGCAGCTGGCCATGCTGGCCGAGCTGACCGAGACGCTCGCCACCACCACCGACATCGACGACGCGCTGGCCACGCTGGGCAGCTCGCTGACCCCGCGGCTCGCCGACTGGTGCCTGATCACGCTGATCGGCCCGGACGGCATGCCCCGGCACCTCTCCGCCGCCCACCACGACCCGGCGCTGGCCGCCGACGTCTCCCGCTTCGCCGAGCTGATGACCACCGGCCTCAACGCGAAGTCGATCGTGCTGGCGGTCCAGCGCACCGGCCGGCCGATCCGCCGCGAGGGCGAGAGCGCGGCGGACATCCTGGACCGCACCACCGACGCCGAGCTGGCCCGGATCGCGGAGCGGCTGGGCTACGCCTCGTTCCTGGTCGCCCCGATCACCGCGCCGGTCAGCCACCGGGTGCTGGGCAGCATCACCATGGTCAACGGCCCGTCCCGGGCCCCGTTCAGCGAGGCCGACGAGCGCACCGGCACCGACATCGGCCGCCGGGTCGGGTTCGCGATCGACAACAGCCGGCTCTACCGCCAGCAGCGGCACGTCGCCGAGGTGCTGCAGCAGAGCATGCTGACCGAGCTGCCCACGATCGCCGGCCTGGAGCTGCACGCCCGCTACCTGCCGGCCCAGGACGGCGCGGCGGTCGGCGGCGACTGGTACGACGCCTTCGCCCAGCCCGACGGCTCGCTGATGCTGGCCGTGGGCGACGTCTCCGGCCACGACATCGAGGCCGCCGCGACCATGGGCCAGCTGCGCAACCTGGTCCGCGGCGACGCGTTCGGCCGCGACGACGAGCCGGGGCCGCTGCTCAGCCAGCTCGACCGGGCGCTGCGTGGCCTGCGGGTGCCGGCGGCGGCCACGGTCGTGCTGGCCCGGCTGCGCCGCGAGGACGACGGGTACACGCTGTCGTACTCCAACGCGGGTCATCCGCCGCCGCTGCTGCTGCTCCCGGACGGCACGGTCGAGGTGTGGTGGACGACACCGGAACCGCTGCTCGGCCTCACCGCCCGCAACGAACGCGCCACCCACCGGCGCCGCATCCCGCGCGGCGCCACCCTGGTGCTCTACACCGACGGCCTGGTCGAGCTGCCCGGCCGGCTGCTCGACGACGGCATCCTGCTGGTCGAGCAGGCCCTGCGGAACAACGCCGAACTGTCCGGCGACGAGCTGTGCACCCGGCTGATCGCGGCGGCCAGCCGCCGCGCGGACGACATCGCCCTGTTGCTCATCAGGACGCGCTGACCGCGTCCGGCTCCGGAGCGGGCTCGGTGACCGGCGGGCCGCCGTGGGTCCACGGGGTCTGATCCGGGTCCGGGAACGCGCCGCCCGGCCGGTACGCCTCGCTCAGCGTGGTCAGCAGCAGCCGTTCGCCCACCTCGGGCACGCTGCCGGGCTCGGCCACCAGCTTGCGGCCCATGCCGCCGGAGAGCTCCAGCAGCACCTCGGTCTTGTGCTCGTCGACGGCCGTGACCGAGATGACGGTGGCCTTCTGGCTGGGCCGCTGCGGCGAGGTCAGCGTGGCGCCGCGCTCCACGCGTACCGGCTCGGTGGTCACCACCATGATCCGGGGGCGCAGCACCGGCCGCTTGCCGCTGTCGTCGATCCGGTCCGCCTTGGCCAGCGTCACGTCGCCGACGAAGGCCGTGCCGGTCAGCCGGTACTCGGCCATCACCAGCGGGTCGTCGAAGGCGCGCTGGACGGCGTACCGGGTGGCGGCGTTCTCCAGGCGGTGCAGCCGGGCCGCGGCGGCCACCGCGCCGTCGCGGCGGGGCTGCGGCGGGCCGCCGTCGGCCAGGTGCTGAAAAAATCCGGAGTACGTGTCCCGGTCGCTGTCCCAGCGGCCGGCCACCCGGGCGCCGGGCGGCAGCGCAGCGAGCAGGTCGAGGGCCTGCCACATCAGCTCCCAGGTCGGCAGCAACTGCGCGCGCAGCACCTGGGTCAGCGCGGCCACGTCCGGCTCCGCGGTCGCCAGCAGCGGCGCCAGCACGTGGTTGTCGAAGACCGGGTCGGTGGCCGGTCCGGCCGGCGGGGACAGCGCCGGGTCCTCGGCGGCCCGCGCCGCCTGCGCGCCGGTGCTGCCGGGCGGCGGGGAGATCCAGCCGAGCAGGGCGGCGAGCTGGGCGTCCTCCGCGCTGCTCTGCCCGGTCGCCCAGTGCAGCCCGAGCGCCTGTACGGCGTTGAGCAGCAACGACGACCCGGCCACCTCGGCGGAGTTGGCGAAGAACGTGAGCCAGCGCCCGAGCAGCGGCACCGACGGCGGCACCGCATACTCCCCGTCGACGCTGCGGAAGCGGGTGGACCGGCCGAACAGGCGCAGGAAGTCCACGCCGCCGGTGTTCGGCACCCAGAGCTGCGGCGCGTCGGTGAACCGGTGCCGCACGTCCCGTCCCCGGTCGACCGCGACCGCCTCGGTGGCGCCGGCGAAGCTGTCCACGTAGGAGACGACCAGGTCGGCCAGCTCGGCGGCGTAGGCGAAGCGGTGGTCCCGGTTCCGGGGCTGCGCCACGATCAGCAGCCGGGGCGCCGCGCGGTCGGTGCCGGCCAGCGTCGCCAGCGGGGCGTTCGCCTCGCCGGCCATCGCCAGCGGGATGAGCACCAGGGGCCGCTGGTGGACGTGCAGATGGCGGACGGTGGCCACCGGCTGGGCCCGGCCCGCGACGACGGCCTGCGCCCGGGCCAGGGCGGTGAGCGTGCTCACAACAGCTCGGCCCGCAGGCGCGCCGCGGCCTGCAGCAGCGCCGCCGCCTCGGCCTGTTCCGCGGTCGGGGTCGCGGTGCCGGCGGCCAGGGCGAGCGCTTCGGCCACCGTGTCCACGCCGCCGAGCGCCTCGCGGACCGGCCGGCCGAGCGCGGCGGTGCTGCCCGCGGCCTCGTGCCGGCAGTAGACCGCCAGCTCGCAGGTCGACAGGCACTCGGGCGCGTACCGGGCCTGGACGTGGGCGAGCGCGGCGATCAGGTCGGCGGGCGGCAGCGCCAGGTCGAAGCTGACCGTGGCGGGCAGCGCGGCGGCCAGCGCCGACACCGAGGCCAGCCGGGTGAGCTGGCGCCGCAGGGTGGAGAGCTGCTTGCGGACGTCGAGCACCACCGCGGCCGGCTGGAGCGAGAAGTTCTCGGTGCAGACCAGCACCACGTCGTGGCTGACCAGCAGGGGATCGTGGCCGAGCTCCTCGAGCAGCCGGCGCAGCGCCAGCACGTAGACGGCCGCCTGCACGGCCGCCGCGGAGACCTTGGCGCTGTCGGCCTGCCCGTCCACGATCGCGAACGACTTGATCTCGACGACGTGCAGCCGGCCCCCGGCCTGGAACGCGATCAGGTCCGGCTCGAGGAAGACGCGCTGGCCGGCGACCTCCAGGGTGAGCAGCGGGTGGTCGATGAGGGCGGCGCCGGCCGCGTCGGCGAGCAGCCCGCGGGTGCGCCCGTGCCGGGCCGCGAGGGTGTCGTCGGCGTCCTCGCCCAGGTCGTCGTAGGCGCCGGAGGCGTCAAGCTGGAGCGTCTCGGCCAGCACCGAGCGCAGCAGCGCGCAGTCGTCCGCCTTGAGCATCGCCTCGAAGCCGTTGCCGCGGGCCAGCGCGAAGCGGGACTGCCCGAAGGCGCCCGGGAAGCCGATGTGCTGGGCCAGCTTCGGCTTGTCCACCCCGGCCGCGTCCAGCACGGCCCGCCGGGTGCAGCCGGGATTGCCGGTGAGCGCGGCGATGGTCCGGGCGTTGTGCCGCTTGGCCGGGGTGCTGCCGCGCAGCCGGTCGAGGCCGGCGGTCACCCGCGGCCCCGCTGCTGCGGCACCCGGGGCAGGCCGAAGAGCTGCTGCTGCTCCTCCAGCGCCGCCCAGCGCCGGGTGGTCTCCGGCGGCAGCGGCGGGACCGGGATCCCGGCGAGGGCGGCCCGGGCGGCGTCGGCGAGGGCGGCGGGAGCCTGCACCGCGTACGCCTCCGGGCCGCCGGGGACCTCCTCGGCGAGGCGGCGCAACAGGGCGGCGACCGTCGCGCCGCCGGCTTCGCGCATGGCGATGAATTCGGCTATCCGGACGATCGCCGCAAGCAGGTCGGCGGGCGGGTTGGCGACCCGGTTGGCCAGCGGCCAGGTCGAGAGCGTGAGCAGACCCCGGGCCGCGGTCAGGTCCGGCTGCAGCGCGGGACAGATCCGGTACGCGGCGCCGGCCTCGTGCCCCTTCTTCTCGGACCGCACCAGCGCGACCAGCGCCGCCACGGTCAGATCGCCGTCGAACAGGGCCCCGTGCACGTCCGCGACCAGCCGTAACGAGGCCGGCGCACCGATCAGCAGCAGGGCCCGGCGGGCCTGCTCACGGGTGCTCGGCAGCGTGCTGAGGCGGGTCATGACTGCGGCTTCCGTCCGGGGGCGTGGCGGATCGACTCTAGATCTTCGTACAGCACGCGGGCAATGTCCGGACGACTCACCACGTTTCACCCACGGGAGGCGAATAAACCGCGCGTATCGGACAGTCCCCGGGAGGCGCGCTACGTTCGGGGTATGCCGAAGGCCATCTGGAACGACGAGATCATCGCCGAGAGCGACGACACCGTGGTAGTCGAGGGCGTCTACTACTTCCCTCGCTCCTCGCTGCGTGAGGACGTGCTGCGCCCCTCGGACACCCACACCGTCTGCCCCTGGAAGGGCAAGGCGTCGTACTACACCCTGGAATCCGGTGAGAACGTCACGCCGGATGCGGTGTGGTTCTACCCGGAGCCGAAGCCCGACGCGAAGGCCGTGCGCGACCGGGTCGCGTTCTGGAAGGGCGTCAAGGTCGAGGTCTGAGACTCCCACCGGCGCGGACTCCGCGGAGTCCGCGCCGCCTACCCGATCCGCGGGTGGGCGTCCTCGATCGCGGTGACCTCCAGGTAGTCGAGCATGTCCCGCTGCTCCGCCTCGCCCAGCGCGTAGAACGCCTCGTACGCCGAGGACCGCGAGTGTGGCGTCTCCGCCGCCAGCAGCGCGATGATCGCCGACCACGCCAGCGACACCCGGTCGAAGAGCCGCGCGGTGCGCAGCGAGGTGAGCCGGCTCAGCATCGCCACCTTCGTCGCCGCGTCGTCGTCGGCCGCGATCCGGTCCGAAAGCTCGAACAGCGCCTTACCCCGGTACGGGTGCTCCGCCTCGACCAGCCGGGCCAGCTCGGCGTTGTCCATCCGGTCGACCGGCGGCGCGGGACCGCGGCGCGGCAGGCGCGGCCGGGAGTCGTCAGCGGGCACGGCTGTCCCGCCCGCTCTCGAAACCCACTCCCGGCACCTGGTGCGGCAGGGTGGGCCGGCTCTGGAAGGTGGGGAACGGCGGCGCCGGCATCACCGGGGCATCCGCCTGCCCGGAGCCGTCGTCGGCCTCGTCGGCCTCCGTGGCCACAGCGTCGACCTGATCGCGCACCTCTTCCCCCGAGTCCCTCGCGTCCTCCGCTTTCCGTCCCAGCACAGTTTGTCCTCCGTTGCCGACTTTCGCTGTGTTGGCGGTCCTATGAGATCACGCCGCGTCAACCCCGGCGAGCGCAGCGTCCGGTAACGCCCGGACATCACCCGACCCGGCGACCGCCGTAATGTTGCGGCAATACATTGATCGTTGCCGGTCGGCAAACACTGCCGACCCTGACCGAGGGTAGGTGTCCGTGGACGGGGGGACGAGCACCACCGGTGCGACATCCGAGTGGCGGTCGGCCATGGTCGACGTGTCCGGGCTGTCGCTGGCGGACCTCGCCGCCGGTCAACCTGCGGCGCCGGACGACACGGCCCTGGCCCACGCGCTGCGCCGGCTGGCCGACGACCTGGCCCGTCCCGGCGAGCCGATCGCCGGCTTCAACTCGGCGCTCTGACCCGCCCGATGACGGACACCGCGGATCCCCGGCAGGCGGTGCGGCCCACGGCCGGCGCCGGGCCGCTGCGGGTTCATTCGCTCAGCGACCCGGCCTTCGCCGCGCTCGGCGCCGGCCGGCCGGACGCCGCGGCCCTCGCCGAACTGCGCCGGGCCCAGCTCAGCCGGCACCTGCTGCTGCTCCGCGAGATCGTCACGACCGCACCGCTTCTCGGGTACGCCGAACTGGCCGCAGCCGAACGCGAGGAGCCGGAGCGGGTCCGGGCGCTGCTGGCCCGCCCGCTCGTCGGGGTCTGGGCCACGCGGTATCTGAGCGCCCTGCGGGCCGGGGCGACACCCGACGAGGCGAGCACCGGCTATCTGGCCCGGCTGGCCACCGAGGCCGGCCTGAGCCCCGAACCCGCACCGGCAGCCGCGGGTCGCGGCGGAGTGGCGGACCGCGGCGGCCGGGTACCCGGGCAGCGCAGCGGTTCGGTTGCCGGGGCGGCTCGGCGGCTCACCGCCGTCCACGGTGGGTTGTCGATCTCCGTACGCATCGAGGACCGGGATCCGCTGCGCGCCGGGCTCGGCCTGACCCCGGCGGCCACGCTGACCGACGCCGAGCTGGCCCGCTGGCAGGGCCTCCTCACCGAGGCCTGGCGCCTGCTCGTCGACCGCCTCCGCCCGGACGCCGAGGTGCTGGCCACGGTGCTGGACTGCATCGTCCCGGTGGAGCCGGACCCGGCCGCCCGCGGCATCAGCGCCACTTCGGTCGACGCGTTCGGCGCGGTGGCGATGTCCGAGCCCGCCGATGCCACCGCGCTCGCGGTCGGTCTGCTGCACGAGACCCAGCACAGCCTGCTCAACGCCGTGCAGTACCTCTTCGACCTGCACGAACAGCCGGACGCGCCGGGTTACTCACCGTGGCGGGACGACCCCCGGCCGGCCTCGGGAATCCTGCACGGCGCTTACGCCTACCTGACCGTCACCCGTTTCTGGCGGCAGACGGCCGGCGACCGGTTGGCGGCTTTCGAGTTTGCCCGGTGGCGCGCGGCCGTGCTGCACGCCGCCGAGGGGCTGCTTGCCGGGGGCACGCTCACCGCGGCCGGCACCCGCTTCGTGAGCGCGCTGCGGGCCGAGGTGCGACCGTGGCTGGACGAGCCGGTGCCGGCCGATGTCGCCCGGCTGGCCGCCGGCGCCAATGCCGATCATCACCTGCGCTGGCGGCTGCGCAACCTGCACGTCGACCCGCGGGACGCCGGGCTGCTGGCCGATGCCTGGCGGCAGCGGCGGCCCGCGCCCGGAGTCGTCGCCGAGCTGCGGCCGGCACCCCGTCGCGCGCTGGAGGCCAGCAGCCGGCTCGACCTCGTGCACGCCACGCTGGCCGGCCGGCCGGTGTCGGGCCGGGGCGCCGAGGGTGATCTTGATTACGTGCGGGGTGCCGAGGATGCGGCGCTGCGGGCGTACCGGAAAAGGGTTGTGCTCGATCCGGCGGACGACGCGGCCTGGGCCGGGCTCGCGCTGAGCGGCGGCGGGGCCGCGCTGCGCGGCACGCCGGAGGTGGTCGCCGCGCTGTATCGCACCCTGCGCGATCCCAGCGCCGACCCGCTGGCCCTGGCCCGCTGGATTTCCTCCTGACGGTTCGCTCAGGTCTGCCCGGCCCGCACCGATGAAGGTCCCTGTCGGAGGTGGGTCATGGGTCGGACCGGTAAGGCCATGGATCGAGTGCGTCGTGGTGTCGACGACATCATGATCTTCACGTCGCTGCTGCTGCTCGGGTGGCCGACGCTGTTCGACGACGCGGCCCGCGGTGACGCCGGCGTGCCCGGCCTGTTCGTCGGCATCGGCACCGTGCTGGTCCTGGGGCTGGGCGTGATCGTGCTGGCCCGGCGCTGGCCGCTCGTGCAGTACGCCCCGGTCGCCGCCGCCGTGCTCATGGCCGGCGTCTGGTCCGCCCGGTACGGCGAGATCGGCACCGAGCTGACCTGGCTCGTCATCGCCGTCGCCGCGATCATCCTGGTCCGCCAGTTCCTCGGCGCGCGCACCACCGAGGGCCTGGTCCGCGACCTGACCCGGCAGCGCGCCCAGCTCGCCCGGCAGGCGTTCCGTGACCCGCTGACCGAGCTCGGCAACCGCAAGCTGTTCATGGACCACGCCATCGACGCCCTCGCGGACGCCGACGACACGATGACCGCGGTGATCCTGTTCGACCTGGACGGGTTCAAGGAGGTCAACGACACGTACGGGCACGCCACCGGCGACGAGCTGCTGCGGACCGCCGCGGAACGGCTCAGCGCGAACGTGCGCACCAACGACACGGTGTCCCGCCTCGGCGGCGACGAGTTCGTGGTGCTGCTCCCCCGCCTGGTCGACGACCAGATCGCCGACACCGTGGCGAACCGGATCCTGCGCGACCTGTCCCAGCCGCTGATCGTCGGCGACACCGTGCTCACCATCCCGGCCAGCGCCGGCATCGCCATCACCCGCGGCAGCGGCATGGCCGTGGACGCCGTGATGCGCGAGGCCGACCTGGCGCTCTACCAGGCCAAGGCCGAGGGCAAGGGAGTGGCCCGGCGCTACGACCCGGCCCAGTTCGCCGCCGCCGAACAGCGCCGCCACGAGGAGTCGGACCTGCGCCGCGCCCTCGACGACGGCGAGTTCGAGGTGTTCTACCAGCCGATCGTCGACCTGGACGGCGAGCGCACGGTCGGCGTCGAGGCGCTGGTCCGCTGGAACCACCCGGAGCGCGGCATGCTGCCACCGGCGGCGTTCCTGGACATGGCCGAGACGCTCGGCCTGCTGCCCCGCCTCGGCGGCTGGGTGCTGGCGGAGGCCTGCCGGCAGGCCGCGGTGTGGCAGGCCCAGGAGCCCGGCTTCGAGCTGAACGTCAACCTGTCCGCCAGCCAGCTCGGCAACCCCGCGCTGATCGACGAGGTCCGCGCGGTGCTGGAGAGCACCGGCCTGCCGCCCGCGCTGCTGGTGCTGGAGCTGACCGAGTCGGTCGCGCTGCTCGACCTGGTCGAGTCGGCCCGGGTGCTGGGCGCGCTCAAGCAGCTCGGCGTGCGGATCGCGCTGGACGACTTCGGCACCGGCTTCTCGTCGCTGAGCCACCTGGGCACGCTGCCCGTCGACGTCGTGAAGATCGACAAGTCGTTTGTGCAGGCCATGCAGGAGGGCTCGGGCGCGTCGGTGGCCGAGGCCGTGCTGCAGATCGCCCGCACCTTCAACCTCTCCCCGGTCGCCGAGGGCGTCGAGGACGCGACCCAGGCCAGCCGGCTGCGCGAGCTGGACTGCGCGCAGGCGCAGGGTTACCACTTCGCCCGCCCGATGCCGGCCGGCGACCTGACCGCGCTGCTGACCCGCCAGTCCGCGCTGTCGAGCTGACCGGCGGCTACAGGGGCGGCGGCTCGATCTCCGTTTCGAGGCGCTCCCCGGCCAGGGCCCGGGCCAGCAACGGGTGCCCCTCGCCGTAGGCCTTCTGCAGCTCCTCGACCGCCAGGTGCATCGACGGCTCGTCGCCGACGTCCAGCGCGACGTTGAACGAGCAGGCCAGCGTGTCCGGATGCGAGGCGCCGCGCAGCGCCCGGGACCGCGACGCCGTGTCCAGGGCGACCTCCCGGGCCCGCTGCGCGTCGCCGGTGGCCAGCAGGTCGGCGGCCAGGCCGTTGGCGCAGCTCAGCGTGAACGGGTGGTCGGCGCCGACGCTGCGCCGCAGCCCGCCCAGCGCCTCGGCGTCGATCGTGCGGGCCTCGGCGAACCGGCCGGTGGCGCGGACCACCCCGGCCAGGTTCGCGGCCGCGGCCAGCGTGAACGGGTGCTCGTCGCCCAGCACCGCGTGGTAGCGGGCCACCGCACGCTCCAGCAGCCGGTGCGCCTCGTCCAGGTCACCGTCGTCCCGGGCGCAGTTGGCCAGCGACACCAACGCGCCGAGCGTCTCGACGTTCAGGTCGCCGAACTTCTGCCGGTACAGCTCCACGTTGGTCGCGGCCAGCGCGCGGGCCTGCGGCAGCCCGCGCCGCCGGGCCGCGATGGCCGCGAACCGGCCGGCCCACAACGCCATCGGATGGTCGGCGCCGAGCGAGTCGGCGTGCCCACCGGCCAGCAGCGCGCTGGCGCCCGCGTAGTCACCGAGGCCGACCAGGTCGAACGCCAGCCCGGCCCGCGAGGACAGCGTCTCGGGATGACCCTCCACGAAGATCATCTGCCGGTGCCGCAGCACCTGCTCGTCCAGCGCCCGGGCGCCCCGGAAGTCACCGAGCAGCCGCAGATCCACGGCCAGGTTGTTGGCGCAGCGCAGGGCGGTCGGGAAGCTCTCGCCGAACAGCCGGCGATAGCGCACCAGGTTGTCCGCGTCGAGCTGGCGGGCCTGGCCGAAGTGACCCTGCATCCGCAGGTCGGCGCCGACGCTGTTGGCGGTGGCCAGGGTGGTCTCGTCGTCGCCGCCGAGCACCTCGCGCTGGGTGCGCAGGGTCTGCGCGTTCAGGGCCCGGGCGTCCGCCGTCCGGCCGACCGCCCGCAACGCGTTGGCCAGGTGGAACGAGGCCAGCAGGGCCTGCTCGTCGGTCTCGCCGAGGCTGTCGCGCCAGCGCGCCACGGCCTGCGCCGCCAGGTCGCGGCTGGAGTCCCAGTCGCCGCGGGCGTACAGGAACCGGACGCAGTTGATGACGAGCTGGCGGATCTCCTCGGTGTCGCCGCCGAGCACGTCGGAGTGGACCAGGTGCGGGACGAGCGCCGCGTACCGGGGCCAGTGGGTGGGGTTGTCCGGGTCACCCGGGTCGGCCGCGGCGAGCATCGCCCGCACGGTCGCCAGCAGCGCGGCGTGCCGCTCCGAGCTGAGCTGCTGGCCGAGCATGCCCCGGACCAGCGGATGCACGACCACGCTGTCGCCGGGTGGGTCCAGGTCGGCGAGCCCGTGCCGGCCGATCAGCCGCAGCGCCGCCTTGAGCCGCCGTTCGATCCGGACGGTCCGGGCCAGCTCCGGCGACACCACGCCCCGGGCCGCCCAGAGCAGCTCCCACGACACCGGCGCGCTGGCCAGGAACGCACACAGCTCGAGCAGCTCGAACGCGGCCGGCGAGGCCTCGTTCAGGGCGTCGGCGGCGAGCCCCCAGGCCACCCGGATCGGGGTCGGGAAAGCCAGCTCGGCGGCCCGCTCGTCGTAACGGCGCAGGTATTCGGCGACGCTCCAGCCGGTCGCGCCCCGGACGGCGGCGGCCTGCTCCAGCGCGATCGGCACGTCACCGAGCCGCTCGGCGAGCCGCTCGGCGTCGGCCGTGGACAGCCCGGCGGCGGGCCGGCGCAGGAAGTCCACGCTGTCCGTGCGGTCGAACACCGGCACCGGCACCGCCTGCGCGACCTCGGCGGACCACCGCGGGTTCCGCGAGGTGACCAGCACGTGCCCGGCCCCGCTGGGCAGGTACGGCTTGATGTCCTCGGGCCGGTTCGCGTTCTCGAAGACGACCAGCCAGTTCCGGTACGGCTCGCCGCGGCTCAGCGCGTCCCGCACGGCGCCGAGCGTCCGGTTGATGTCGCGGGCCTCGGGCAGCTTGAGCTCACTGGCGAGCCCGACCAGCGCGGCGCGCATCCCGGCGGTCTGCTCGGCGGGGATCCACCAGACCAGGTCGTAGGTCTCCGCATACCGGTATGCGTACTCGACGGCGAGCTGGGTGCGCCCGGTCCCGCCGAGCTGATGCTCGGCGGTGGGCAGCAGCACGACCGGCCCGTTGCCGAGCAGCCCCCGCACCTCGCCGAGCAGGCCCTCCCGCCCGACAAAACGCGGATTACGCGGCGGCAACCCACCCCGGATCGGCACGCCGCCCTCCCCACTGGTGACTCGGCCATCTACTGTCGTTGTGCCGATTACCGTACGTGGAATCATCACCACAGCGGAAGCTTGGCCCGAACGGAAAGGCACCGGTGACCGACGAACCCGTAACCAGCCTCCACCGCTCCGCCGACGCCACCACCGTCCGCCTGCACGGGGAGATCGACGTCCTGAACGTCGACCAGGTGCGCGTCCGTCTGGTGGAGGCCCTGGAGAGCCGGCCCGGCACGATCGTCGTGGACCTGACGGAGCTGTCCTTCATCGACTCGACCGGGCTGGGTGCGATCATCTTCGGCTTCCAGCGGGCCCGGGACCAGGGCGTGGGGTTCCAGCTCGCCCACCCGAGCCGGGGGGTGCGGCAGATCCTGGTGCTGAGCGGGCTGCTGGAGGTCGTCGAGCTGACCGAATAGGTCGGAGCCGGGTGATCGGCAAGGTCCTTCCTGTCGGAGGTCCGGGGTACAGACCGTCGCTCATTGCTGAACCATGGCTGGTGTCCGGCCGTGAGGGGGTCGCCGATCCATGCCGAAGACTCAGCTCTTCACCCGCGCTCACCAAGATCGCAGCAGGAAGGCTCTCGGAGCTGCGATAAGCGCCGGTCCGGGTGATTTGGCGCTGGCCGTGGGTGGATGTTGTCGATGTCGGGTCAAGGTGTGGGGTCGGGTTTCCGCACCTGAGTCGATCGGTGATGTTCGATGGATAGGGGTAACGTGAAGGGGGACATGCAAGGAGGAAGGGTGCGTGACTGGCAGATCTTGTGGACTGGTGGTTCGGCTGGATCGTTTTAGCTCATCAAGGTCCGCCGGCGGCGACGTGGTGACCGATCTTGACGATCAACCCTCGCCGTTTCGCGCAGCCACAGCCGCTGGCCTTGCAGGATCAACGGGCTCCCCACTCGGACCCGCGACCTCGCCGACGGCCATCGAAACTCGTGAACAAGGCCCCTCCGCACCCACGCCCATCAAGATCCCGGCGATCGAAGGCGGCGGCCTATCAGGATCGGGCGCCAACCGCCGCTCTTCAAGATCGAAGAGCTGGCGCTCACCCGGCCGAGCACCCGCAAGACGGGTGCGGACCGCGGTCGCGGTCCGCACCCGGCAGGGACGATCGTCAGCCGACCCAGACGTACTCGCGGGCCGGAACCTCGGCCGCCGCCGCAGCCGCCGACCGGAAGTTGTTGTTCACCGTGGCCGTTTCGGTGGCGTTCGGGTTCGGGTTCCGGCACGAGACCGGCGCGCTGGATCCCGACATCAGGTCGGTGCACAGGCCGGTGCGGCGGTCCGGCAGCCCGAGCAGGTGGCCGAACTCGTGTGCCGCGATCCGGGGCTGGTAGTAGCCGTCGTTGACCGCCTCCCGGCCCATGTACCAGCGGCCGTTGCCCAGCGACGTCGTCTGCGCCCGCGGCCAGCCGTTGTCCGCGTACACCCGGATGTTGGGGGTGCGGCCGGCCGGGACCGGCTGGAGCTGGACGTTGGTGACCCGGCTGTTCCAGATCTGGGCGCCCTGGTTGACGACCGCGACGAACTCCTGCGCCTGGCTGGCGTCGTAGTACAGGATCCGGGGCGCCGCGGCGGCCGGGCCGGCGGTGATGACCTGCAGGCCGAACAGCGTCGCGACCGCGGCCAGCGCGGCGAACAGTCTCTTGCGCAGCATCGGGGGGACCTCCCTGGGGGTGGTGGGACGGGGTGTCCTCACGGTAGCCAGAGAGCGACGTCTATCGATGAGTTGCGGCCATACCTCTTCCTGCCTATGACCGTGTGATGACGGGGGCCGCGGCGGCCGGGAAGGCCAGCCCGATGCCGGGGCCCGCCGGGCCGACGTCCTTGTGGCGCTTGCCGAGCAGCAGCAGCAACGACAGCAGCGAGGCCGCCAGGGCCAGGGCGCCGGCGCCGTACCAGGCCGCGTCGTAGTCGCCGAGCCGGTCGCGGACCAGGCCCGCCGCGGTGGCCGCGAGCGCCGCGCCGAACTGGTGCGAGGCGAAGACCCAGCCGAAGACCACCGCGCCGCTCGCACCGAAGTACTCCCGGCACAGCGCCACCGTCGGCGGCACCGTGGCGACCCAGTCCAGGCCGTAGAACAGGATGAACACCACCATCGACGGGTGCGCGGCCGCGGCGAACAGCGACGGCAGCACCAGCAGGGACAGCCCGCGCAGCGCGTAGTAACCGGCCAGCAGCCAGCGGCTGTCGACCCGGTCGGTGAGCCAGCCGGAGGCGATGGTGCCGACGATGTCGAAGAGGCCGACCAGCGCCAGCAGGCTCGCGGCAGTGGTCTGCGCCATCCCGTGGTCGTGCGCGGCCGGGATGAAGTGCGTGCCGATCAGGCCGTTGGTGGTCGCGCCGCAGATCGCGAAGCCGCCCGCCAGCAGCCAGAACGGCCGGGTCCGGGCGGCCTGGCCGAGCGCGCGCAGCGCGGTGCGCACCGCGCCGCCGGGTGCCACCAGCGGCTGCGGGGCCACCTCGTCGGGTCCGGCGCCGTACGCGGTCACGCCGAGCTCGGCCGGCCGGTCCCGGAGCCGCCACCAGACCAGCGGCACCACCGAGAGCGCGACCGCCGCCACGGTGAGCGCCGCGACCCGCCAGCCGTGGTCGCCGGTGAGCCGGGCCAGCAGCGGCAGGAAGACCAGCTGCCCGGCCGCGCCGCCGGCGGTCAGCACGCCGACGACCAGCCCGCGCCGGGCCACGAACCAGCGGTTGGCCACGACCGCGACGAAGCCCAGCGCCATCGATCCGGTGCCCAGCCCGACCAGCACGCCCCAGCACAGGATCAGCTGCCAGCTCTGCTGCATGAACACGGTGAGCCCGCTGCCGGCCGAGACCAGCAGCAGCGCGCCGGCCACCACCCGGCGCATGCCGAGCTTCTCCATCAGCGCCGCGGCGAACGGGGCGGTGAGCCCGTACAGCAGCAGGTTGACCGAGACGGCCGCCGAGATCGTGCTGCGCGACCAGCCGAATTCGTCGTGCAGCGGCTGGAGCATGACCGAGGGGGTGGCGCGGAAGCCGGCCGCGCCGACGAGCGCGATGAAGGCGACGGCGGCGACGAGCCAGGCGGGATGCAGGCGGCGTGAGGTCACCTGATCATTGTGCGGAGCGGGAGCCGGACGGACGAGTGGCCGGGAGGCCATCATGCGCAAGAATCGAGCCATGGTGCATTCCGTGGCGATGCTCGCCCTCGACGGCGTGGTCGGCTTTGACCTCGGCGTCCCGCCCCAGGTCTTCGGCGCCGCCCGGGACGCCGGCAACGGCTTCCTCTACTCGGTGACCACCTGCGGCGACGGCCCCGGCCCGGTACGCCCCGAGCGCGGCGGCTTCCACGTCGTGCCGGACCACGACCTGGGCCCGCTGGCCACCGCCGACACCGTGCTGGTGCCGGGGGTGAGCGGCGGCAGCACGATGACCGACGGCCGGGTCTCCCCGGCGGTGGCCGAGGCGCTGCGGGCCGCCCACGCACGCGGCGCCCGGATCATCTCGATCTGCACCGGCGCCTCGGTGCTCGCCGCGGCCGGCCTGCTCGACGGGCGCACCGCGGCCAGCCACTGGGCCTGGGCCAAGCGGCTGCGCCGGCTCTACCCCCGGGTCGACTGGGACTTCGACGTGCTGTTCGTCGACGACGGCGACGTGCTCACCTCGGCCGGGGTGGCCGCCGGGGTCGACCTGTGCCTGCACGTGATCCGCCAGGACCACGGCAGCCTGGTGGCCAACCAGGCGGCCCGGCGCTGCGTGGTGGCGCCCTGGCGGGACGGCGGCCAGGCCCAGTACATCGAGCAGCCGGTGCCGGCGGCGGTGGGCGCCGGCACGGAACCGACCCGGGCCTGGGCGCTGAGCCGGCTCGCCGAGCAGGTGAGCCTGGAGCAGCTGGCCGGGCACGCGCGGATGAGCGTGCGCACGTTCACCCGCCGGTTCCGCGACGAGACCGGGCTGAGCCCGCGGCAGTGGCTGCTCCAGCAGCGGGTGGCGCACGCCCGGCTGCTGCTGGAGTCGACCGACCTGAGCGTCGACCTGGTCGCCCGGCGCTCCGGGCTGGGCAGCGCGACGGCCCTGCGCCAGCATCTGCAGGCGGCCATCGGGGTGCCGCCGTCGGCGTACCGGCGCACGTTCCGGCAGACGTAACCCACGTCACCAGGGGCTCAGGAACGGCCAGAAGTGTCCGATGGGACGGAGGTAGACCGAAAGGACGTCATGGATCAGACCTTCCGCCCGCTGCTCGACGCGCTCAAACAGCTCGGCATCGACCCGGTCGCGGTGGATGCCGCGGCCGACGAGGCCCAGCGCAGCGGCCGGTCCGTCCGGGCGGTCCTGATCAACGACCAGGTCGTCACCGAGGAACAGCTCACCGAGGCCGCCGCGGCCGCGTTCGGCATCAACACCCTGGACCTGGTCGGCTACTCTCCCGACCCGGTCGCGCTCAAGCGCATCCCGCTGTCGGTCGTGCTCCGGCACCGGGTGCTCGGGCTGGCGATCCACGACGGCGAGCTGGTCGTCGGCGTCACCGACCCCGGCGACGTGGTGGCGCTGGACGACATCCGCGCCTCCACCGGCATGACCATCCGCCCGGTCGTGGTCGCCCGCAGCGAGGTGCGCCGGATCATCGAACGGCTCCAGCGCGAGGACAGCGACCTGGGCGACCTGGCCGACAACTCGCTCGACGACCTGCCGGTGACGGCGCAGGCCAGCGGCGCGGACGACGCGCCGATCGTCCGGTACGTCAACAACCTGATCGAGCAGGCCGTCCAGAACCGCGCCTCCGACCTGCACCTGGAGCCCACCGAGGACGACATGCGGGTGCGCTACCGGATCGACGGCGTGCTGCACGAACTGGACACGGTGCCGCGCGGCGTGATGGCGGCGCTGACCTCGCGCTTGAAGATCATGTCCGGCGTTGACATCACCGAGCGGCGCATCCCGCAGAACGGCCGGATCACCGCCATCATCCGCGACCGGCAGGTGGACCTGCGGACGGCGACCCTGCCGACCGTCTGGGGCGAGAAGATCGTGCTGCGCGTGCTCGACACCGGCGGCATCGACCTCGATCTGGCGAAGCTCGGCTTCACCCAGCACAACCTGCAGCGCTTCTCCGAGTCGTTCAGCAAGCCGCACGGCATGCTCCTGGTCACCGGTCCCACCGGCTCCGGAAAATCCACCACCCTGTACGCGACCCTGGGCCGGATCAGCAAGCCGGAGATCAACGTGATCACCGTCGAGGACCCGGTCGAGTACCGCCTGCGCGGCGTCAACCAGGTGCAGGTCAACGCCAAGGCCGGCCTGACCTTCGCGGCGGTGCTCCCGGCGATCCTGCGGTCCGACCCGGACGTCGTGCTGATCGGTGAGATCCGGGACGGCAACACCGCCCAGATCGCCGTCGAGGCCTCGCTCACCGGCCACCTGGTGCTCTCCACCCTGCACACCAACGACGCACCGGGCGCGGTCACCCGGCTCACCGAGATGGGCATCGAGCCGTTCCTGGTCGGTTCGTCGCTGGACTGCGTGCTGGCCCAGCGGCTCGCCCGGCGGCTGTGCGACTGGTGCAAGGAGGCGTACCTGCCCGGCGCGGAGGAGCTGGAGGGCGCCCGCTGGCCGGTGCAGGACCTCAAGATCCCGGACGCGCTCTACCGGCCGGTGGGCTGCCGGAACTGCGCCAACACCGGCTACCGCGGCCGGATCGCGCTGCACGAGGTCATGCCGATCTCGCCGGAGATCGAGACGCTGACCATCCGCCGGGCCTCCTCCAACGAGATCCGCGAGGTCGCCCTCGACCAGGGCATGTACGAGCTGCGCGCGGACGGCCTGGCCAAGGCGGCGGGCGGGCTCACCTCCCTGCGCGAGGTCGCCCGGGTCGCCATCTGAGCCGGCGGAGCGCGCAGAGTACTCCGCCGCCGCGCCGCCCGCACATTTCCGCCCGAACAGGTCCTAAACCAGCCCGCCGCCGTGCCGAATTAGGGGGCGTCAGACTTCACGACGAGATTGTCGGTGCGGCTCATGTACACGCTCGACCACGAGGTACCGCTCCAGGCGGCACCGGTTGACCCGGCCGGATCCGGCCCGGGCGACCTGGCCGTGCTGGACCAGATGCTCATCACGCTCGTCGAGTCGCGCGGTTCCGACCTGCACCTGACCGTCGGCTCCCCGCCGATGATCCGCGTCGACGGCACGCTGCGGGCGCTGCCCGGCTACGGCAAGCTCAACTCCTCCGACACCGCGCTGCTGGCCCGCGCCGCCGTGAACCCCCAGCAGTGGGCGACGTTCCAGCGCGAGCAGGAGATGGACTTCGCGCACAGCATCACCGGCGTCTCCCGGTTCCGCGGCAACCTCTACATCCAGCGCAACTCCTGCGGCGCGGTCTTCCGGGCCATCCCGCACACCATCAAGCCGCTGGACGAGCTGGGCATGCCGGAGTCCGTCGCCCGCTTCGCCCACCTGCCCCGCGGGTTGGTGCTGGTCACCGGGCCGACCGGTTCCGGCAAGACCACCACCCTCGCCTCGGTGCTGGACCTGGCCAACCGCAGCCGCTCCGCGCACATCATCACCATCGAGGACCCGATCGAGTTCCTGCACCCGCACAAGCGCTGCCTGGTCAACCAGCGGGAGGTCGGCTCCGACACGGAGACCTTCCCGCAGGCGCTCAAGCACGCGCTGCGCCAGGATCCCGACATCATCCTGGTCGGCGAGCTGCGCGACCTGGAGACCACCGCCACCGCGCTGACCGCCGCGGAGACCGGTCACC
This sequence comes from Actinoplanes sp. NPDC049599, assembly GCF_044465625.1. Lineage (NCBI taxonomy): Bacteria > Bacillati > Actinomycetota > Actinomycetes > Micromonosporales > Micromonosporaceae > Actinoplanes > Actinoplanes sp. NPDC049599. Next base: position 294,288 of record NZ_JBITLX010000004.1, read on the forward strand.
TGGTGCTGGCCACCCTGCACACGCAGAGCGCCACCCAGACCATCGACCGGGTCATCGACATCTTCCCGCCGCACCAGCAGCTGCAGATCCGCGCCCAGCTGGCGGCCAGCCTGCAGGGCGTGGTCACCCAGGCGCTGGCGCCGCGCGCCGACGGCAAGGGCCGGACGGTGATCTGCGAGATCCTCACCGCCACGCCCGCCATCCGGAGCCTGATCCGCGAGGGCAAGTCGCACCAGATCCCGTCCTTCATGCAGGCCGGCGGCAACGACGGCATGTTGGCCTTCGACCAGCACCTGGCCGAGCGCGTCCGGGAGGGCCTGGTCTCGATGCAGGCCGCCCTGGAGATCTGCCACTCCCAAGAAGAGCTCAAGCGCCTGATCGGACGGATGTGACATGCCGGCGACGAAAACGTTCCACTACAACAGCATCGACGCCCAGGGTCGCAAGGCCAAGGGCACCGTGGAGGCCGCGAACGAGACCGCCGCGACGCACCTGCTGCGCCAGCGCGGCGAGGTCCCGCTCGAGCTCAGCCAGGCGGGTCAGGGGCTCAACCGGGACCTGAAGATCCCGGGCCTGGGCAACCGGACCAAGCTCAAGGACCTGGCGGTCTTCGCGCGGCAGTTCTCCACGATGACCGCCTCGGGCATGTCGCTGCTGCGCTCGCTGTCGATCCTGGAGGAGCAGACCACCGCCGCCTCGATCAAGAGGGCGACCGCGGAGGTCCGTACCGATGTGGCCGGCGGCGTGTCGCTCTCGGCGGCCATGGGCAAGCACGACAAGGTCTTCCCGCGCCTGATGATCGCGATGATCCGGGCCGGCGAGGCGGGCGGCATGATCGACCGCGCGCTGGAGCAGATCGCGGACAGCCTGGAGAAGGACACCGCGCTCCGCGGCAAGATCAAGAGTGCGCTGACCTACCCGGCGATCGTGCTGACCTTCACCTTCGTGCTGATCGCAGCCGTGTTGATCTTCATCGTCCCGGTCTTCGAGGCGATGTTCAAGAATCTCGGCGGCGAGCTGCCGGCGATCACCCAGTTCCTGGTGGACGCCAGCCACAACATGTGGTGGATCGGCCCGCTGGTGCTGACCGTGGGCATCACCTCGACCGTCGCCTACAAGCGCAAGGTCCGCCAGAGCCAGGACTTCCGGCTGGCCGTGGACAAGATCAAACTGCGCCTGCCGGTGTTCGGCCCGCTCTTCCGCAAGCTGGCGATGAGCCGCTTCTCCCGCAACCTCGGCCTGCTGCTCAACGTGGGCGTGCCCGTCATGCAGGCGCTGCACGTCGTCGGCGAGACCACGGGCAACGAGGTGATCAACTCGGCCATGCGCGACGTGCAGTCGGCCGTACGCGACGGGCAGCCCATGTCCTCCGCGCTGCGCAACCACAAAGTCTTCCCCGAGATGGTCACGCAGATGATCGAAGTGGGAGAAGAAAGCGGTCAAATCAGTCAGATGCTCGACAAGGTTGCCGACTTCTATGACAGGGAAGTCGACAGCGCCGCCGAATCCCTGACCGCTTCGATCGAACCGATCATGGTGCTCGTCATGGGAGCCGTGGTCGGCGGAATGGTGATCTGTCTGTACCTACCGATGTTCACCATCTACCAGAACATCCAGGGCAACTGACGCCCAGGAGCAGGACACGACCGGTCTCCGGTCGCGGAGTCGGGCACCCGAGCCCGGAACCACCCCATCCCCGCCCCACCCCTGACGCCACACTGGAGGCACCCCCAATGCAGGACACCATCGCCCGGCTGCGCGCCAAGAAGCAGGACGAGGGCTTCACCCTCATCGAGCTCCTGGTTGTCGTGGTCATCATCGGCGTGCTCGTCGCGATCGCCGTCCCCGTGTACCTGAACTACCGCCAGGGCGCGGCCGACAAGTCGGCGCAGTCCGACGTGCGCGGCGCGGTCAGCGCGATCGAGCAGTACTACACGGACAACGGCAACGCCTACGCCACCACGCCGACCGCGAAGCAGGTCGCCAGCTTCAACCTCGGCGCGGCCACCGGCACCACCTCGCTGGTGACGCTCTCGGACAAGACCGAGATGACCTACGTCGGCACCGTCAGCTCGTACAAGGTCTGCGCGACCAACACGGGCGGCAGCGGCAAGATCTACCTCTACGACAGCACCAAGGGCGGCTCGGTCACCGCGCCGACGCCGGCGATCAGCCTCACCACCTGCTCGTAAGCAATTTCCTCAGCGCCACTCGGGTGGTGCCGCCGTCGGGCGGCACCACCCGGCTCCCGCCCACGCCGACCAGACCGAGGAGGACCGACCATGCCGCAGCCGCTGCTGCTCAGCATCGTCGGCCTGCTCGGTCTCGCCGTCGGTTCGTTCCTGAACGTCGTGATCCACCGGGTGCCCCGGGGCGAGTCCCTGGTCCGACCCGGCTCGCACTGCCCGCACTGCGGCAACCAGGTGCGCAACCGGCACAACATCCCGGTGCTCGGCTGGCTGCTGCTGCGCGGCCGGTGCGCCGACTGCGCAGCCCCGATCAGCGTCCGCTACCCGCTGGTCGAGGCCGGCACCGCGGCGCTGTTCGTCGCCGTCGCGGCCAGGTTCGGCTGGTCCTGGGAGCTGCCCGCGTACCTGTATCTCGCCGCCGTCGCGATCGCGCTCGCCGCGATCGACCTGGACGTGCTGCGCCTGCCGGACCAGATCGTGCTGCCGTCCTACACCGTGGCGCTGGTGCTGTTCCTGCCCGCGATCATCGTCGAGGACCACTGGGGCGCCGCCACCCGGGCTCTGATCGCGGCCGCCGTGCTGTGGATCGTCTTCGAGATCATCAGCCTGTTCGGCATGGGCCGCGGCGACGTCAAGCTGGCGCCCCTGCTCGGGCTCTACCTCGGCTGGCTCGGCTGGAGCTGGGTGGCCATCGGCACGTTCGCCGCGTTCCTGCTCGGCGGGCTGGTCGGCGTGGTGCTGTTGCTGCTCAAGGTCGCCGGTCGCAAGAGCCGCATCCCGTTCGGCCCGTACATGCTGGCCGGCGCGTTCCTGGCCGTGTTCGCCGCGGCGCCGATCGCCGACTGGTACGCCGCCCTGCTCACCCCCACCGCCTGATCGAGGAAGGAAACCGATGGCTAGCGTCAATCCGATCGGGCTGGACATCGGCTCGTCGTCCATCCGCGCCGTGGAAGTGCGCCGCGCGAAGGACGACTACACCCTGACGAACTTCGGTCAGGTGCCGCTGCCGCCCGGCACCGTCCAGGCCGGCATCCTCACCGACCCGGTGGCCGTGACCTCGGCGCTCAAGCAGCTCTGGGCCGCCTGCAAGTTCGACACCAAGCAGGTGCTGCTCGGGGTCACCAACCCCCAGCTGGTGGTCCGCGAGATGGCGGTCTCCAACCTGCCCGCCAAGGAGATGCGCAAGTCGCTGCCGTTCCAGGTGCGCGACATGCTGCCGCTGGCGGTGGACCGCTCGCTGCTCGACTTCCGCCCGCTCGAGGAGCCGGGCGACAACCCGACCGTCCGCGGGCTGCTCATCGCCATGCCCAAGGACGCCGTCATGGCGCTCATCCAGGCGGTCGAGAAGGCCGGCCTGCACGTGGTGAACGTGGACCTGGCCTCCTTCGCCCTGCTGCGCGCCGCCTCCCGGCTGGACGCCCAGGTGGAGGCGATCGTCGACATCGGCGCCGAGGTGACCAGCGTGGTCGTGCACGCCGACGGCGAGCCGCTGATCGTCCGTACCGTCCCGCGCGGCGGCACCGAGATCACCGAGAGCATCGCCACCCGGCTCGGCATCACCGCGCCCGAGGCCGAGGCCCTCAAGTGCCGCTACGGCCTGCACGGCGACGGCCGCCCGGACTCCGACGCCGCCGCGGCCGACGCGATCCGCCCGCTGATCAACGAGCTGCGCAGCTCGTTCACATACCTCGCCTCGGGCGAACGGCAGAAGCAGGTCACCCGCGTCTCGCTGTGCGGCGGCTCGGCCCTGATGCCCGGCCTCGCCGAGCACATCCAGCAGCAACTCGGCGTCCAGGTGATGTACGCCGACAGCGCCGGCCGGCTGCGCGACACCCGCAAGGCCCGCCAGCGCGGCTTCGACAGTTTCCTGCCGTCGGCCGCGGTGTCGATCGGCCTCACCCTGGGAGCGGCAGCCTGATGGCGACCACCCTGATGCCCCTGGACCCGGCGGTCTCCCCGCAGCGGGTGACCCGGCTGCTGACCATCTCCGCGAGCCTGTTGCCGGACGAGATCATCGCCGCGCGCCGGGCCCGCCGTACCCGGGCCTGGGTGATCGTCGTGGTCATCCTGGTCGCCTGCCTGCTCGGCGGGTTCTTCTACCTGGTACGCCAGGACACCCGGGCCGCCGACGACGAGCTCACCGCGGCCACCGCCGAGGTGGCCGACCTGCAGCGCGCCCAGCGGGTCTACGGCGAGGTAGTCGACGTGCAGAACGACACCGCCACGCTGTCCCGGCAGCTCAAGACGGCCATGGCGAGCGACCTCGACTGGGCCTCGCTGCTGGAGCAGCTGCGCTCGATCGGCGAGACCGCCGGCGTGACGGTCGTCGGGATCAACGGCGCGCTGCAGGACGCCACCATGACGACGGCCGGCACCGCGTTGCCCAGCACCAGCGCCTCGGTGGCGATCGGCTCCGCGGTGGTGACCGGCACCGGACCGGACAAGGGCGCGGTGGCGGCCTACGTCGACGCGCTCGCCAAGCAGTCGGTGCTGGCCAACCCGTACCTGACCAACGTGACCTCGACCGAGGGCAGCGCGACCTCGACCGAGGAAAGCGTGACCTGGACGCTGCGGGTCGACATCACTCAGGCGGCGCTCTGCGGCCGGTTCGGCGACAAGTGCGAGACAGGGGGCAAGTGATGGGTGCCCGTCATGCCGACCGGCTCTGGATGATCGCCGGCGCCGCGGTCATCGTGCTGCTCGCCGTCGTCAGCTGGTTCCTGCTGATCAACCCGGAGAAGACCGAGACCGCCGACCTCAAGGCGCAGACGGAGACCGCGCGCGCCCAGGCGGTGGACATCCGCAAGCGGATCGCCACGCTGAAGAAGCAGAAGTCGAACCTGACCAAGCTCAAGGCCACCCTGGCCGGCTATCAGGACGCGCTGCCGTCGGACTCCGGCGTGCCGGCGTTCCTGCGCCAGCTGCAGGCCTCGGGCACGGACCTGAACGTGGACGTCAGCGGCGTCACGGTCAGCACCCCGGCCGAGCTGAAGGACCTGCCCGGCGTCTGGGCGCTGCCGATCCAGCTCACCGCGGAGGGCTCGGCCGACGATCTCGGCACGTTCCTGGACGAGCTGCAGGGCGCCGACCAGAAGCGCGCCGTGCTGATCGAGTCGGCCAATCTCACTTCCCCTCAAGAGGAGACCGAATCCGCCGATGGTGCCGAGAAGATGAGCGTCAGCCTCGCGGTGAAGGCCTTCGTGGCCCCGCCGGTCGGCTCCGGCGCGCCGACCGTCACCACCGACTGAGCGGACGTGGCCATGGCTGTTAGGAAAGACGACGGCTTCACGCTGGTGGAGGTGCTCACCTCGCTGGCGGTCATCGGCGTGGTGCTGAGCGCGGTCACGACGTTCTTCGTGCGCTCGATGGTGACCATCGACGTGCAGGGCGCCCGGCAGGCCGCCATCCAGGTCGCCGCCGACTCGATGGAGCAGCTGCGCCAGGTCGCGGCCGCGGACGTGGCCGGCTGGCTGAGTGCCCAGTCCGCCACGCCGACGGTCATCGTCAACTCGCTCACGTACAACCGGCTGTGGACCTCCGGGGTGACCGTCACCGACCTGCTCAACGTCACCGTGAAGATCACCTGGCGGGCCAAGAACTGCCCGAGCGCCGGCTGCACGTACGCCACCAGCACCCAGATCAGCACCGCCTCGCGCGAGCCCGTCTTCAACTCGGCGACCGGATCATGAGCCGCTCGCGGGCCGCCGGTGACGCCGGCTTCTCGCTGGCCGAGGTGCTGGTGAGCATGGCGGTGATGTCGATCGTGATGGCCATCGCCAGCTCCGGCTTCTACACCATGTTCCACACCAGCGACACCGCCGAGACCACCGCGGCGGCGCAGGCGGAGCTGCAGGCCACGTTCAACAAGCTGGACCGCGAGATCCGGTACGCCTCCCGGATCAGCGACGGCTACGCCGACAGCACCACCTTCTACATCGACTTCGTCTTCCTCGACGACGCCGGCGCCAACCAGTGCGTCCAGCTCAGCCTGCCGAAGGCCGGCGGCACCATGAAGCGCCGCCAGTGGCCGCTGCAGGGCACCCCGTCCGGGTCCGGCACGGCGGTCGCCAACAACCTCGTCTCGGCCCGGCTGGACACCAGCACCCCGAAGCAGGTGATCAACCCGTTCCTGCTGGCGGCCAGCGGTGACGGTGGCAGCGTGATGGACCGACTCAACCTGCGGGTCAACAGCGTGGTCGGCCAGGACGTCAGCAAGCAGGGCGTCCGCGAGTACGACCTGCAGTTCACCGCGATGAACACGCTGGCCCGCGCCACCTACCCGCTGGCCTGCACGCACTGATGGACGCCGGCAAGGTGGAAGGCGCGATGCAGACCCCGGACGGCGCGTGGCGGGTCGAGATCGTGCGCCGCCACCGCACCCGGTGGTACCGGATCGTGCACGGCGAGGACGTGCTCGACTGGCTCTCCATCGCCGCGGTCGAGCGCATCCTCGACGAGGCCGGCGTGGACCGGCACCTGCTGACCGAGGTCCGGATCGACCCGGGCCGCCTGACCCGGCCGCGGCGGGCAGGCTAGGGGATCTGCCAGACCGTCGTCGGGCCGGCGGTTGTCGGGCACGCCAGGTACTGGCCGCTCGCCGTGCAGCCGTACGGCGCCCCGGTCTGCATCGAGCCGACGGTGCGCGCCGTGCCGTCCCCCTCGTTCGCCACCGCCACCCAGGTCCGGCCCGGGGCGTCGCTGTCCTCGCGCAGCTCCAGCCGGCCGATCGTGAGCGTGCGGCCGAGCTTGCGCCGCACCGCGCCGGTCCGCGCGTCGAGGATCGCCGACTCCGGGACCTCCTGCTGGTCGTAGGCGAGCAGCAGGCCGTTGCCCCGGGCGAACGCGTTGCTCCAGGCCGGGTCGGACCAGCGCACCGAGCCGTCGCTCGGGTCCAGCCCGCTCACCCAGCGGGTGTCCGAGATGCAGAGCACCGGCCCGCAGTCGTGCACAAAACCGGTCGGGCCGCCCTCGGTGCGCCAGCGCCGGGTCAGTTCCGGCAGCCCGTACGCGGTCAGCGAGGCCACCCCCGCGTCCCGCCGCGACATGTAGAGCTGGTCGCCGGAGACGGTCACGCCGACGAAGCCCGCCTGGAACGAGCCGTCCAGCTGATCCGGCAGGTGCACCCCCAGCTCCCCCTCGCCCAGCACCGACCCGTCGGCGAACCGCACCGTGGTGACGTGCCCGTCGACCCCGAGCGCCACGATCCGGTCGGGGTCGGCGGTGAACAGGTCGTCGTTGAGGATCTCGCCGACCCCGTCGACCACCCGGCGCCAGATCGTCGCGCCGGTGCGGGCCGAGACCAGCCGCAGCTCGGTGCTCCCGTCCTCGGCGTCGGTCCGCAGCAGCGCCCTTCCCCGGCTCAGGGTGATCACCGTGGCGCCGGATTCCTCGAGGTGCCACAGCACCTTGCCGTCGGCGGCGTCGAGGAACGTCATCCGCGGGGCGGAGCCGGAGCGGGCCAGCAGCACCCCGCTGTCCAGCGTCAGGTTCTGTACGTTCTGCGGCAGCGAGGTGGCCCAGAGCTGCTCACCACCCGGCAGGGCGTACCGACGGATACCCGACTCGCTGTCCGGATTGGCGCCGAAGCCGGCGGTGTAGAGCGCGTCCGTCCCGAGGGTGAACGCCGCGGCGGCCGTGCCGCCGGCCGCCAGCACCGGCCGCATCGTCCGCGCCGGCGGCCCGGCCGCGGTGAGCGTGACCAGCACGGCGACCAGAACGGCGAGCACCAGGACCGGGCGCGGGGCGCCGAGCCGGGCCCGCCCGGCAGCCGCTCCCGGCGCCGCGCGCGGCGCCGCGTCAAGATCGATCAGGGGTACGGCGTCGGCCACGCGTTCAGCATGACGGGGGAAAGCGACCATGGGTACGGTCCGCTGCTCCTCATCACTGTGAGTAGGCTGCCGGTATGTCCTACACGGTGCCGCCGACGCGGACGGCCGCAGTCGTCCAACAGCTCCGTAACGAGATAGTCACCGGGGAGCTGCCGCCGGGCACGCTCATCAAGGACGCCGAGCTGGCCGCACGCCTGGGCGTCAGCATCACCCCGGTGCGCGAGGCCATCGCCCAGCTCTCGGTCGAGGGCCTGATCGACATCGCCCCGAACCGGACCCGGCACGTCACCCGGGTGACCCAGAAGAACGCACTTGAGCTGATCGATGTGATGGGCGTGCTGGCCTGCGCGGGCTTCGAGTGGGGCGTGGAAAACCTGACCGCCACCCACATCGACCTGATGCGCCAGCGGCAGAAGGAGTTCGTCGAGGGGCTGCGCACCGGCAACGTGCTGGCGGCCGGCGCGGCGGGCGCCGACTTCAGCACCATCGTCATCCTGGCCAGCGGCAACCGCGAGCTGCAGTCCATGGTCGACCTGGTGGTGGCGCGCACGCTGCGGATACTGGCGATGGGCGCGGAGAGCAACCTCTGGGAGGTCTGGATCACCGGCCACGACGAGGTGCTGGCGCAGATCGAGTCCGGCGACACGGTCGGCGCCGTGGAGCGCTACCGGCAGATCTACGCCGACTTCCGCACCCTGGTGGAGCAGTCCCTCTTCGCCGAGTAGCGGGTCACCCCTCCCGCAGCCGCGGCAGCAGCGGACCGAGCGCGTCCAGGCCGGCTCGCCGTACGGCATAGCGGGTGATCCCCCACCGCTCGCGGTGGGCGCGCACCGCCGCGACGATCTCGTCGGCCGTGCCCACCAGCACGAACGGCACCTGCCGCAGCTCGTCGACGCTCATCCCCAGCCGCCCGGCGTGCTCGGCGAGGACGGCGCCGGCATCGTCAGTGACCTCCACCAGCTGCACCAGCGCCTCCAGCGTCGCGTCGCCGCCCGCCCGCGCGAGCCCGGCCTGCGCGTCGATGTCGGCGAGCCGCCAGCGGGCCTCGTGCTGGTGCCCGTCGGACTTGGTGCGGCCGAACCCGGTCAGCCCGACGATGTCGGCGTGCTGGCCCGCCCAGCGCAGCAGCCGCGAGTTGGCCGTGCCGACCAGCAGCGGGATCCGCTCCTGCACCGGGCGCGGCTGCTCCAGCGCCGCGTTGAGCATGGTCAGCTCGGGGGTGGCGACGGTGACCCGCTCCCCCGCCAGCAGCCGGGTGGTCGCCGCCGCGACCGCGATGCACCGGTCGACCCGGCCGCGCACGCCGGGGCGGACCTGGCCGATCGCGTCCCACTCGGCGGGGGTGTGGCCGGCGCCGAGGCCGAGCAGCGCGCGGCCGCCGGAGACCACGTCCAGGGTCGCCACGTCGGCCGCCAGCAGGATCGGCTCGCGGACCGCGGCGTTGGCGACGTACGACCCGAGCCGGATGGTCGTGGTGACCGCGGCGGCCGCGGCCAGCGCCACGAACGGCGCCGCGCAGGAACCCGGGTGGTCCGCGGCGAGCAGGGTGTCGAAGCCGGCCGCCTCCGCACGCCGGGCAAGGTCGAGCCAGTCGGCGGCGTTGTCGGGCTGCGCCTGGAGCGCGAAGTCGGCCATGGCGCGATTCTGGCCCGGCCGCTCCGGCGACGACGGCCCGCGGCGGCGGGTTTCGCTGTCGGCGTACCCGCCGGATGGCGGGGAGTTCCCGCCGGTTGGCGCTCGTCGCCGGGGCCGGCACCGCCCATCCTGGTGACAGAGGTCACCCGCCGGTGATCTCCTCGACACCGGAAAGGCCTGCTCATGACGTTGTCCGTGGAGTTGACGCCCCCACCGTTCGACCCGGAGCTCGGCGCCGCCCTGCCGGCCATCACCGAGCTGCTCCCGGCCGCGCTGACCGCGGACCTGATCCCCGCACTGCGCTCGGCCGGCCCGCTCGGCAGCCCCACCGATGACGACCTGCGCCGCGACGGCCGGTTCACCGTGACGCAACGGCAGGTGCCGGGCCTGGACGGCGACCCGGACATCTCGCTGCTGATCCTCACGCCGACGGCCGCCACCGGCACTCTGGGCTGCGTCTACTTCACCCACGGCGGCGGCATGATCATCGGCGACAACCGCACCGGCGTGCTCGAGGCGCTGGACTGGGCCGAGGAGCTCGGGCTGGTGGTGGTCTCGGTGGAGTACCGGCTGGCCCCGGAGACCCCGCACCCCGGCCCGGTCAACGACTGCTACGCCGGGCTGCTCTGGACCGCCGGGCATGCGGCCGAGCTGGGCTACGAGCCGGGCCGGCTGATCGTGGCGGGCGGCAGCGCGGGCGGCGGTCTCGCGGCGGCGCTGGCGCTGATGGCCCGGGACCGGGGCGGACCCGCGCTGGCCGGGCAGCTGCTGATCTACCCGATGCTGGACGACCGCAATGACACGTTCTCGTCCCGGCAGATGGCCGGCCGGGGCATCTGGGACGCCACCGCCAACAACACCGGCTGGACGGCCCTGCTCGGGGAGGCGCGCGGCGGGCCGGATGTGTCCCCGTACGCGGCGCCGGCCCGGGCGACGGACCTGTCCGGTCTGCCGCCGACGTTCATCGACGTGGGCTCGGCGGAGACGTTCCGCGACGAGGACGTGGCGTACGCGTCCCGGATCTGGGCCGCGGGCGGGCGCGCCGAGCTGCACGTCTGGCCCGGCTGCTTCCACGGCTTCGACGCGACGGTCCCGCAGGCCGCGATCTCCCAGGAGGCGCGGGCCGCCCGCGTCCGCTGGCTGCACCGCGTGCTGGACGTCTAGCCTCGGGGCATGAAGGACCTCGCCGTCCGGCTGGCCGCCCTCGACGCCGACGCCGGCGCGGCCCTGCGGGTCATCGCATACTTCGACAGCCTGGTCGAAGCGCGCGCCGGGCTGCAGTCGATCGTGCGGGGCGCGGCGGTGCTCGCCGACTGCCCGGCCCGCCTGCGCGACGACGAGCGCCGGGTGCGGATCCGGGTCACGGAAACCGGGATCAGCGCCTGGCAGGACGGCGCGGCGGCACCGGACTGGATGTCCACCGCGGCCGGCTCGGCGACGTTGTGGCTGGAGCGGGCCGGCCCGCCGGGCCCGGTCGAGGCGATGATCCTGGAACGGGCGGCGGGCGCGGCCCGGGCGGTCCTGGACCGGACCCGCGGCCGCGCGCCCGCGGCCGACCCCGCGTCGGCCGAGCTGATCGTGGACGCGGCGGCTCCTCCGGACGTACGCCGGCAGGCAGCGCGCCGCCTGGGGCTGACCGGATCGGCGTACGTGATCGCCCGGCCCGCGGAGCTCCAGGTGCGGTCCGGACCGGTGCCGGAGCTGCCGGGGCGGGCCGGGATCGGCCCGGCCGTCGAGATCCTGGAGCTGCCGGCCTCCTGGGCGGCGGCGAAGGTGGCCCTGCGCTTCGCGGCGGAGGGCACCGACGAGGACCCGGGCCCGCGCGTGGTGCACGCCACCGAGCTGGGCACGCTGGCTCTGCTCGCCGAGGTGGGCGACCAATCCGCGGCGCCGGACGTCAAGGCGCTGGAGCACGCGGCCGCGGCGGCGCCCTGGATGCTGACGACCCTGCACACGACGGCGGCGAGCACCAGCCTGCGCGCGGCGGCGACGGCGTTGCGGGTGCACCACTCGACGCTGCAGGACCGGATCACCCACGCGGAGCAGCTGCTCGGCTGGAACGTCCGCGAGCCGCAGGGCCGGCTGCGGCTCCAGCTCGCCCTGGCCCTGCGCCGCTTGCACCGGCACCCGTGATGCGGCTCCAGCGCCTGACCGGTGCCCACGCGACGGCGGTGCTCCGCTTCGAGCAGGAGAACCGGGAGTGGTTTGCCCGCTCGGTGCCGGACCGCGGCGACGACTACTTCGCCACCTTCCCGGACCGCCACGCGGCCCTGCTGGCGGAGCAGGACGCGGGCGACTGCCACTTCCACGTCCTGATCGACGAGGACGGCGCGGTGGTCGCCCGGCTCAACCTGGTGGACGTGGCGGACGGCCAGGCGGAACTGGGCTTCCGCGTCGCGCAGCGGGCCGCGGGCCGGGGCGTCGCGACCGCCGGGGTCCGGCAGATCTGCGCCCTGGCCCGCACCGGTTACGGCCTGCGCCGCCTGATCGCGGACGCGGACCGGGACAACGCGGGATCGCTCACCGTGCTGCGCCGTACGGGATTTCGGCCGGTGGGCGCGGTGCTGCTGGCCGGCCGCCCCGGCATCCGCCACCGCCGCGACCTGATCGAGCCCTGACACACGGCACCGCATCGCCTCGCGCCCAGCCGTGGTCACCGCGCACGAATCGAGTAGCGCCGATGGACTGTCGGTGATCCGACACCTCCGGCGGGCCGGCCGTCCCGACGCCACCCCGCATCCCGGCGAAGCGGAACTAAGCTTGCGAACCGGTGTCACGTTCCGTTGAATGGACGTTACTCAGCCAGTGACCCCGGCGGCGGACGGTGCCGGGGAGACGGGAGAACATGGATGAGCTCAGCACCCGCCGACGAGGAGCCGCTCCTCATCGACGTGTCACAACTCCCGCTGGCCGAGCTCCTGGAAAGCGCCGATCCCGCCATCGTCGCGGCCGCTCGCCGCATCCTGGAAGGCCTGCCCCCCGCCACATCCGATGATGTCGTCGCGGGATTCCAGAGCGCAATCTGACACCGTCCCGGGGGGACAATGCCGAAGGAATGGCCTCTGACGGGACTCGACCGCGCAGAACTCGCCGCCGCCGGCCGGCGCCCGGTGCCCTTCCGGCAGTTCATTCTCAAGCTGACCAGCGGCTGCAACCTGGCCTGTGACTACTGCTACATGTACACGATGGCCGACCAGGAATGGCGGACCCTGCCGCGCGTGATGGCCCCGGCGGTGGTGCGGCAGTCGGCGGCCCGGATCAGTGAGCACGTCAGCCGGCACGGCCTGGACCGCGTCGAGGTCGTGCTGCACGGCGGCGAACCGATGCTGGCCGGCGTGGCCCGCCTGACCGAGGTCACCCGGGTCATCCGTGCCGCCGTCCCGGCGACGACCGCCGTCGACTTCGTCATGCAGACGAACGGCACCCTGCTCGACGACACGGCGCTGGCCGGCCTGACCGCGGCCGGCGTCCGGATCGCGGTCAGCATCGACGGCGACGACCGGCACCGCCGCGGCCCGGACGGGGCTTCGAGCGAGGTGGCCCTGCTTCGCGGCATCAAGCTGCTCGGATCCGGGAAGCACCGCGCCTGGTTCGCCGGCATCCTCTGTGTGGTCGACACCGCCCTGGAGCCGGCCGCGGTCTACGCACGACTCTGCGCTCTCGACCCGCCGATGCTCGACTTCCTGCTGCCGCACGCCACCTGGTCACGGCCCCCGCCGGCCCACTCCACCGCGGCGGCGCCCTACGGCCGCTGGCTCGCCGAGGTCTTCGACCTCTGGTACGGGTCCCGGTCCACCCGGCCCGGCATCCGCCTGTTCCGCGAGATCATCCACCTGATCCTCGGCGGTCGCAGCGCCTCGGAGCAGATCGGGCTCAGCCCGGCGGCGCTGGTCGTGATCAACGTGGACGGTCGGCTGGAGCAGGTCGACACCCTGCGGGCCAGCTATCCCGGCGCCCCCGCCACCGGCATGACCGTCTTCGCCGACGATCTGGAGGCGGTGCTGGACCACCCGGCGATCGTGGCGCGCCAGCTCGGCATCAGCGGCCTCTGTGACACCTGCCGCGCCTGCTCCCTGGTCGAGGTGTGCGGGGGCGGGCACTACGCCCACCGGCACCGGCCCGGCCGGGGTTTCCTGAACCCCTCCGTCTACTGCGCCGACCTCGCCTTTCTCATCCGGCACGTCCGGGCCCGGATCGGGCGGGACGTCGCGGTCCTCGCCGAGGTCGCGGGGTGACAGCTGTCATCAAGCTCTCCCGCCCGTCGCTGGACGCCCTGGCCGCGGGCGGCGCCGACGCCGCCGGCCTGGCCACCCTGCGGTCGGCCCAGCTGAGCCGGCACCTGCTGCTGCTGCGGCTGCTCGTCGAGCAGACCCCCGAGCGCGACGACGTCCGGCCGGCCATCGAGCTGCTCCAGGAGGCGCAGCGGGCCGACCGGGAAGCCGCGGAGCTGGTGCTCGGCTACCCGTACGTGGGCGCGACCCTGACGGCCGCGATCCGCAGACTGCGCGCGCGCGACGCGAGCCCGACATCCGCCGGCACGCTGACAGCGGTCGCCGCCGCCGCCGGGATACGGGCCGGTCTCGACTTCACCGTACGGGTGCCACTGCCGGACTCCTCGGACGTGCTGCACCTGCCCACGGTGGGGTCGGCGCGGGTGCGACCCGGCGGGCCGGAGAACCCGATCACGGTCACCCGGCTCCACGACCGGGTGACCGTCGGCGAGGTGGAGCTTCCCGGTGATCCGGAGCTGGACGGCCCCGGCTGGCAGGGACTGCGGAGCCTGGATCTCTCCCCGGGGCGGACGGCCCTCGACGACCTGCACGCCCAGCGCACCCCGGCGACCGTGGCGACCGCCGACCGGCTGGACCCGGCCGAGTTCGAGCGCTGGCGCCGGCTCTTCCGGGAGGCCGTGCAGAGGCTGAGCCGGCGCCACGACGGCTGGTCCTGGCAGACGGCGTCGCTGCTGCGGGCCGTGACCCCGCTGCCGCCCGGCCCGCCGGGCCACGGCATCAGCTTCACGTCCCGGGATGCCTTCGGCGCCATCTGCCTGACCTGGCCGGGTGACCCGGAGTTGTGCTGCTCGACCATCGTCCACGAGCTGCAGCACGGAAAATTCAACGCCTTGCTGGACGTCGTGCGCCTCGTTGACGACGAGGGCGAGCAGACTGAGTACGCGCCGTGGCGCGACGATCCGCGTCCCCTGACAGCGTTGACGAACGGGTGCTACGCCTTCCTCGGCGTGACCACCTTCTGGGCCGCGGAGCAGACCTCCGACTCGGGCGACCAGCGCCGGGCGACATACGAGTACGCCCGTGCGCACCTCCAGGTGTCTCGAGTCATCGACACCTTGTCGGACAGCAAGGGGTTCACCGTGGACGGCCGGCGGTTCGTCGCGGGTATGCGTACCGCGTTGGAGAAGTTGCCCGACCCGGCCGGACCCGGCCCGGCCTACCGGATCGCCCGCCTGGTCTCCGCCGAGCACCACATCAACTGGCGGCTGCGCAACATCCGCGTCGACTCCCGCTTCACCACGGCCGCGGCGGGCGCGTGGCGCGCCGGGCAGCCACCTCCGGCGATCCCGCCCGGTGCGGTCGCCCCCGGCCGGGACCGGTTCACCGAGGGCGCCCGATCCCGGCAGTGGAGCGCCTGGGGCCGCCGCCCCGAAGAGCTGGCCTCGCTCCCCTGGCCGCAGGCTTCGGAAACCCCCGAGTTGGTGCGCGCGGCCGACCAGCTCCTGGCGGTGGGCGACACCGCCGCCGCCGCGGAACGGTACCGGGCAGCCCTCCTGCTCGACCCGGCAGCCGACGACGCCTGGGTCGGCCTCGCCCTGGCCCGGCGATCACACGCTGACCGCGACGCCCGGGTCTGGCGGGAACGGCCCGAGCTGCCGAAGGCTGTCTGCCTCGCCCTGCTCGACGGCGACGGCGAGCCACCCGACCCCGTGGAGCTGGCCGGTTGGCTCGCCGTTGCCGTTCGTTGACCGGATCAGGTCGGCGGCGGCTCGATGTCGGCCTCGAGCCGGCGCTGAGCCCGCGCGCTGAGTGAGTCCGGGTGGTCGGCGCCGAGCGTCGCATCAAACTGCTGAATCACCTCGGCGTGCATGGTTCCCCCGGCCGCCTCCCGCCCGGTGAGGATCAGGTTCAGCGCGTGGTTGTGCTTGACGCCGAGCGTGTACGGATGCATCGGACCCCGGACCTGGGGTTTGTTGGACCGCTGCAACACGGACTCGGTGAGGCGGTAGGCGCCCTCGTAGTCGCGCCCGGCCGCCATGTCGTTGCTCAGGTTGGTGGCACAACAGAGCACGTACGGATGCTCCTTGCCCAATTTGGCATCCAGCGCCGTCAGCACCCGCTCGTTCATCTCCCGGGCCTGCGCGACCTCGCCCAGGTGCCGGAGGACGATCGCGTAGTTCGCCTGGCAGACGAAGTTGAACGGGTGGTCCGGGAAGCGGGCCTGATAGAGCGCGACGGCGGTTTCCATGTGGTGCCGGGCGCTGTGGAGCTGCTCGCGATCCGGATTGCCGTCCCGCAGGGCGTTGCCGAGGCTCATCCGCGCCGACAGCGTGTTCTCGTGGGATTCGCCGAAGAGCGTCAGGTAGGCCTGGAAGTTCTGCTTGGCCAGTTCCAGGGCCGGCTCGTAGCGACCGAGCTTGCGGAGCAGGGTGGCGACGGTGCGGCGGCCCAGGATGACGTCCGGGTGGCCCGCACCACGCACCGCCTCGTGCAGCGTCAAGGCGTCCTGCTGCACCTTCAGCGCCTCTTTGTACTCGCCGCGGCCGTAGAGGTCACGCGCCAGGTTGCTGATCGCGAACAGGGTGAACGGGTGATCCGACCCGTAGCCCAGCGTGCGCAGCCGCACGGACGACCGGTCGAGCTCCTCCGCCTCCCGGAAGCGGCCGAGCAGCCTGAGGTCGACCGCGTAGTTGTTCGCCGTCCGCAGGGTGGCCGGGTCGTCGTCGCGCAGGATCCGGCGGTGCCGCGCCAGGTTGGCCTCGTCGAGGTCGTGCGCGGCCTGCCAGTCGCCGGTGGCGCGCAGGTCGGCGCCGAGGCTGTTCGCCGTGGCCAGGGTGTGGTCGTTGTTCTCACCCAGGGTCTCCCGGAACGCGGCCAGGATCTCCTCGTCGATCGACAGCGAGAGATCCGAGTTGCCGAGCGCCCGGACGATGTTCGCCTGGTGCCGCCGGGCGACCAGGGTCAGCTCGTCCTGCGGGCCGAAACGGTCGTGCCAATCGGCCACCACGGCCTCGGCGAGCTCGTTGCCGCCGCTGTAGTCACCGGCGAGATAACGGAACCGGATCTGGTCGAGCACCAGCGTGCGGACGTCCCGGTCGTCGGAGGTGACCGCGCCGGAGGGCACGATGTGCGGTGACAACTCCGCGTGCCGGCTGGACGCGCTGATGTCCACCTCGTCGGGGTTCCCGGGGTTCGCCAGCGCCAGGATCCGTTGCGCCTTCGCCGCGCCGACGAACTCGCTCGTGGCGCCGCCCCGGGTGCGCAACAGAGCCTGCACCAGCCGGTGCAGCTGGAACCGATCGCGGGCCTGGTCGAACCGGAGCAGCTCGTACCGGTCGATCTCCCGCAGCTCACGCCGGATGGTGCTGCGGTCGAGCACCACGCGCGACAGCTGCGGCGGCAGATCCCGGACCAGGCGGCCCCACCAGAGCATCTCCACCGAGATCGGCTCGGGTCCGAAGTGCGAACACAGCTGCAGCAGCTGGGTGGCCGCGGTCGACCGCTCCTGGAGCTGGTCGTAGGAGACACCGAAGCTCGCGGCCACCGGTCTCGGATAGGTCGACTGTGGATCAACGTCGCCGAGCAGCTCCACCTGGTGGTCGTAGCGCCGGAGGTATTCCGCCGCCGAGAGCTTCGTCTCGCCGTGCCAGGCGGCGGCCTGGTTGACGGCCAGCGGCAGGTCCTCGACCAGCGCCGCGAGCCGGTCCGCGTCCTCCTCGGTGAGGTGCGGCGCTCGCCGGCGGATCAAGGCGATGCTCTCCGGCCGGGCGAACACCCCGACCTCGAGCTGCGCTCCCACCAAGGCCCACCGGCGGTCCCGGGAGGTGATCAGGACGTGGCCGTGCCTGCTGGGCTTCGGGAGGAAGGCGGCCAGCCGTTCCGGGTCGTCGGCGTTGTCATAGATCAGCAGCCAATTCGATTTCGCCGAGCCGGCGGCGAGCTTCACCAGCACATCGGCCACGGCCTTGGCCGCGTCCAGCATCTCCGGCAGCTTGAGGCGCTCCCGCAGGGCGATCAGCGACCGGCGGACGTCGGCCGGATCCTCGGCGGGGATCCACCACACCGCGTCGTAGGCGTAGCCGTAGCGGTGCGCGTATTCGTTCGCGAGCGCCGTCTTGCCGACCCCGCCGAGGCCGAAGATCGCGCGCGGGATCAGAACGGCGGCCCGGCCGCGCGTATCCAGCAGTTCCTGGCGGAGCTCCCCGAGCATGTCTTTGCGCCCGGTGAAGTAAGGGGTCCGCCGGGGCACTTCCCAGACCTCGGCTCGCGGCGCGTCTCGTGGGCTGTCGTGGATTGCCGTGGCCGGTTGGCCGGAGGTCGTCACGACGGGGTCTCCCTCTTCTATCGATGGTGCGGCGATCACGGCGGCGATAGCCGATGGGGCGGGCGAAGTCTCGTCCAGCGCATTCTGCCCGGATTCCGGGCTTTTCCTCAGCATTTTGGAGATAATGTCCGCTTTTTCGGCGTAGGTACCGCCGAGAGCGCGCAGCACGTGCACCGCCACGCGGGCAAAGGCGCGATTCCGCAGAACGTGTTCGAGCCCGTCCTTGCCGGCGGTCAGAATCGCCAGGAAATCGACACTCGATTCCCGCTGAGAGTCGATGATCTTCCATACCTGGTGCAACACCCGGACGGCCTCGCCCCGGCTCAGGCTGCTGAGCAGGACCGGGCGGACACCGTCCTGGAACTCGAACTCAGCCTCTCCTTCCGGCGCCTCGGAGAACTGCCGGTCGACCAGGCCGCTCAACAGGACCTCGGCGAGGTGGGCGGGGCGGGGATCGTTGAACATGGCATGTTGCACCAGCCTGATGACCGGCAGCTGGAGGGGGGCCGCGGCGAGCAACGCGGCCAGCCGGAAAGCCTGCGGTGAGGCAGCCGCCCGGAAGCGCCGCACCCTGGTGCGGACGTCGACCGCGATCTCCGCGCTGTCGCTGGACCAGATGTCCGAGGCCGGTGTGGACCGGGCGAGCGGGCCGCCGGTGAACAGCGCGACGCCGTCCAGCCAGCTGCCGCTGTCCCCGGCCACCAGCCGGGACCACTGCGACATGGCCAGCCCGGTCATCTCGACGATCGGGATCGGGGTGCCGACCGCGCCGGACGACCGCAGCGACGACTTGCCGATCAACCGGTCGAACGGCTGCCAGTCGAGCACCGCGTTGCTCGTGACGGGCACGGAGGAGCGCCACTTGACCTGTTCGAACCGCGGTGCGCACCGGGCCCACAGCCGCTGCGGCAGCAACTGCACGACGGCGACCGGGTGGACGGCCGCCCACCCGCCCAGCAACGCGGAAGCCCGGCCGTCGCTCCAGGCCGCACCGACACAGTCGCTGATCACCAGGACCGCCCGGCGGCCCACCGCGCCGATCAGCTCCTTGGGATCCCGGCCGCCTGAGGCCTCCGGCGTCTCGCCCCGCAGGGTCAGCCGACACCCGGCCGGCGCCCCGGTGTCCACCCGCCACACCCGGATGGTCCGGAAGACCCCGGCCTCGTTGAGGACGGCGAGAAAGTCGCGGACCGTGCGATGCCAGACCGGGCCGGAGCCCGCATCGTCGACGACCACCGCCAGATCCAACCATCTGTCCCGGGACGGGACCAGTACGGGAGACCACAAATCGGCATCAGCGGCCTGGCGCACCGTCGCCGACTCGTCCATCTCCACATCGGTCAACGACCACGTGGTGCGTTTCAGTGGCCGCAGCGCCCGGGCCAGCGACGCCTTGACCAGCGTCGGAGCGCCGGCGACCCGCATCGGCACGGCGCCGTCCGGCGCGAGGTGACCGATCGGATGGGGCCGCAGGTCCGCGACCCGGTCGGGAGATCGCGACGGCGGCCGCGCCGACGGCACCTCCCGAAGTGGAGGGTGGTCGTGCTCGGTGGCCGGCAGCGGCGGGTCGGGCTCCCGCTCCCCCTCGGCCGACGTCTCCGACGGTTCCGGCGAGACCGGCTCCAGGTGCCGGGCCATCCAGCAGATCTCGGCTAGTTCCTCCGCGTTGAGGTCAAGGCCCGCTTCGCGGGTCGCCCTGATGAAGCCGTCGAGAAACGTCATGAGGATCTACGATCCGGTGGACGGGCCGAGGTCATGGAACAGCCGCTTGACCATCCGGAGTCTTTCCTCGGAATCGGGCTGCAGGCCGGACATCGTGAGGTAGGCCGCGTTCAACAGCTGATCGGTCGCCAGATCCACGACCTCGCGCCGCCGGGTGAACAACTCGAGCACGTCGGTGGAGTCCTGCAGGGCGGCGTCGCCGAGCTGGTTGGCGACGATCCGGGCCAGTTTGCGGGCGTCCGGCGGCGGGATCGTCACCCGCACGCAGCGCCGCAGGAACGCGGGCGGGAACTCACGCTCGCCGTTGCTGGTGATGACGACGATCGGGAACGCCCGGCATTCCACCATGCCGTGCTCGACGTCCGCCCAGCCGTTCGGATCCGCGGTGAGCACCCGCGCGATGCCGTCCTCGGACTGCCGGCTCAGCTCGGGCATCGGGAACTTGCCCTCCTCGAAGACGTTGAGCAGGTCGTTCGGCAGATCGATGTCGCTCTTGTCAAGTTCGTCGATCAGCAGGACCCGCGGCTTGTCCCGGGCGACCAGCGCCGTGCCGAGCGGTCCGAGCTGGATGAACTTCCCGATCTCGGGTACGGCGGCGGCCCCGTTCGCGCGGGCCAGGCTGGCGTCCTGCAACCGCCCGATGGCGTCGTAGCGGTACAGCGCCTCCTGCAACCGCGAGCGACTGGTGACCGGCCAGTACAACAGCGGGCCGAGCTTCAGCTCCTGCGCGATGCTGCGGGCCAACGAGGACTTCCCGGTGCCCGGTTTCCCGGTGACGAGCAACGGCCGGCGCAGCAGCAGAGCGACGTTGGCCATCTCGATGGCCTCGCGCTCGGGAAGGTACATCGCGCGCCGTACGCCGTTCGGCGCGCCGCCCCCGGCCGCCGGCACGTCGGGCACGAAGTGGTCGAGCACCCGGCCGCCGAAGGTCCGCCACGGCGGCGGGTCCGGCAGCGCTGCGATGCCGTCGTGTTCCTCACCCGTACCCCGATAGATGAACCGCACCTGTGCCTCGGTCATGAACCGTTCCCCCCTCTGGAGAGTGGTACGCGCAGCCGGGAACGGGGCCGGTAGGCCTCGGGAATGCGGTCGGCGTCGTCGAACAGCAGGCTGGCATGCCGCCCGGGATGATCGACGGAGACGTCCTGGAGGGCGGCAAGCCGCATCTTGAAGATGTGGTCGACGATGCGCGGCGCGCCCCCGTCGGAATCCGCCGCGGTCAGCACGGCATCCTCGATCGCCGCCGCGTGGCACGGCTCGCGACTCCACACCACCACCGGCGCGCCGCCGTAGAGCGCCGCGGTGAAGCCGTCGGCGGCAAGACCGTTGCTGTACGGAACCGGGGTCTTCATGATCACGGCGACCGGTGGCTCGCCGGCGAGCAGCGCGCCCCGCAACGCCTGCGCCTCGGGCTCACTGTGCCCGGAGATCGTCCGGAAGGCCGTGGCGCCGGCGAGCCGGCCGTGGTCCATCAGCCATTGCCACTTCACCGCCCACTGGCCGTGCAGGTTGAGATCCTCGAGCCGGTCGAGGCTTCTCAGCACCAGCGGGCGGCTCGTGCCGATCTCGTGCGGCAGCACCTCGTCGATGCGCCACTGGTCGACCGGGAGCGTCACGAGCGACCGCGGCAGATACACCTCGATGACCAGCTCCTCCACCTGTTCGTCCAGGGAGGAGGGCAGCGCGCGGAGGTGGAAGTAGAGCTGCTTGACCACGTCGTCCAGCGGGGCCGAGTCGTCCGCGCTGTACATCGGCTGCTCGGGCTCGTCGCCGTGCTGCGCCCAGATGCTCAGGAAGAACCGCTCCGCGGACATCTTGTCGGCGACCAGCTGCGCCGCGAAGTAGAAGGTCCGGATGCTGTGCAGCCGCAGCCGGGTTCTGCTGCACAGGGAGTCGACCTCGTCGCCGTTGCGGTAGCCGAGCCGGTGGCTGACGTCGTCCATCCAGGAGTGCAGGTCGGCGGAGAGGCCGGCCGGCACCCGGTGCCCCACGTGATCCACGAACGTGAACATCGACGGAAGGCGATCGGGGCTGGCCGCGATCGACTCGATCCGGCGGATCATCGACGGCAGGCCCGGCGGCTCCGCCCAGCCACCGTCGGCCGTGACCCGTGCCGCGTACCGGTAGGCGGTTCTCAGCACGGCGAGGTCAACCTCCTGCAGCATCTCCTCGAGACGGTCGCGTTCGCCGATCAACAGGGGACGCCCGGGATCCAGCAGCTCGACGATCTCCTCGATCTCACTGGTCAACTGGCTGTCCGAGTGGAACGACTTGACGATGACCCACAGCTGGCGGATCGCCCCTGGATACGCATAGCACCGCTCGACCAGTTCAAACACGTCCGAGAAAGGATCGGGATGGCGTTCGGCGTGCAGGACCGCGGGGACCTCTTTGCTGAGCTGCCGCACGTACATTTCCCGGCGTCCCGGCTCGGTCATTCCGGAGAGCTGGACGAGAAGATCACACAACTTTTTCTGCGCCTGGAAAGGGGGTGCGCCGCCAGCGATCCTTCTGTCGGTCAACGCCTCTCGCCCGCCTTCCGCCTCCCGTTCGCCGGTACGCCACCCGACGAGACGAACGGCGCGGCAATATCCGCAGTCCAACGACCGCGAACGCCATCCGTCACCGACAGCGTTGAACTCACGCGTCGTGACGCGCTGGTGACTACACATTTCCGTTCACCCGCCGCCGTGTCAAACCGAGAGCCCAGCCCTCAGCCGGGCCCGGCCCGGCGCAGGATCTCCAGGACGCCGCGCAGCTGATCGGATTCGCCTTCGTGCAGCACCAGCAGCTCGCCCAGCTCGCGCAGGCCGGCCGGGCGGGTGCTCATCGCCCGGACCACCGCGACCGTGTCGCCGTAGGCGTTGCCAGCTCTAGGGATCCGGGCGGCGAGCCGGTCCGGCAGGTCGTTGATGAGCGCCTGGCGACGCCGCGGATCGGTCAGGGTCGGCAGCGTGAGCAGCGCCGTCACGACCGGCGCCAGCCTGGCGATCGGCAGGGCCGCGGCCGTCGGCGGAGTAGATCTTGTCGGATAATTGTCGGCGTTCGAGGCCGGCAGCCGCCGCAACAATGCCCTTGTGTAGGCCGCGGCAGCCCATGCGGCATACCGCTGCCATTCGTCATTCTTCCGCACCCCGTAGTCGGACGCCGCGCGAATCATCCACCAGTCCACCGACTGCAGATACGCGGTCTCGGAGACGCCGTCGCCCTCCATGTCGAACCCGATCAGGCGGTAGGCCGAGGCCAATCGGTCCCGCTCCGCACCACTTCTGATCAACTTGCCCCCACTGCCCAATCGTCCATAATGGACAAGAGGCTGCCCGGGCCGGCGGTGCGGCTGCACGGGATGCGGCACGAACTCGTCCGATTCCTCGTCGACGTAGACGACGTCGGTGGCCGGATCCGGCCGCCGGTACTGCCGCATGGCAGGTCCGCGGCCGCGCAGGAATTCCTCCCACGGCCGGGCGCCGGACTCCTCCTCGGTGCGCAGCCGGGCGACCGCACGCTTCAGCCGGGCCGAGGGCAGCGACGCCTGGCGCCGCAACTCCTCGCCGTCGGCGTAGACCCGCAGGTGGCCGTACGGCACCACCCCCTCGCTCGCGACCAGGATGTCCCCGAGCCGGACATGCCGGGAGGGGTCGCCGGGGGCGGGAACACCGAGGGCGATGCCGCACATGATGATCACCTCGACGCCCCAGCTGCGCTCCATGTTCGTGCAGGCGTTGGCGGCGGCGATCCCGGCGTCCTCGGTGAGCACGGTGACGACGATCCGATGGGGCCGCCCGGGGGCGAGGCTGGGCAGCGTGCCGGCGTAGTAGACGGATTCGTCGCGGCCGTCGGGGGCCTCGACCTCGACGACGTCGTCGAGCATCTGCAGCACGGCGAAGCACTCGACCGGCAGCGCGGTGACGATGCCCAGCGCCGGGCCCGGCTCACGGTCAGTCGCCATCGCCGGCGCCCACCCGGAGGTCCGCCTGCACGGCGAACTGGATCATCAAGCCGACGACGACCACCAGTTCGACGACCGACAGCATGATCAGCAGCGGGGTGCGCGGCCCGATCGTCAGGAAGGCGATGATCGCGGTCAGCCCGGACATGCCGAAGAGGAGGAGCTCCACACCCAGCTGCATGAGCTTGCGCGCCCGCCGGCCGGCCTCGGCACGATGCACGGCCTCCCAACCGAAGATCGGCACGCCGTCGGGCACCAGATCCGCCATCCGGGGCGCGAGCCCGTGGCGGATGTACCGCCCGATGGCCGAGACCTTCTGGTCGTTCATGAGATAGGTCCACCCCAGCACCAGGCACACCGGCGGCAGAAGCAGCAGCACTCCGGCGCCCCCGATGCCGCGGAACGAGGCTGCGGTGGTCGCGGCCATCGCGGCCAGGGTGGCGTAGATCAGGTTGTCCCGCACCCCGATGCGCTGCCGCTGCTCCTCCTTGAGCACGTGGAACTCGGCGAGCAGAAGCTGTCCAGCGCTGAGTTCCACATCCCGAGCCGCATCCGCCACGCGTCCTCCCAGAGTTCGGTGAACCCATGGTTACCGATTGCGACAACAGTCGCACTCCACGAACGGATGGTCCGCACAAAATCGGAGGCGGACGCCGACGACAGCAAAGGCCCGGACGTCAGTCCGGGCCTTTCGCAAGGGTGGAGCTGAGGGGACTCGAACCCCTGACCCCCACACTGCCAGTGTGGTGCGCTACCAGCTGCGCCACAGCCCCTTGCCTGCCCCCGGGGTGTCCCGGGCACTCACGGAATAGTACACACCACCCGGCCCCCCGCGTGCGGAGGGGCCGGTCCGCGTGTCAGTTCAGCGAGACGTCCGGCGGGAAGTGGGCCACCGCCGCCAGGATGTCGCCCTGGCGGCGCAGGACCATCGCCCACAGGTCGTCCGGGCGGTTCACGAACGGGTCCCCCGGCAGCGCGTCGAAGACGAACCAGGAGCCGGCCGCGATCTCCTCCTCGAGCTGGCCCGGCGACCAGCCCGAGTAGCCCGCGAACACCCGGATGCCCGCCACGCTCTCCCGGAGCCGGTCCGGGTCGGCCGACAGATCCACCGTGCCGAGGGCGCCGGCCACCTGGTGGAAGCCGGTCACTCGCTTCTTCACCTGCGGGCGGGTGCGGGCCAGGCAGATCGCCGACTCGGGCTGCACCGGGCCGCCCTCGAAGAGCACCGCCGGGTCGCCGGCCAGCTCACCCCAGTTGCCCAGCACGTCGGCCACCGGCACCTCGGTCGCCCGGTTCAGCACCACGCCCAGCGCGCCGCCCGTCTCGTGGGCCACCAGCAGCACCACGGTGCGGTCGAAGTTCGGGTCCTTCAGGGTCGGGGTCGCGACCAGCAGTTGCCCGGTCATCGACTCCATTGACCGACCTCCGATGCGCTGCTCTTCACTGAACACGGCAGCCCCACCTTCGCCCCAGGAGGCCATCGGTCAACGCCATGCTTGGACATTAGCCTGCGATTCCAGCCACCGATAAGGTCTGGCGCATGAACGAGCGACCCGCGGCGGCGGACATCGGTGTCATCGGCGGATCGGGCCTGTACGCCCTGCTCGACGGAGCGACCGACCATCACGTGTCCACGCCCTACGGTCCGCCCTCGGATCCGATCACCGTGGCCGAGGTCGGCGGGCGGCGGGTCGCCTTCCTGCCGCGGCACGGCCGGGACCACCGGTTCCCGCCGCACAAGATCCCGTACCGGGCCAATCTGTGGGCGCTGCGGTCGCTGGGCGTGCGCCAGATCATCGCGCCCTGTGCCGTCGGCGGGCTGCGGCCGGAGCTCGGCCCCGGCACCTTTGTGGTCCCTGACCAGCTCATCGACCGGACCAGCGGCCGCGAGCAGACGTTCTACGACTCCGGCGCGGTGCACGTGTCGTTCGCCGATCCGTACTGCCCGGACGGCCGGCAGGCGGTGCTGCGCGCCGGGGCCCGGATCAACCCGGTGGACGGCGGCACCATGGTCGTCGTCGAGGGCCCGCGGTTCTCCACCCGGGCCGAGTCGCGCTGGTTCACCGCGATCGGCGGCACCGTGGTCAACATGACCGGGCATCCCGAGGCGGTGCTGGCCCGCGAGCTGGCGCTCTGTTACACCGCGATCGCGCTCGTGACGGATCTGGACGCCGGCGTCGACGGCGACCACGGGGTCACCCAGGAGGAGGTCTTCGCGGTCTTCGCGGAGAACACCGCGCGGCTGCGCGAGGTGCTGCTCGACGCCGTGCGGGCCCTGCCCGTCGAGCGGGGCTGCGCCTGCGGCAACGCCCTGGACGGGATCAAGCTTCCCTTCGCGCTGCCCTGAGGCGCTTGGCCTCGTACATCTTGAGGTCGGCCGCGTGGATGAGGTCGTCGGCGGCGTCGCCGACGACCATGCCGACGCTGGCGCGTACCGCGATGGTCCGGCCGTCGATCAGCGCGGGCAGCGCGATCTGGTCCAGGAAGCGGTCCGCCACCCGGCGCGCGGCGAGTTCGTCACCGGCCGGAACCAGCACGGCGAACTCGTCGCCGCCGAGCCGTGCCACGACGTCGTCCGCCCCGGCCGCCTCGCGCAGCCGCGCGGCGACGAAGAGCAGCACCTCGTCGCCGGTGTGGTGCCCGTGCGTGTCGTTGATCCACTTGAAGCCGTCCAGGTCGATCAGCAGCACCGCCGCCCGGCAGTGCTCGACGGCCCGCATCCGCTCGGCGAACAACCGCCGGTTGGCGAGCCCGGTCAGCGGGTCGTGGTCGGCCTGGTGGCGCAGCCGCTCGTGCAGCTCGCGGGTCTCGGTGACGTCGCGGGCGTTGGCCACCACGCCGTCGATGCCGGGTTCGCCGACCAGGTTGGTGGCGATGACCTCCAGCCAGCGCCACGACCCGTCGGCGTGGGAGAACCGGGTCTGATAGGTGAGCGTGGCGCCGACGGTGGTCACCAGGTGCGTGAGCTGCTGGTGCAGCCCCGCCAGGTCGTCCGGGTGCAGGAAATCGATCATGCGCCGGCCGACGATCTCCGCGACCTCCAGCCCGAGGGTACGGCGCAGCGCCGGGCTGACGTACGCGAGCCGCCCGCGCCGATCCGTGATCGAGGTGATGTCCGAGGAGTGCCGGACCAGCGAGTCCAGCCGGCGTTCCCGCAGGGTGATCTCGAGCAGGCTCTCGTCGAGCTTGTCCAGCAGCCGGGCGTTCTCGGCGAGGGCGAGCACCTGCCGGACGACCACCAGCGCGACGTTGATCACCAGCCCGACCAGCGCACCCCAGGCCTGGTACGCCAGCCCGGAGTCGAGCAGCACAGCGACCAGCGCGGCAAAGGTGACCAGGGTGGCCGAGTAGGGCAGCACGCTGTAGCGGTGCCGCTGTTGCCGGCGGGACACCCCACGGTTGTGCCGGACCTGCAGGGCGTGGATCCGGGGCCCGAGCAGGAACAGGAACGACGGCCCGACCAGCAGGATCAGCTGCCACGACAGCGGCGCGGAGTCGGCCCGGGTGGGCAGCACGGTGGTGGCGAGTCCCTGGATGCCGGCGGCGGCGAGCATCGGCAGGGCCGCGCTCACGGACATCGGGCTGGCGCCGCTGAGCGAGAGCTTCACCGCGGCGAAGACCCCGGCCATGATCAGGCCGGACCCGAACACGGCGGTGACCAGCGCGTCGGCCTCGGCGACCGCGGACCGGGTGACCAGGCACCAGGACACCACGGCGAACGCGGTCATGGTGGTCGCCGCGTCCAGCAGGAAGCGGACCCGGGCGCGCCCCGAGCCCAGCCCGGTCGGATAGCACAGCGTGGCCGCCACCATCGCGGCCGTGCCCACGAGCGTCGCCACGGACTGCACCGCACCGGGAGTCATACCGTCGCTGGCCGGCCGGAGCAGGATCTGCCCGAGCTGGAAGCTGTCACCGACACCGAAGACCGCCGCGGCGGTCGCCGCGGCCCACCAGAACCGCCGCGGCGCGGCCGCCGTCTCCGGCATCCGGGCCACCCGCCGGGCCAGCACGAACAGCGCGGCGTCGGTGCCCAGCAGCGCCAGCCACCCGACGATCACCTGGACCCGGTCGCCGCCCACACCGAGCGCGAAGAAGCCCAGCAGACCGACGGCGACGGACACCAGGGTCCGCAGCACCGGATCACGCGCCAGCAGAGGGCCTTCCACCTCAGGACGATCGACGAAAATGACGCCGGGATGAGGGGATCAGCCGACTGTCACCCCGGCGCCGGGCTCGGGGGCCGGCAGGTCGAGCACGTACGACTCCCCTTCGCGGCGGAAGCCCAGCTTGTCGTAGTACGGGGAAAGCATGCCCGGCGGCGTGATCACGGTCCGGCAGCCGTGCTTGCGGAAGTACTGGCTCTGCCGGAAAACGAACTCGCCGGGGGTGAAATCCCGGTACCGCTGCGTGACGTAGTCCAGCTGCACTCGCGCCACACCGTCCCCGGTGGCCCGGAACAGCACCATCCCGACCACCTCGGCGCCGTTGACGATGAGAAAGGCGGCACCGTCCGGGGCCGCGGGGTCCCAGACGAAGCCGGGGTTGAAACTCGCGATGTCCCGGCTGTGCAACCGCAGCGTGTACGCGAGGAACTCGTCGTCCGGGCGCACCTCGACCGCCTGATAGGCCTTCGCGTCGTGGCGGGTGGCGAGCATCCTCGACAGGTACCAGACGTTGATCACCGTGAGCACGATGTTCAGGCCGACCATCGGCCACACCGCCAGCGCCGCGTTGAAGCCGATGAGCACCAGGCACCCGACCAGGTTCAGCGCGCGCAGGCGCAGCAGGCGGGTCTGCAGCAGCGACCACACGAGCAGGGCGGAGCCGGTCCAGCCGATCACGTCGAGCCACGTCATGTGCTCACCATATGAGACGACGACGCCGGCACCGCGCCGATCAGCGAGCCTCGGCGCCCGCCACCGGCCGGTTGTTGCGAGCGCCGGCCGACGACCGGGTGCGCCGCTGGCCGTCCGGCTTGGCCAGGTACATCGCGGCGTCCGCCCGCTCCATGACCTCGTCGGGAGTCCAGCCGGGTTCGGCCACGGTCAGCCCGACCGTGCCGTGGCCGTGCAGCGGACCGCAGCTGAGCTGCAGCGGCGCGGCGAACGAGCCCCGGACGGCCTGCGCGGCGGCCTCGGCATCGGCCGTGGTCGCGTGCGGCAGCAGCACCGCGAACTCGTCCCCGCCGAGGCGGGCGACCGTGGCGGACTCGTCCACCGCCGTCCGGATCCGCTCGGCGATCCCGGCCAGCAGTTCGTCACCGATCCGGTGCCCGAGGGTGTCGTTGACCGCCTTGAAGTCGTTCAGGTCGATCAGCAGCATCGCGTACGGCATGGCCGTGCTGTGCGCCAAGTGCAGCCGTTCGAACAGCAGGCGGCGGTTCGGCAGCCCGGTGAGCATGTCGAAGTACGCGGCCTGCTGCAGGTGCTGCTCGTACAGCCGTTCCGCGGTGACGTCGAGCAGGGCGAGGATCATGCCGGAGCCCGCGCCGAAGCCTTTGGCCATCGGCACGGTCTGCACCTTGATCTGCCGGGTGGCGCCGGCGGTGCGGATGAGCCGCACCTCGAGCTCGGCCCGGCCGGCGGCCGCGCCGGAGGCCGCCACCACGTCGTGCAGGTTCACCGGCCGTTCCTCCAGGTCCTGCAACCGCAGCTCACCGAGGTACGGCTCCCCGGTACGCGGCCAGCCGACCAGTTCCCGGACCGCGGGGTTGGCCAGCACGACGGTGCCCTCGGCGTTCGTGACCACCACGGGGAACGGCAGCTCCCGCAGCACGCCGGCCAGCAGCGCGTTCTGGGCTTCCTGCTGTTCCTGGATGCGCAACATCAGCACGCGCATGCCGTACACGAGCAGGCTGGTCAGCGGCAGCGAGGTCATCGCACCGGGAATCGTGACCACCGTCGCGGGGAACAGCACCGCGGCGAGCAGCCACACCGCCAGGTAGCCGACCTGGGAGAGGATCAGCCGGGGCAGCCGCCCGACCGCGGCGCGGAAGAACACGGCCATGAAGAACGCGCTGATGACCGGGTGCACCGCCGTCACCTGGGAGAGCACGAGGAACACGCCGGCCAGCTCGAGGACGTCCACCCAGATCGGCACCGGACGGACCCGCCGGAACTCCGTCACCCGCAGGCCGAGCCCGGCCAGCAGCACGGCCGCGCACGTCACGGTGGAGCCGAGACCGACGCCCATCCGCGCGACCTGCATCGTCAGGCCCACGGACGTGACACCCAACGCCAGCAGGAAGAGCAGCCGTACGGACCGCATGAGGTCCCGCCGGACGTATGCACGCACGCGTGCGTAGACGGTGCTCAGCGAGTCTCGAACCATGACCAGGACGATCGCCGACGCCGGGCACCGTTCGGGTACGCGTTCGGTTGCAGGGCCGGTGCCCGGTTTTGCTGAACCGCGCCGCGACGCCATCCGTTACAGCCGCAGATCCGACGCCCGCCACCCGCGGCGCCGGACCCGGCGAGCTACGGAGGACCCGAATGACCTGGCAGCACCTGCGCCGCAGCCGGCTCGGCCGGAGCGTGCTGATCGTGGCGTCGCTGCTGGCCGTGCTCACCGCGGGCCTGGCCGCCGTGCCCACCGCGCGGGCCGGCAGCGGCACCGCCGTCGTCGGCGCGGCCGGCAGGTGCCTGGATGTGACCTGGTCGCAGACCGGCAACGGGACGCCGGTCCAGCTCTACGACTGCAACGGTACGGGCGCCCAGAACTGGACCGTCCCCGACAACCAGGGTCCCGTCCGCGCCCTCGGCAAGTGCCTCGACGTGGCCGGGGCGTCATCGGCGGACGGCACCCCGGTGCAGCTGTTCGACTGCAACGGCACCGGGGCGCAGCAGTGGCGCCTCGCCGACAAGCGGCTGATCAACACCGGAAGCGGCAAGTGCCTGGACGCCCACGGCGGTTCCGGCTCCGGCACGCCCCTGCAACTCTGGGCCTGCGCCGACAGCGCGACGCAGGCGTGGTCCGTGCCGGCGCCCGCCGTCAAGAAGGGGGTGAGCACCTGGGCGTTCCCCCGGCTGGCCGACAGCATCCGCGACGTGCGCGCCGGCTGGTACTACGACTGGTCGGCCGGCAACGAGGACGTGCCGGCGCAGGCCGAGTTCGTCCCGATGATCTGGGGCGCCGCGGCGGTCAACGACGCCGACCTGGCCACCGCCCGCCGGTCGGGCACCACTTTGCTCGGCTTCAACGAGCCGGACCTGCACGACCAGGCCAACCTGACCGTCGAGCAGGCGCTGGCGCTCTGGCCGCGCCTGGAACAGACCGGCGCCCGCCTGGGCAGCCCCGCGGTCGCCTTCGGCGGCGACACCCCCGGCGGCTGGCTGGACCGCTTCCTGACCGGGACCCGCGAGCGCCGGCTCCGCGTCGACTTCATCACCGTCCACTGGTACGGCTCGGACTTCGGCGAGGCGGCCGCGGACCAGTTCCTGGGCTACGTGCAGGCGGTGCACGACCGCTACGGCCTGCCGGTCTGGGTCACCGAGTTCGGCCTGATCAACTTCACCGGCACCCCTCGCTACCCGACCCCGGACCAGCTGACCACCTTCATCACCAAGTCCACGGCCGGCCTGGAAGCGGCCCCGTACGTCGAGCGCTACGCCTGGTTCGCGCTGCCGGCGACAGGCGACTCGACCGCGTACGGCCTGTACCGCGAGGACGGCACCCCGACCGCGGCAGGCCAGGCCTACCGCAACGCGGGAACCGTGCCGAACGGCGTACCGGATGACGGCCCGGAGCAACGCATGATCGACCTGATCAACGAGGAACGCGCCCGAGCCGGCTGCCCGGCGGTGACCAGGAGCGATCCCCTGAC
Source organism: Actinoplanes sp. NPDC049599 (assembly GCF_044465625.1). Lineage (NCBI taxonomy): Bacteria > Bacillati > Actinomycetota > Actinomycetes > Micromonosporales > Micromonosporaceae > Actinoplanes > Actinoplanes sp. NPDC049599. Next base: position 325,989 of record NZ_JBITLX010000004.1, read on the forward strand.
AAAGGCGGCCCGGGCCCATTCCCGGCTGATGGCCGACCGCGCCGACCTGACCCACCGCTTCCCCGACGAACCAGACCTCGGCGACCGCATCACGGCCGCGGGCTACCGCTGGGCGGCCCTCGCGGAGAACATCACCTCAGGAGCCTTCCGCACCCCGGAGACAGCGATGTACGGCCGCCACGACGCGACGACGAACTTCGTCGGCTTCATGGAGAGCGAGGGCCACCGCGCGAACATCCTGAACTGCGGCCTGCGGGAGGTGGGGGTCGGCGTGGCCCGCGACCGGACCGGCGCCCCGTGGTGGACTCAGGACTTCGGCAAACCCGTCTGAGAGCCACCCCGGAGGAAGACGTCAGGCCGTGGTGGGCTTCGCCTCGGCGAGCGCCTCACGGACGACCTGCGCGCTCGCCGGCGTGCCCGGAAGCACCCCGTAAGCGCCGTACGGGGTCACGTAGACCGGGGTGTCCCGCTGGGTGCGCCAGTTCTCCGCGAGCGGGCCCGCGTCCACGGTGTCGAAGCCGAGGCTGTCGAAGAGCTCCGTGACCGCCTGCTTGGCGGCGGCGTCGTCACCGGCGATCGGCAGCGCCGTCCGGTCCGCGCTGCCCGCCGACCGCGCCAGGGTCCGCAGGTGCTCGAACCAGATGTTGTTGAACCCCTTCACCACGCGGGCCTCCGGGAGGTGCTTCTGCAGCAGCTCACCGGTGGTGCCGGAGCCGTCCTCCAGCTCGGCGAAGACGCCGTCGCGCTCCGGGTAGTAGTTGTTGGTGTCGATGACCACCTTGCCCGCCAGCGGCGCCACCGGCACCTCCCGGTACGCCCGCAGCGGCACGGTCACCACCACGATGTCGCCGGCCGCGGCCGCCTCCTCGGTGGTAGCCGCGCGCGCCTTCGGTCCCAGCTCGGCCACCAGGTCCTGCAGGGTCTGCGGGCCACGCGAGTTGCTGAGCACCACGTCGTGACCGGCGGCGACCGCCAGCCGCGCCACGGTGCTGCCGATGTTGCCACTGCCGATGAGTCCGATTGTCGTCATGTCAGCGGGAACCCCGGTGATCCCCGGCCGATTCCGGCCGCCGGCGCACCGTGACAGGCGGCACACCGGCCGAATCGGACGGCCCGACCGGAGGCGCCGCTCAGCCCCGGAAACCCGGGAGGGTGAGCGCCGAGTGCTCGGGCCGCCCCTCGGCGGGCGGAAGGGAGTCGAGGCCGCGCAGCATCTCGTTGCGCTTGGCCAGGGCTTCCTCGGTGCGCGGGAAGAGGGTGGAGTCGCCCTCGCCGACGAGGTTCTGGTTCAGCTCGACGAACGGCCGGGTGGCGTTCTCGAAGGCCGCGAAGGCGGTGCCATGGTCCGCGCCGGTCGCCAGGGCGTCGGCGAGCAGGTAGGCGCCGACCAGGCCCAGGCTGGTTCCTTGCCCCGTCAGGAACGACGGGGCGTAGGCGGCGTCGCCGACCAGGGCGACCCGTCCGGTGGACCACCGGGGCATCCGGATCTGACTGATCACGTCGAAAAAGAGATCGTCGGCTGAGCGCATGGCGGCGACCATCCGGGGGATCTCCCACCCGTCATCGGCGAAGACCGAGGCGACGAGCTCGCGTTGCGCCTCGGGGTCGCGGAAGGCCTCGTACGGCGGTTCCTCCCGGGCGAAGGTGAGGAAGCCGTGCACGGTCTCGCGGTCGCCGACCGCATAGAGGGCCGCGCCCCGGCCGGGGCGGCTCCAGGCCAGGCCCTCGTGCGAGAGGCCGCGCTCGTTGGGCATGGTGAAACCGGCGAAGCAGTGGCCGAGGTACCGGTGAAACGGCGCCTCGGGCCCGAAGGCCAGGCGCCGGGTGTTCGAGTGCAGGCCGTCCGCACCGACGACCAGGTCGAAGGTTTGCTGCGCCCCGCCGCGGAAGGTCACGTCGACCCCGTCCGGGCGCTGGTCGAGGGACGCGATGCTGTCGTCGAACCGGAACTCCACATCGTCGCGGACCGTGGCGTACAGGATCTCGGTGAGGTCGCCCCGCGGGATCTCGATGTCCCGGCCCGCCACCCCGCGGACGACGACCTCCGGCTTGACCGAGGTGATCACGCTGCCGTCGGGGTTCAGGAAGGTGAGCCGCCGGGTGTGGATGTGGGCCTCCCGCAGCTTCGGCAGGATCCCCATCCGGTCGGCGACCTCCAGCGCCGTCCCGCGGATGTCGATCGGATAGCCGCCGCCGCGGACCGCGCCCGCCTTCTCCACGACCGTGACATCAAAGCCGTATCGCCGCAGCCAGTACGCCAGTGTGGGACCCGCGATACTCGCGCCGGAGATGAGTACCCTGCTCATGACTTGCCTCCCAGATAGGTACCTCAGGTATCTGACCCGGAAAACTATATACCTAACTTAGGTATCGAAACGAGCGTGATGACCGACACCACCGACGACGGAGAGTTCGACCTCCTGGCGGTGTTGCCCCGCCTGAGCCAGCTCGGCGCGGTGATGAACCGGAGCCGGCTCATCGAGCGCGCCACCGAGAGCGCCGGCGCCGACCTGGACCGCCCCGCGATATCGGTGCTGGTCACGCTGCACATGGGAGGCAGCCCGCTCCGCGTCGGCGAAATCGCCAAGCGGATGCAGGTCGTCGGGCCGCACGTCACCCGCCAGGTGCACGAGCTGGAACGGCGCGGCCTGGCCCGGCGCATCCCCGACCCGCTCGACCAGCGGGCCCGGCTGGTCGAGCTGACCCCGGACGGAACGGCGGCGGTGGGCCGCTACCTGCAGACCGCGCTGAGCCTGCTCGGGGACGTTCTCGCGCACTGGTCGCCGGAAGACCGCCGAACCTTCGGACGCCTGCTCGACCGCTTCGCCACCGACCTCACCACCCGCCTCCGCGCCCTGGACGACGAGTAGCCGCCGGCGGATTGACATCGTCGCATGCTATGACTCATCGTGTTAAGACAAAGCTTGCGACATTGTGAGGTGATGGCATGCGCCAGGCGGATCTCATGGAGGCCGGGCGGTGGCTGGAGCGGCACGGCCTGGCCGACGCCGAGCCGACCCCGCTGCTCGCGGCGCGGCTGGCGGTGCGGCGCCGAGCCAAGCTGATCGACAGCGTCCTGCTGGCCGCGTTCCTGATGGGCGCGGCACTCACGCACGTGCTGGGGCTGCCCACCGAGGGCACGTCCTCGTGGCCGCGGCTGCTGGTGCTGGCGGCGTTGGTGGCCGGGCTGCTGGCGGCGCAGCGGCTGCTCGGCTGGTGGGTGCGGCGGACCGACCGGCGGGCCGGCGCGCGACTTACCCGCCGGGTGGCCCACCCTGCCGAGCTCGGCTGGCCGGCGGTCCTGGGCCGCCCGCATGCCGTCTTCGCGGTCGCCACCTTCACCGGCGCGGTGCTGCTGGCGGTGAGCGTCCTCCCGGTTCCGGACTCCGACCTGCGGAACGGGGCGATCGTCGTGCTGATCAGCCTCGCCGGCGCCGGCGTCGGCGTCGTCATGCAGCTGCGCCAGGTGGTGGCGAGCCCGGCCGTCGCGGACGACGAGGCGTCGCTCACGGCCGACGTCATCATGCGGGTCGAGGACGCCCGCGCGCTCGTCACACCCAGCCTGGTGTGGTCGCTGCCGGCCATCTTCCTGTACGGCGAGTCGCTCGGCTGGTGGAACGCCGTCGCCATGGCGCTCGTGGTGGCGGGCGCCGTCGCGTTGTGCCTGATCCAGCTGCGCACGGCGGGTGTCGGCACGGCAGCCCGACGAGCCCTGGCGACCCGATGATCGTCATCGACGCGGCTTCGCCGATGCCGCCGTACGAGCAGCTCCGGGCTCAGCTCGCGCGGCAGATCCAGGACCGCTCGCTCGCCGTCGGCGCGAGACTGCCGACGATCCGCCGGCTCGCGGCCGACCTCGGCCTCGCCGTGAACACCGTCGGCCGGGCGTACCGGGAGCTGGAGGAGGCGGGGCTGATCGAGACCCGCGGGCGGGCCGGCTCGTTCGTCTCGGCCGCGGGAGAGCAGGCCCGCGAGCGGGCCCACCGCGCCGCCCGCGACTACGCGGCGGTCATCGCCAGCGTCGGCATCGACCCCACCGAGGCGGTCCGGATCGTCGAGGCAGCGCTGGGTCATGCTTCGCCATGATCCGGCTTCGGCTCAGTTCACCCGGGGTGCTTCCATCAGGTCCCGGGCGGACAGGCCCTCGACCGTGCCGCCGTCGGCGAGCCGAAGCGACAGCGACGTCGTGTTGCTGCTCGATTCGTCGAGTTGCTCGGGATACCAGGCCAGGAAGTAGCCCCCCTCGACGGTGGCCCGCACGGTCCGGGAGCGGTCGCCGGAACGGGCGCGAACCGTGATGTCGACGCCGACGACCCGGGAGCCGACGTGCCCCGTCATCAGCCGGCAGTAGCCCTCCTCCGTCCGCATCTGCGGCCAGCCCTGCATCTCGACGCCGGTGCCGCCCAGCGTCGCGGCGTTGACGGGCTCCATCATGATGCTCGCGTTGCGGAGCTTCCCGTCGTGATCACGGAAACACGACGCGCTCCAGCCCGGAGTGACAACACTGACGTACGCGTAGTCGCCGCGCCGCTCACCATGGACGACGCGGGCGGCTCGGTCCGGCTCGCGGTAGGAGTACTCGCCACCCACCTGCGCGACGCACCGGTCGGCGAGTTCGTCCCGATCGGCTGCCGCAAGCGGGCTGGGCTGCGGCGTCCAGGATGCGTACGCCGCGGCGGATCCCAGGTTCGGCAGCGTCAGCACGGCGGTGGCCGCGACCGCGGCGGCCGCGAGGACCGCGACCGCCGCCTTTCGGGGGCGCCAGGCGGCCCGTCCGAGGCTGGCCGGAGCCGGTACGGGATACGTCGACGAAGCGACGATGCGGTCAAGCAGAGCCTGCGCCGGCGCCGCTGCGACACGTGCGGGCACCGGTTCGGCGGCGTCCCGAAGTGCTTGGTCAAGGTTCATCGGGAGGTTCCGATCTCGGTGGTCGTGGTGGTGGTCGAGCGACGAGTGGAGATCACGGGAACGGCTTCCAGGTGCAGGTGCCGGCGCAGGCGGCGCCGGGCCCGCAGCAGCCGGAGGCTGAACGCGGGCCGGGAGACGCCCAGCACCCGGGCGGCCTGCGGTCCGGTGAGATTCTCAAAAGCGGTGAGAGTGAGCACCTGCTGGTCGTCGGGGGAAAGGCGCTGCCACGCCCGCGTCAGGTCGATGCGGGTCGCCACGCCTTCGGCCTCGGCGCCGACGTTCGTGACCGGCTCACGCAGGATGCGCAACGCCAGGCTCTGCTGCCGGCTGTCGCTCCGGTACCTGTTGCGCAGCATGTTGTGGGCGACCGCGAACAGCCAGGCGCGCGCCTCGTCGCGCGGGACCGGTACGTCCGCGAAGCGGCGCCATGCGGTCACGAAGACCTCGGCCACCACGTCGTCCGCGACCGCCAGGTGGACCCGGCGCTCGACGAAACACAACAGGTCGTCGTATGTCGCCTGGTACAGCTCGCGGAAGGCGGCCTCGCGATCTTCCGTGCTTCGGTTCATACCCCTGGAATGTCCGGCACGGCACCTCCTGCTACCGGTCGCGTCGCAGATGATCCGGGCGGCCGAGGATACGTCGCCTCAGCAACGGCGCGAGCGGACGTTCGACCAGGCGGTGCACCAGCCACGCGGCCGCCAGCAGGACGACGACGGCACCGGTGATCAGCACCCAGGCGGGTAGCCCGGTGTGGGCGTGGGCGGTGCGGATCAAGCTGTAGCCGATGCGCTGGTGCAGCAGGTAGAACGGATAGGTCAGGGCGCCGGCGGTGGCCATCCAGCGCCAGTCGAGCCGGTCGGTGGCGCCCAGTGCGATGGCCAGCAGAAGCGCGTACGCGATGGTGAGCAGGACCATCGCCGGCCAGACGGGCACGGCGAAGCCGGGTTTCAGGTCGAGGGCGCGCACCTCGACGCGTTGCAGGCTGACCAGCCAGCAGCAGGCGAGCAGCGCCCACAACCGCCAGTCGGAGGGAGACCGGCGCAGGAGGAACATCGTCATCCCGGCGATGAAATACGGCGCGAAGTCGGGGATGACGATCTCCGCCAGGAACGCACCGGGGAACGCGGGCAGGACGACGGCCACAATCAGCCATCCCGTGCCGAACACCCGCATCCGCCGGTCGGTCAGCCCGGCGCCGATGAGGCAGGCGACGATCAGGTAGAACCGCAGCTCCACCCACAGGGTCCAGTACACCGTGTCGACCAGTGGCGTGTTCAGCGGCTCGGCCAGCATGGTCAGATTGACCGCGACGGCGCGCACGGTCGGCACGCCGGAGACGGGAACCCCGGCGGTCACCGGCAGCACCGCGACCACGACGGCCGTCCCGACCACACCGATCCAGAACGCGGGATACAACCGGGCCACCCGGGAGGCCACGAACCCGCGTACGGTCTGCCCCCATCCGCTCATGCAGATCACGAAACCGCTGATCAGGAAGAAGACCTCGACCCCGAGGAAGCCGTAGATCAGCACCGGAGCGGCGTCCGGGAGAAAGTGGGCGGGCGGGCGCACCCCGTCCAGCCGCCACGAGTCGCCGAAGTGATAGCCCGCCACCGCGAGCGCACACACCAATCGAAGTCCGTCGAGCGCGAGCAGGCGCGTGGGCCGGTGTTCTGCGGCAGGGCGGACGGGAATCGCGGCATCCGCCCGGTCTTCGATGGCCAGCGCCATGGGCAAGCTCCTGTCTCCGGGATGCAGGGGGCATCCGGGAGATACATGTGCGGCGCGGCGGGATCGGCTACACCGGGAGCAGTGATCCGTCGAACCACCCGGCCGGGTCACCACACCGATCGCGGCGCCGAGCAGACGTGACGAGGCCCCCCGGTCCGCGCTTCCGCGGACCGGAGGGCCTCAGAGACCTCAGGAGCTGCTGTCGCTTACTTGAGCTCCGCGCCGCCTTCACGGGGGCCGTTATCCGGCAGTCCAGAACCTCCAGTGCGGCCATCGACCGCGAGGCTCGACGCGAACCCTTGCTCAGTAGTGATAGCGCGCCTGAACGATGATCAGGTTCTCCCCGCGGACGGTGTAGACGAGCCGATGCTCGTCGGTGATCCGCCGCGACCAGTATCCGCTGAGGTTCTCGGTCAGTCGCTCCGGCTTCCCGATCCCCTGCCCCGGGTCGCGCAACGCTTCCTCGATCATCCGATTGACGCGGCGAAGCATCTTGGGCTCACCTGCCCAGGATGTGTAGTCCTCCCAACCGGTCTTGTCGAATGCGACGTTCACGACACTCGACGCTCCGTCTCTTCCGCATCAGAGATCAGATCGTGCCGCTGGAACTCTCCAGCCTCAACCCTGGCCACGCTGTCCAGCAGCCGCCGCGCGTTTGCCGGCGATCTGAGCAGATACCGCGTCTCCACCAATGACCGCCACAATTGCTCAGGCACAAGAAAGGCCGTGCCCGACTTCGAGACGATCTCGACTGCCTCTTCGTCGTCGTTGACCTGCTCGATCAACGGAAAGAGTCGCTTCCGCGCCTCACTCGCAGACAGCGCCATCGCCAGACTCCCCACGGTTGTACCAAAACCTGGTACCACCTTACCCTCGTCCGCGTCCCTTGCCATCCAACCTTCAGGATCACGACGCGAGCGAGCCACCGAGACCGGCCCCCGGATCCCGAGAAAACCTCCGAGGTGGACATGGACAAAATCCCGCCCGGCAGCGCCCGAGACGAACGGGTGGCGCTTCTTCAACGGCGCCGACGGACAGTCGATCGACCGAAACCGTCGACACCGGCCCTGACGCCGCTGCACATGGATGTGGCGCCGACCTTCTGTCGGCGCCACATCCATGATCTTGCAGTGGCGGTAACGAGGGCTTACTTGAACCTCGCCGGCCAGGTCACAGAGCTGCGGGCCGCACTCGCCAAGCTCGTCCGACACGATGCGCCAACCGATGAGCCTGACCTCGGCGGGTGTGACTTGACGGGCTACAACGACCGCCGCCGACTTGAACCCTGCGGACGGTGTACGCAGACTCCGTGCGGCCTCAGCGAGTCGGGCCCGGCCGACCCGAGCAGTTTACCCTGACGTACGCTCAGACGTACGCTCAGACGTACGCTCAGACGTACGTCATGCCGGAGCTTGAGGAGCCACCATGAAGGTGCTGACAATCAGCGACGTCCGCAAGAACTTCGCAGCCGTCGTGGACATGGTGATCGACGACGCCGAAGAGTGCGTCATCCCTCGCGGCGGCGGCAAAGCGGTCGTGATCGTCTCGCTCGACGAGTGGAACGCCATGAACGAGACATTGCATGTCCTCGGCTCGGCGTCGAACGCTCGCCGCCTGCTGGAGAGCATCGCGCAGGCTGACGCCGGCCTACTCGAAGAGCACCCGCTGCTCGACTCCGACCCCGCCGCTCCCGACTCCGGCAAGGAAGCGTTGTGAGCTTACGCATCGTTTTCACGCCCAACGCTTGGCAGGACTACGACGGCTGGCTACGCCGCGACCTGAAGATGGCCCGTCGCATCAACAAGCTGATCATCGATGTTCAGAGAGATCCGCACGGAACCGGGATCGGCAAGCCAGAGATGCTGAAAGGCCCGCTGTCCGGTTGGTCTTCCCGTCGTATCAACGATGAGCACAGGTTGATCTACCGAGTCCGCGGCAACGACTTGGAGATTGCCGCCTGCCACGGCCACTACCTCGACAAATGACAGCGTCGGCCGTGTCGCCAGTGGCGACACGGCCGACGCTGCGGCAGTGGAGGTGCCGGGAATCGAACCCGGGTCCTTCGTTGTTTTGTCAGGGCTTCTCCGAGCGCAGCTCACTATGCCTCTACTCGGCCCCGGCTTTCACGTGAGCAAGATGCCGTGACGGGCCCAGTCGCAGATTAATCTCGCCGTGCGGTCCCCGCGACCGGGACCGGTTGGCCAACCTTCTAGCTGATGCCGGAAGTCTGAGACGAAGGTGTTCTCAGCCCGACAGAGTCGCTACTCGCCTCAGGCGGCGAGAGCGAACTCAGCGCGATTGTTATCGGCGCTTATTGTTTTCCGACGACCGATTCTCGAGACGACGTCGGCTTCCTCGGCTCGCTTCCCCTGTCTCCACGTACGAAGTCGAAACCAGTCACCCCCCAGTTGGTGTACCGCTCAACTCTAACGCGTCCCGGCCAGGAGTTCATTCCGGTATCAGCTCAGCCGGCAGGGCGTGCCGTCGACGGTGCAGGAGGTGGGCTGGATTCGGTCTCTGACCTGCTTCGACGCCTCGAAGCCCAGGGTGGTCGCGGCGCCCGGGGCGAGCGGGCCGCCGGTCAGGACGAACGTGTTGCCCTGGCGGTCGAGGGTGGCGTTCCAGACGTTGCCGAGGCGGACGCCCGCGTTGTCGGGGTAGCTGATCCGGACCGTCCAGGTGCGGGCCGGGCCGCTCTTGTTCGTCACCGTGACCGCGCCGATGAAGCCCCGTTCCCAGCTTCCGCCGGTCGCGTAGGTGCCGGTGAAGGCGTTGGCCGGTGCGGGCGGCGTGGTCTTGCGGGGCGCCGGCTTGGTGGTCGGCTTCGGTGCGGCCGTCGTGCGCGACGGGCTCGGCGAGGGCGAGGGCGAGGCCGAGCGGGAGGGCGAGGACGAGGGCGACGCGGACGGTGTGGGCGAGGACGAGGCCAGTGCCGACGGGATCAGCGACGGGCCGGCGCCCGCCGCGAGGGGCACCGTCGGCTGGACCATCAGCGGGATCCGGGTGTCCGGCTCCGTGGGTCCGACAGCCCGGACCGCCACCCAGGAGACCAGGACGACCAGCAGCGTCGCGGCTCCGCCGATGAAGCCGTACCGGCGCAGGGGGAAGACGGTGGTGTGCTTGCCGGGCAACTGCGGTCCCTTCGCGCGACGGGGTGGGCCGCGGCGACACTACCGGTCAGTCCATGCCCTTGGCGCGGCGGCCCAGGGCTTTGTTGATCTCTTTTTGGGCATCTCGGGCGGCGAGGTCCTGGCGTTTGTCGTACGCCTTCTTGCCCTTGGCCAACCCGAGCTCGACCTTGGCGTACCCGTTGTCGAAGTAGACCGCGAGCGGCACCAGGGTGAGGCCGTCCTCGCGCAGCTTGCCCATCATCTTGTGGATCTCTTCGCGGTGCAGCAGCAGCTTGCGCACCCGGCGCGGCTCGTGGTTGGTCCAGGTGCCCTGGGTGTACTCCGGGATGTGCATCCCGTGCAGGAAGATCTCGCCGTTGTGCTCGTGGCCGAACGCGTCGACCAGCGACGACCGGCCGGCTCGCAGCGATTTGACCTCGGTTCCGGTCAGCACCATGCCGGCCTCGTAGGTGTCGAGGATGGCGTAGTCGTGCCGAGCCTTGCGGTTCGAGGCCACGACCTTGCGCCCCTGTTCGCGTGGCATCGGTGCGCTCCCTGCAATTGGCCAAAAGAAAAGGCCCGGCCGTCGGCCGGACCCTTCCCATGGTACGCGCGGACAGTCAGCAGAGGCATCCGGGTAAATAGTTGAGCGGGTCCCGCGGTACGCCGTCGAAGCGCGTCTCGAAGTGCAGGTGGTAGCCGGTGGAGGCGCCCGTGGTGCCGACCCGCCCGATCACCTCGCCGCGCCGCACGTACTCGCCGTCGGACACCAGGATCTTGGACTGGTGGCCGTAGCAGGTGGAGAAGCTGCGGCCGCCGCGCTTGCCGTGGTTGATGCAGGTGTAGTTGCCGTACCCGCCGTACCAGCCGGATTGGCTGACCCGGCCACCGGCCGCCGCGTGGATCGGGGTGCCGCCGCCGGCGGCGAAGTCGGTGCCCGCGTGCAGCTGCCAGACCCGGTAGTAGGGGTCGTAGCGGTTGCCGAAGCTGCTCGACTTCCAGCCGTGCACCGGCATCCGCAGGTTGCCGCCGACGTAGTCGCCGCCGTCGCCGCTCTTGTCGTCCCAGTCGCGCAGCGCGCGCTGGATCCGGGCCTCCTCGGCCTTGGCGGCCTCGTACTTGGCCAGCACCGCGGAGCGCTGCGAGCGGGCGACGATCAGCGCGGAGCGGCGGCTCTGCGCCAGCCGGATCACCGCGGCGCGGGCCCGCTGCGCGGCCGTCCGCGCGTCCTTGGCGGCCGTGAGCCTCGCGACGGCCTCCCGCTCGGCGTCCTCGGCCGCCCGCTTGGCGAGCCCGGCCCGGTCCTGTTCGGTACGGGCGGTGCGCCGCGCCCCCAGGTAGGCGTCGACGCTCTCCTGCTGCTTCTGCATGACCTGGTCGACGAGGCCGAGCCGGTCCATGGCGTCCTGTGGCCCGCGGGCGCCGACCAGCACGTTGAGGGTGGCGAAGTTGCCGCCCATGTAGGAGGCGGCGGCGATCCCGTCGACCCGGTCGCGCGCCTCGACGACGTGCTCCTGGGCCTGCGCGAACCGGCCGGCGATCACGCGGTAGGACGCGCGGGCGGCGTCGGCCTTACGCCGGGCGGTGGCCGCCTGCACCGAGGCCGCGGCGACGAGACCGCTGCTGGTGGCGACCCTCTTCTGGGCCTCGGGCAGCGCGGACGTGGCGGCTTCCAGGCGGCGCGCGGCGTTGCGGGCGGTCGCGGTGGCGTGCTCGAGGATCGCCTCGGCCCGGTCCACCGCCCGCCCGGCACGCTTGGCGTCATCCCCGGGAGCGGCGAAGCCGGAACCCGGTGCGGAGAGCACCACCGCGGCGGCGCAGAGCACGCTCAGACCGGTGCTGAGTGCGGCGGGAAACCGGCCAGGTCGACGACTAGAGGACTCCACGAAGAGTCACCGTACTCCGACTATCCGTGACAATTCACGAGTTAGGCGGCTAACCGCCCGAAAAAGACGATCGCCGCGCATCCCCCCTCGGGAGGCGCGCGGCGATCGTCACGAAACAGGTCAGACCTTCAGGTAGAACCGCAGGGTGACCCAGGCGGTGATCGCGCTGACGCCGGCGCCGACGCCGGCCAGCAGCGGCAACATCAGCCACACGTTCCCGTCGGGGATCGGCGTGAGCACGTTCGTCAGGGCCTGCAATCGGCCGTCCAGCAGCACGACCTTGCCGATGAAGATGAACACGAAGCCGAGGATCGCGCCGATCAGGCCGGCCACCACCGCCTCGAGCACGAACGGCGCCTGGATGAACCAGTTGGAGGCGCCCACCAGCTTCATGACCGCGACCTCGCGACGCTTGCTGTAGGCGGCCACCTGAATGGTGTTACCGACCAGCAACAGCGCCGCCAACGCCATGAAGCTCGCGACCACCAACGCTCCCACCTGGATCGCGCTGAAGATCTTGAAGACCTTCTCCAGCAACTCCCGCTGGTCGACGATGTCCTGGATGCCCGGCAGACCCTTGATGTTCTCGGCGAAGACCTGGTACTGCTCCGGGTCCTTGAGCTTGACCCGGAACGACTCGGGCAGGCTGTCCGGGCCGACCGACTTCACGAAGTCGGGCGAGTCCCGCCAGAGCACCTTGAACTTCTCGAACGCCTCGGCCCGCGTCTCGTAGGTCTTGCTGAGCACCAGGGGGTCGGTGTCGATCGCCTGGTTGATCGCGGTGCGCTGGGCCTCGCTGACGTCCTCGCGGAGGAAGATCGAGACCTGGATCTCCCCGTAGTAGTAGTTCTTCATCTGGTCGACCTGCATGTACATCAGCACGCTGGCGCCGAGCATGGTCAGGGAGACCGACATCGTGATGATCATGGCGATGGTCATCGTGACGTTGCGCCACAGGCCGACCAGCACCTCGTTGAGGACGTACTTGAAACGCATCGGGGGTTCCTTCCGGGACTCCGCGGCTTACATCAGATGCAGTGTGGGGGCGGGGCCCGGCCGGTCAGCCGTACACGCCTCGGGCCTGGTCGCGGACGATCCGTCCGCTCTCGATCTCGATGACCCGGCGGCGCATCTGGTTGACGATGTTGGAGTCGTGGGTGACCATCACGACCGTCGTGCCGGTCCGGTTGATCCGGTCCAGCAGCCGCATGATCTCGATGGAGGTGTCGGGGTCGAGGTTTCCCGTGGGCTCGTCGGCCAGCAGGATCAGCGGCCGGTTGACGAAGGCCCGGGCCACGGCGACCCGCTGCTGCTCACCGCCCGAGAGCTCATGGGGGTAGCGGTGCTCCTTGCCGCCCAGACCGACGAGTTCGAGAACCTCGGGCACCACCCGGCGGGCGACGGCCTTGGTCTTGCCGATCACCTCGAGGGCGAACGCCACGTTCTCGTACGCGGTGCGGTTGGGCAGCAGGCGGAAGTCCTGGAACACACATCCGATGGAGCGCCGGAAGTGCGGGATCTTCCACGACCGCATGGTGGTGACATCCTTCGCGTTCACCACGACCTTGCCGCGCGAGGGGGCCACCTCGTGCAGCAGAAGCTTGATGATCGTCGACTTGCCGGAACCGGAGGGGCCGATGAAGAAGACGAACTCACCCTTCTCGATTCCGACGCTGACATCGTCCAGCGACGGCCGAGACGCCTTCGGATACGTCTTAGTCACGTTCTCAAGCTGAATCACGGGTCGAGAGTCTACGCGGTGTAACGGAAACGCCAAGTCCGGCGGTCACTGGATTTTGGCACATCCGGTGCCGACGAGGCTTCCCTCCCCCGCGCGGGCGCTCCGGAACACCGGTCCGGCGACGCCGCCTGACCGTTCGTTCAGGCGGCGTGTCGGCCCCGGCTCAGCCCTTGATCTGGGTCTGCTTGCGCCACCGGATGCCGGCCTCGATGAACTCGTCGAGCTCACCGTCGAAGACCGAGCTCGGGTTGCCCGTCTCCTGCTCAGTGCGCAGATCCTTGACCATCTGGTACGGGTGCAGGACGTAGCTGCGCATCTGGTCGCCCCACGATCCGGTGGTGTCCTGCTTGAGGCCGGCCATCTTCGCCTCCTCCTCCTGACGCTTGCGTTCGAGCAGTCGCGCCTGGAGCACCCGCATCGCGGAGGCCTTGTTCTGGAGCTGAGATTTCTCGTTCTGACACGTCACCACGATGCCCGTCGGAATGTGCGTGAGGCGCACAGCCGAGTCCGTGGTGTTAACGCTCTGTCCACCAGGCCCGGACGAACGGTAGACGTCCACCCGCAGCTCGTTGTCCGGAATGTCGATATGGTCGGTCTGTTCAACCACCGGCATCACCTCGACGCCGGCAAAGCTGGTCTGCCGCCGGCCCTGGTTGTCGAACGGGCTGATCCGGACCAGCCGGTGGGTGCCGGACTCCACGCTGAGCGTGCCGTAGGCGTACGGGACCTTGACGGCGAAGGTCGCGGACTTGAGGCCTGCCTCCTCGGCGTACGAGGTCTCGTAGACCTCGGTCGGGTAGCCGTGGCGCTCGGCCCAGCGCAGGTACATCCGCATCAGCATCTCGGCGAAGTCGGCCGCGTCCACGCCGCCGGCGCCCGCGCGGATGGCCACGACGGCCTCCCGCGAGTCGTACTCGCCGGAGAGCAGGGTGCGGACCTCCATCTCCTCGACGGCCTTGCTGAGCGAGATGAGCTCGCGGCCCACCTCGGCCACGGACTCCTCGTCCTCGGCGTCGTTGGCCATCTCGAGCAGGAGCTCGGCGTCGTCGATCCGGCCGCGCAGCCGCTCCAGGCGGTGGATCTCGCCGGTCAGGTAGGACAGCCGGGAGTTGACCTCCTGTGCCCGCGCCTGGTCGTCCCAGAGGTCGGGCGCGGAGGCCTGCTCCTCCAGCTCCGCGCGGTCTCGGCGCAGCTTGTCCACGTCGAGGACGTTCTCGATGTTGCGCAGGGTGGCGTCGAGGGCTTTGAGCTGTTCGGGAAAGTCGGCTGCACTCACGACTGTCGAGAATACGCCGCCCGGCCGGTCAACCGGCCGGGCGGCCGGTACTTCGGAATATCGGTGCTACTCGGCCGGGGCGACCTTCAGCCAGCTCAGGGCCGCCTTGTGGTACGCGACAGCGAACTCCAGGGCCGCCGCGCCGTACGCGTCGCCCGCCTTCTTGGCCTCCTTGGCCTGCTCCCGAGCCATCGCCAGGGCCTCCGAGTGGTACTCGTTGGCACCGGTGTAGAGCGTCTTGAGCTGGTTGCCGGAATGTTGCTGGCCGAAGGCCACCCGCAGCGCGACCGGGTTACGGATCGCGTCGCGGCCTGGCGACTCGGCGAGCCAGCGACTGAAGGCACGCTTGCCGCTGGCGGTGATGGCGTAGGGCTGGCTGGACCGGGGCCCGGGCTTGCCGAGGCGGACGAAGCCCATCTCGGCCAGCACGGGCAATTCGCGGTAGACCTGGCTCCGCGTCATCGACCAGTACGGCCCGAGGCGGCGTTCGGCAGCCGCCATGAGCTGTCCACCGGTCATCGGGCCCTCGTGGAGCAGGCCCAGAAGGGCGGCAGCCGTGGGATTGATTTGAGAGTCGGGCATGCCTTCTAAGCTGCCACTTTGTCGTCCCCGCGTCCAGGATTTCGCCCGATCCGTCCAATTTGCGTCTCCACAAGCGACTGTCCCGCACAGACAGTCCGACCACGAGGGTCGGGACCGGGCGTTTTGCCGGTGCGCGGGGCTGTCACGAGGTAAAATGGTTCACGAAAACGGTCAGACGGCGCTGCAGGTCGGCAACCCCTCTAAAGACGGCAGGCCGCCGCGTGAAGAAAACGCAACGGCCTGCAAACAGCCACAATCAACCCATATGGGGATACTGCCAGGACGTCGGGGCCTCGAAGGTCTCCTTGATCGTGCGCGGCGACACCCACCGGTGCAGGTTCAGCACCGAGCCGGCCTTGTCGTTGGTGCCGCTGCCCCGGGCCCCGCCGAAGGGCTGCTGCCCCACGACCGCCCCGGTCGGCTTGTCGTTGATGTAGAAGTTGCCCGCCGCGTCGCGCAGGGCGGTGGCGGCCCAGTCCACGACCGAGCGGTCGGTGGCGAAGATGGAGCCGGTGAGCGCGTACGGCGACACGGACTCGGCCTGGGCGACGGCGTCGGCGAAGGACGCGTCCTGGTAGACGTGCACGCCGAGGATCGGCCCGAAGTACTCGGTCGTGAACACCTCGTGCGCCGGATCGGTGGACTCCACCAGGGTCGGCGCGACGAACCAGCCCTCGCTGTCGTCGGCCGTACCGCCCGCCAGCACGGTGCAGGAGGCGCTGTTCTTGATCCGGTCGAGCGCCGCGGCGTGCTTGGCGAACGCCCGGCCGTCGATCACCGCGCCGCCGAAGGTGGACAGGTCGGTGACGTCGCCGTACCGGATCGTCGAGACCGAGGCCGCCAGCCGGTCCCGCAGGCCGCCCTCCCAGATGGAGCGGGGCACGTAGGCCCGGGCCGCGGCCGAGCACTTCTGGCCCTGGTACTCGTAGGCGCCGCGGAGCAGCGCGGTGTGCAGCATGTCCACGTCGGCGCTGGCGTGCGCGAACACGAAGTCCTTGCCGCCGGTCTCCCCCACCAGCCGCGGGTACGACCGGTAGCGGTCGATGTTCGCCCCGACCTCGCGCCACAGGTGCCGGAAGGTGGCCGTGGAGCCGGTGAAGTGGATACCGGCCAGGTCCCGGTCGGCCAGCACCACGTCGGACACGGCCAGGCCGTCCCCGGTGACCATGTTGATCACGCCCGGCGGCAGCCCGGCCGCCTCGAACAGCCGCATGGTGAAGTGCGCGGCGAGCTGCTGGGTCGGCGACGGCTTCCAGACCACGGTGTTGCCCATCAGCGCCGGCGCCGAGGGCAGGTTGCCGGCGATGGCGGTGAAGTTGAACGGGGTGATCGCGTAGACGAAGCCCTCGAGCGGGCGGTGGTCGAAGCGGTTCCACACCCCCGGGGAGGACTGCGGCTGCTCACCGAGGATCTTCTCGCCGAACGCGACGTTGAAGCGCAGGAAGTCGATCAGTTCGCAGGCGGCGTCGATCTCGGCCTGCTGGACCGACTTCGACTGGCCCAGGATGGTGGCCGCGTTGAGCGTGTCGCGCCAGCCGCCGGCCAGCAGCTCGGCGGCGCGCAGGAAGACCGCGGCACGCTCGCTGAACGGCAGGGCGCGCCAGCCCGGTGCGGCCCGCTTGGCGGCGGCCACCGCGGCGGCGGCGTCCTCGTGCGTGGCGTTGCCGGTGACGCCGAGCACGTGGTGACGCTTGTGCGGCTGCACCACCTCGATCGGCTCGCCGCCGCCCAGCCGGCGCTCGCCCCCGATCGTCATGGTGAGGTCCGGGCGCTCGCCGGCCATCGCGTCCAGCCGCGTCCGCAGCGAGGCCCGCTCCGGGCTGCCCGGCGCGTAACTGCGCACCGGCTCGTTGTGCGGCTCCGGCACGGCAAACAGGGCGTCCATCACGTACTCCTCAACCTCGTGGGTTTTACCTGGTGGTGACATCGTGTGTCGGAATCCATCCTCGCATGCGGGCAACGGCCGTCCAGGGCCCTCACGGGTCGCTGGGGGCCCGCGTACCCTGAGGCGCATGAGTGAGGCGGACGGCGAGGTCACGGCGGCTGAAGGCGCTCAGGACGGCGCGGAACAGGCACCCTCGCGGGGCGTGCTGCTGGCCGCCGTCGGCATCAGCTGGATGGCCGCGATGCTGTGGTCCGCCCGGGCCACCATCACCGGCCGGGTGGACGCCGAGATGGAGGTCACCTCCACCGCGTACGCGATGCCCGGGGCGGTCTCCGCGAGCCTGGTCGCGGGCGCGGCCGTCGCGCTCGCCGTGCTCGCGTTCCTGAGCCGCGGCGACCGCAGGCCGGGGGTCACCGTCCGCTTCGCCGTCGCGACCGGCGCCGGCCTCGCGGTCGGCCTGCTGGGCGCGCTCACGATCATCACGATCAACACCGAGGGCTGGCTGTACGCGGTCGTCGGCGGCACGGTCGCGGCCGCGGCGACGATCGGCGGCGCGCTGGCCGCGTTCCGCTACCCGCGGGTGACCGCCGCGGTGTGCTGGGGTGCGGTCGCCGTCTTCGTGGTCGGCTTCGTGCTCAACGTGCTGCAGGACATGGTGCTGCCGCTGCTCGGCTCCGGCGACACGGCCGCCTCGCAGACCAGCGCGGCGAGCTGGTTCGGGCTGCTCCAGGCGGTGCTCAGCGGCCTGGCCGGCGGCCTGATCGCGTACCGGCTGCTGCGCCGCGCCCGGCGCGGCACCGACCTGCGCTGGCCGCTGTACGCACTGGCCGGCGCGGGCCCCGGGCTGCTGCTGGTGGTCGGCGAGGGACTGACCCGGACGGCGGGGTCGCGGGTGCTGGAGCTGGCCGGCAAGGTCAGCGAGCTGGAGCTGACGGTGCAGCAGATGCTGAGCGGCTCGCGGCTCAACAACGGGCTGGTGGTGCTCTTCGTGGGCGCGTTCACGGCGATCGTCGCGGTCGGCCGGACGCTGGGTCCGGCCGACGGCGGGGCGGCGCGGGCGGTTGATCCCGACGAGGTTGAGCGGGCCGACGAGCCGCAGACCGTGCCGGCGCGGCAGGACGACTGAGCGGTCAGACGAGTTCGTCGAGCTCGGTCACCGCGTACCACTCGAGCTCGTGGTCCTCGGCGCTGTCCACCGTGAACTGGGCGTCGGGATCGCCGGCCTGGGCCTCCTCGACCACCTCGGCCGCCGCGCCGACGTCCTCGGCCGCGCCCTGCCCGTCGACGTGGATCGACGCGACCTCCTTGAGCGAGATCGCCACCGGCAGCCGCACCGTGCTCGAGCCGAGGTCGACGTCCTCGCGGACCAGCGCCTCGGAGGCCACGTCGGCCGAGACGACCACGCGCCGGCGCGGTGCCTTCGAGTCGTGCCGCAGCAACCGCAGCGCGGCCTGGGCGGCGCGGGTGAACGCGACGTACTCCAGCTCCTCCTCGTCGCCCTCGGCGTACCACTCGCGCAGCGCCGGGGTCACGGCGTGCGCGACCGTCGGCCCGGCGCCGAGCTGCCCGGACGCCCGCATCTCGGCCAGCATCGGTACGGTGGCCGGCACGTAGACCCGGACCAGATCGGTGATCGGCACTCTTCCCCCTGCGGTTCGACCGTCCCCGTAGTACATCGCCGCGGAGGCTACCGGAAGGCTCGTTCCGCCAGTCGTGTCCCTTTCGGTGTTTTCAGCATCCGCAGGGTGCTACCAGCGGGTCGGCCTCGCGGGCGACCTCGCCGGCCGGGGTGCGCAGCGGAAATCCCTCCCGCGCCCAGTATTCGACGCCGCCGAGCATCTCGCGGACCGCGTACCCCCGCAAGGAGAGCGCAAGCGCCGCGCGGGTCGCGCCGTTGCACCCGGGCCCCCAGCAGTAGGTGACGACCGGGACGGCCGGGTCGAGCAGGTCGGCGGCCCGCGCGCCGATCTCGCCGGTGGGCAGGTGCAGGGCGCCGGGGATGTGCCCCTGCGCCCAGGCGGCGGCCGAGCGCGAGTCGATCAGCACGAAGCCGGGCTCGGGCTTGCTCAGCGCGGCCCGGACGTCGGCGACATCGGTCTGGGTGGCGAGACGCTCGGCGAAGATCTCGGCGGCGCGGGTCGGGTTCATCATGGTCATCACGCTAGGGCGGCCGATCCGCCGCCGGCAGGGCCACTCAACGGCCCCAGCTTGTCTCGACGCCGAGATCAACGGTACTTTGCGGCCATGCCCGTGGATCCCACGATCGACCGGACGGACTGGCGCCTGCTGGCGGAGTTGCAGCGCGACGGCCGCGCCTCGTTCGCGGAGCTGGCCCGGGCGGTGGCGATGTCGCCGAGCGCGGTCGCCGAGCGGGTCCGCCGGCTGGAGGAGACCGGGGTCATCGCCGGCTACCGCGCGGTGGTGGACCCGGAGAAGGTCGGCCTCCAGGTGATGGCGATGGTCCGGCTGCGCTACCCGACGGGCAACTACCGGCCGTTCCACGCGCTGCTGGACAGCACCCCGGAGATCATCGAGGCGCACCACGTGACCGGCGAGGACTGCTTCGTGCTCAAGGTGCTGACCCGTTCGATGCGCCACCTGGAAGAGGTCACCGGGCGCATCTCGGGGCTGGGCGCGGTGACCACGAGCGTGGTCTACTCCAGCCCGCTGCCCGGCCGGGCGCTGGCCGCCGGTGATCAGGGGCAGCCGTCGTAGGCAAACGGTGGCAAACTGAACGGTGTGGGGAGATCTGACGTGGAGCCCAGGTTCCTGCTGCTGTCCGACGTGGCGGTCGAGCTGAACGTCTCGGACTCGCAGGTCTACCACATGGTCCGCAGCGGCGAACTCCCCGCGATCAAGATCGGTGGCCGCGGCCAGTGGCGCGTGGAGCGCGCCAAGCTCGAGGAATACATCGCCCAGAAGTACGAGGAAACGGCCAGCTGGGTCGAGCGGAACCCGCTGACCGACCGCGACCAGGACTGACACCCGGTTATCCACAGGGCGCGGGCCCGGCCGTTGACGTGTCTCAATCCGCGAAGCCACACTCGTTGTCGAAGGCAAACGAAGGCAAACGCAAGGATTGGCGGCTGCTCATGTCGACGGTCACGGTGACGAGGCAAGGTCCCCAACCAGCGATCAGGCTGCGGCCGGCGCCCCGCCACGAGCCCCCGTTCGACGACGAACGCGACCTCCGCACCTGGCCGACCCCGCACCAACTGGCCCTCGACTGGTCCTGCCCGATCGACCGCACCCCGCCGCCCCCGCCACCCCCACCGGTGAAGCGAACGGTGGTGACCGGCGCATCAACGGAGGCCCGCCTGGCGGTCCGCCGCTTCGTGAGCACCTGCATCGAGGTCCTGAACGGCTACCGCCCGGCGGCACACCTCCGCCGGCTGTCCCAGCCCCGCGAGGCGGCCACGGTGGTGGCCCAGGGCGTGGCAGGCGCCCGCCGGGTGACGGAAGCCCGTCAGACCCGAGCCACGGGCCGCAGCAGTCGCCAGCGCCCGGCGGCGGTGGTCCGCCTCCAACTGTGCGAACCCCGGGAAGGTGCAGTGGAGGCGGCAGCGGTCGTGGTAGTCGGCGACAAGACCCACGCGATGGTTATCCGGCTGGAACGACAGAACGAATCCTGGCTGGCGACAACCTTTCGCCTGATCTAGCTCCCGGGGCGTCCACCGAGCAGTACCGGCAGTGGCCGCCCCGGGCTCCACCCACCAGCCTGCCGCCGCCTTCTGCCTGCGCGACAGTTGCGGACAAGAAAACGGCCCCGCGGCAAAGCCGCGAGGCCGTAATCAGGAAGAGCTAAACAGCCCCGGGCGCCCCATGGCACCGCTTGTACTTCTTGCCGGACCCGCAATAGCAGGGAGCATTCCGGGACGGACCGTTGCTGGCCTCAGCCTGCCCGGACCCCCGGGACCGGTTGGCCGAGGAATGCGCCGGCCCAGCCGGAACCACCGGCGACCCGAGGCCCAGAGCGGGAGCCTGCTGCTCGTGCTGGATCTGCGGAGCGCCGGCCCCGGCCTCGCCGTCGATGGTCGGCGCCGTGTACTGCAGGGCCTGCGGGCGGCGGTTCCCGCCCAGGCCCTTCGCGCGGACCTCGACGGTCGGCTCGGCGCCCGGGAGCGGGACCGCCTGGGACGGGTCGACCGTGACGGTGGGGGCTTCCTCGACCTGGACCTCGAGGTTGAAGAGGAAGCCGACCGCTTCCTCCTTGATGCCCTCCATCATCTGGTTGAACATGTCGAAGCCCTCGCGCTGGTACTCGACCACCGGGTCGCGCTGGGCGTACGCCCGCAGGCTGATGCCTTCCTGCAGGTAGTCCATCTCGTACAGGTGCTCGCGCCACTTGCGGTCGATCACCGCGAGCAGGACCTGGCGCTCCAACTCGCGGACCGCGTCCTCGCCGAGTTCTTCCTCGCGGGCCGAGTACGCCGCCTGGGCGTCCTTCTGCAGCTCCGCGATCAGGAACTCCTGGTCGAGGGTGGTGCGCTCGCCGCCGGACTCCTCCACGAGGTCATCGACGGTGACCGCGACCGGGTAGAGGCGCTTGAGGCTGACCCAGAGCTGGTCGAGGTCCCAGTCCTCGGCGTAGCCGTCCGAGGTGGCCGCCCGGACGTAGTCCGCGACCACGTCGTTGATCATGTGCTGGGCCTGGTCGTGCATGTCCTCGCCGTCGAGCACGCGCTTGCGCTCGGCGTAGATGACCATGCGCTGCTTGTTCAGCACCTCGTCGTACTTGAGGACGTTCTTGCGGATCTCCGCGTTCTGGCCCTCGATCTGGGTCTGCGCGCTGCGGATCTGCCGGGTGACCATCTTCGACTCGATGGGCACGTCCTCGGGGATGTTGAAGCGCTCCATGACCGCCTCGACAGCGCCCGCGCGGAACCGCTTCATCAGGTCGTCCTGCAGCGACAGGTAGAACCGGGACTCGCCTGGGTCGCCCTGCCGGCCGGAGCGGCCGCGGAGCTGGTTGTCGATGCGGCGCGAGTCGTGCCGTTCGGTGCCCAGCACGTACAGGCCGCCGGCGGCGGTGACCTCGGAGGCCTCGGCCTCGCAGGCTTCCTTCCAGTTCGGCAGGACCTCTTCGAGGGCCTTCGCGTATTCCTCCGCGTCCTCGACCGGGTCCAGGCCGCGCTGGCGCAGCTCGCTGGCCGCGAGGAACTCCGGGTTGCCGCCGAGCAGGATGTCGGTGCCGCGGCCCGCCATGTTGGTGGCGACCGTGACGCCGCCCTTGCGGCCGGCCTGCGCGATGATCGTGGCTTCCTGGGCGTGGAACTTGGCGTTCAGCACGCTGTGCGGGATGCCGCGCTTGCGCAGCAGGGTCGAGAGGATCTCGGAATTCTCCACCGAGACCGTGCCGACCAGGACCGGCTGGCCGGTCGCGTGCCGCTCGGCGATGTCCTCGATGACCGCGTTGAACTTGGCCTTCTCGGTCTTGTAGATGACGTCCGGGTGGTCGATCCGGATCATCGGGCGGTGCGTCGGGATGGACACCACGCCGACCTTGTAGACCTGGTTGAACTCGCCGGCCTCGGTCTGCGCCGTGCCGGTCATGCCGCCGAGCTTGTTGTAGAGCCGGAAGTAGTTCTGCAGCGTGATGGTCGCCAGGGTCTGGTTCTCCTGCTTGACCTCGACGCCTTCCTTCGCCTCGATGGCCTGGTGCATGCCCTCGTTGTAGCGGCGGCCGTGCAGGATGCGGCCGGTGAACTCGTCGACGATCAGCACCTCGCCGTTCTCGTCGACGATGTAGTCCTTGTCCTTGCGGTAGAGCTCCTTGGCCTTGATGGCGTTGTTCAGGTAGCCCACCAGCGGGGTGTTCACCGACTCGTACAGGTTGTCGATGCCGAGGCGGTCCTCGACCCGGGCGACGCCGCGCTCGGTGACCGCGACGGTGCGCTTGGCCTCGTCGACCTCGTAGTCGCCCTCGCCGTCCTTGCCCTTCTGCAGGCGGCCGACCAGGGCGGCGAACTCGCCGTACCAGCGGGCGGAGTGCTCGCCGGGGCCGGAGATGATCAGCGGGGTGCGGGCCTCGTCGATGAGGATCGAGTCCACCTCGTCGACGATCGCGTAGTTGTGGCCGCGCTGGACCAGCTCGGCCGCCGACCACGCCATGTTGTCGCGCAGGTAGTCGAAGCCGAACTCGTTGTTGGTGCCGTACGTGATGTCGCACTCGTAAGCGGCCCGGTGCTCGGCGGCCGGCCGGTTCGGCAGGATCACGCCGACGGTCAGGCCGAGGAACACGTGCACCCGGCCGACCCACTCGGCGTCGCGCTGGGCCAGGTAGTCGTTGACCGTGATGATGTGCACGCCGTCGCCGCTCAACGCGTTGAGGTAGGCCGGGAACACGCCGGTCAGGGTCTTGCCCTCACCGGTCTTCATCTCCGGGATGTTGCCGAAGTGCAGCGCGGCGCCGCCCATGAGCTGGACGTCGTACGCACGCTGCCCGAGCACTCGCCGGGCCCCCTCACGGGCCACCGCGAACGCCTCCACCAGCAGCGAGTCGAGTGACTCACCGTCGGCGACGCGCTCCTTGAACTGCTCGGTGCACTCACGCAGCTCGTCGTCGGTGAGGTCGGTGTAGTCGTCCTCGATCGAGTTGACCGCGTTAGCGATCGCCTTGAGCCGACGCACCATACGGCCTTCGCCGGCACGTAGGAATTTTTCCAAAATCGACACGGGTCAACGCTCCCCTAGACGGTCTGCCGAACCATCGTAGGCGTCTTGTCTGGGCGGCTGTGACCCGAGCCTCCGGTCAACCTCGCAAACACCCCCAAACAGGGCAGCAAGTTCGCTGACAGCGCATCCCGGCCGGGCTCCCGCAACCTTTTGCCGGGCCGGGGCGTGTCGGGGCAGGATGGCCGCGTGGAAACGGCTCCGATCCGCGCCGGCGACCTGCTGCTGCGCCCCTGGTCCCCGGGAGACGCCGAGGCCGTGCACCGGGCGTGCCAGGACCCGGCCCTGCACCGCTGGCTCACCGGCCTGCCCCGGCCGTACCGGATGTCGGACGCCGCCGCCTTCGTCGGTGAGTTCGCGCCGCGGCAACTGGCCACCGGCGCCGCCGTGCACCTGGGTGTCTTCGCCGGTGGCCGGCTGGCCGGCAGCGTCGTGCTCAACGCGATCGACCGGGCGGCAGGCACCGCCGGGATCGGCTACTGGTCCGCGCCCTGGGCGCGCGGCCGCCGGGTCGCCGAACGCGCCGGGCGCGCGCTGCTGACCCGGGCCTTCGCCGAAGGGCTGAGCCGGATCGACTGGCGGGCCACGGTCGGCAACCACGCCTCGCGGCTGACCGCGCTGCGGCTCGGCTTCACGATGATCGGCGAGCAGCCCGGCGCCGGGCCGGCGAGCCCGGACCGGTGGCTGGCCGCGCTGCTGCCCGGCGACCTCACGGCCGCGGGCACGGACGTCCCCGATCCGGTACGCCGGGCCGCCCGCACCTTCGGCGGGGCCCAGCCCACCCTGACCGCCGGCGAGCTGACCCTGCGCCCGCCCACCCGCGGCGACGTACCCGGCATCGTCGAGTGCCGGAGCGACCCGGAGACCGCGCGCTGGTTCGGCGGGCCGCGGCCGTACACCGAGCGGCACGCCCGGGAGCACGTCGACCGTTCCGTGCCGGGCCGCTGGGCCCGCGGCGCCGAGGCGGTCTTCGTGATCGCCGCCGCCGGGGACGCGTACGCGGGCCGGGTCGACCTGCGGCTGCGGCCCGCCGAACCCGGGGTGGCCGAGGTCGGGTTCGTGGTCTCGCCGGGCTTCCGCGGGCGCGGTTACGCGGCCGCCGCAGTGCGCGAGATCTGCCGCTGGGGCTTCGCCGAGCTGGGTCTGACCCGGATCGAGTGGCGCGCCGAGGTGGGCAACGATGCATCACGGCGGGTGGCCGAGCATGCAGGCTTCACGCTCGAGGGTCTGCTGCGGCAGGCCCTGGGTGCCCACGGCGAGCGGCGGGACTGCTGGGTGGGCGCGCTGCTGAAGGACGCTGTGAAAGGTGACGGGTGATGATCGTTCCCACGCTGGCCGGGCCGGGCGTCCGGCTGCGTGCCCTCGCGCCGCGTGACGTCGACGACCTGGTGACGGGCTACGCCGACCCGGTGATGCGGCGGTTCATGCCGCCGCTGCCGGTGCCGTTCACCCGGGCCCAGGCGCAGGAGTACGTCACCGACGTGGCACCGGGCATGTTCGCCGACGGCGGCGGACTGTGGGCCGTCGCCGACCCGGCGACCGATCGGCTGCTCGGCGGGGTCGGCCTGGACAAGGTGGTGGCGCACCGCGGGCAGTGCGAGATCGGCTACTGGGTCGGCCCGTGGGCCCGGCGGCGCGGCGTGGCGGTGGCGGCGGTGCGCACGCTCACCGAGCACGCGTTCCACACCGGCATGGCCCGGATCGAGCTGCTCACCCACCGGGAGAACGGCGCCAGCCAGCGGGTCGCGCTCGCGACCGGCTTCCGGGCCGAGGGAGTACGCCGCGCGGTGCTGCCCAACCGCACCGGCGGCCGCGACGACCTGCTGGCCTACGCGCGGCTGGCGGGCGACAAGCCGGAGCCGGCCGACCGCCTGCTGCCCGACCTGCCCGGCGGCGAGCTCACCGACGGCCTGGTGACGCTGCGCCGGCTGGGCCCGGACGACCTGAGTTTCCACGCCGAGCTGCACTGCCTGCCGGAGGTCGTGGCGACCAGCGTGCCGCCGGTCGCGCCCAGCCGCGAGGACATGGCCCGGCGCTGCGCCTGGGCCGAGGCGCACTGGCTCGCGGGTGAGCGTGCCGACCTGGTCATCCTGGACGCCGCGAGCGGCCGGCCGGCCGGCGAGATCGGGTTGTACTACCAGGAGCCACGCACCGGGCAGGCGATGATCGGCTACAGCATGCTGCCGGGCTGGCGGGGGCGCGGCTTCCCGACCCGGGCGGCGCAGCTGCTGTCGTTGTGGGCGTTCGCCGAGACCGGCATCGCAAGGCTGATCGCCGGCGCCCTGCCGACCAACCTGGCCTCGCAGCGGGTGCTGGAGAAGGCGGGCTTCAAGCGGGAGGCGTACCTGCGTTCCCGGTTGCCGGGCAACGACGGGCGGCGCACCGACGACGTGCAGTTCGCACTGCTGGCGGAGGACCTGCTGGCGGAGGGCGCACGCCTCGACGGCTGACGTACGGGATCACCGCACGCCAGCCGGAGGGCTTCTTCTCAGCTACGCGGTTGCTTCCAGGCTGAGAATGCCGTAGTCGTAACCTCTGCGCCGATAGACGACGCTGGGCCGGCCGCTCTCCTTGTCATGAAAGAGATAGAAGTCGTGGCCGACGAGCTCCATCTGGAAGAGAGCGTCGTCGACGGTCATCGGGTCGGCGGGGTGTTCCTTCTCCCGCACGATGCGCCACGGCTGGTTGTCATCGTGTTCCATCAGCTCGGTCGCCACCGGGGATTCCTCGGCCTGCGGCGTGAGGCTCGGCAGGTCGGTGGGGAGCTTGGCGGTGGCCTCGGCGACCGATACCGGTGCGTGCCGTCCACGGTGCACACGGCGCCGGTCGGCGGCGCGGCGCAGGCGGCCGTCCAGCTTGGTGCAGGCAAGGTCCAGCGCGCCGTAGAAGTCCTTGGCACTCGCTTCGGCGCGGATCACGGGCCCTCTGGTCACCACGGTGATCTCGACGCGCTGGCAGTTGTCGGACTGCCGGGGGTTGCGTTCGTGGAAGAGCTCCACGTCGACCCTGATCAGCTTCTGGTCATAGCGCTCGACCTTCGCCAGTTTGTCTGCGACATGCTCCCGGTAGTGGTCGGGAACCTCTACGTTGCGGCCCTTGACGACAATGTCCACTCGTGACCTCCCCCAACGTTACGTAACTGCGGGCGCCCGGCGACGGGGTGCCGGGGGGCGCCGTACTGCGACGCGGTGTGCTGGCTTCGGCGATGCCCGGGATCATGGAGCGAACCCACGCAAATCACCGAATCGGCTTACGAGGACGCTCCTTTCCGGTGCGGCGGGCCCGAGCCCGGCCGGCGGGCTTCGACTTCGCTCCGGTGGCGGGTAAGTCGCGGACACTTACCCTCGTCACCAAGACGCTAACCTGCCGACGGCCGCCCGTCACCCCTCGTTCGGGGAACGGAACCACGGACTTTCGGCCCTGGCGGCGCCCCGGTGGGCGCCCGTACCCGGATCTCCGCCCGGTTCGCGCGCAGCCTGGTGGCCGCCAGCACCGCGGCACCCGTGACCTGCATGTCCGCCTCCCGAAGGCGACCCGCCACCGCGGCCAGGGTGGCCCCGGTCGTGACGATGTCGTCGACCACTATCAGCGTGCCTCGCATCGCGGTTCGGCGTCGCAAAACCGCGATAGGTCCACCCTTGATTCGCAGCGAACTCTCAGCCGCGGCAGCGCGTCCGGCTACGTCCAGTGACGCAGAGTCCGGTCGCGGGAGCGCCCGCAGCGGCTGACCCACCTCAGCGTTCCAGCCGGCCGCGCGCAGCCGACGCACGGCGTGTGCGGCCAGTCTCGCCATGTGGTCACCGTGCCGCTCGCGGGCGGCTGCCGCGGTCGACGGCACGGGGATCAGCCGCACCGGCGCGCTCCGTCCGGCGCCGCCGCGCCGTGCGGCCTCGGCTACCGCCATCGCCAGCAGCGCCCCCAACGGCCGGGCGAGCCGGTGCCGGCCCCTTTCCTTGTACGCGAGCAGCACACCCCGCAACGGCCCCGCGTACGGCCCGACAGCCACGCAACGGGGCATCCCGGGTGGCGGCGGCACCGGAGCGGTCCCGTACGGCGTCAGGGCCTCCAGGGCGGCCGCGCAGACGGCACACGCCCCGTACCGCAGGGGCACCCGTTCGGCGGCACAGCCGGCGCAGGCGCTCGGCAGCACCAGGTCGGCCAGGTCGGCGCCCAGCCCGGACAGCCGTGCCCGCAGCATGCCCAGCCGCTCAGCGCAGGAAGAACGGGGCGGTGGGCTCGGCACCGGGCGGTGAGTTCGGCACCGGGACGGCGAGCTCCGCCACCCCGATCCGGACCGGCCCGGACAGCACGTCGAACGCGGCGCCCTTGGCCACGTACGCGACCGTGTCGGAGCTGTCCGACCCGCTCACCGGGCTGACCGGGTACGCCGTCAGGTAGCTGACGTTGTCCGTGCCGATGTCGTCGAGCCGGGACCGGATCTCGGAGCCGTCGACGGTCATCTCGTAGATCGCCACCCGGTTGCGGTCGGAGCGGGCGCCGGCCACCGTCAGCCAGGTCTCGCTGCTCCAGTCGACGGCGCTGATCTGCCGCAACCCGGCCGTGAGCACCGGCACGGGCTGCAGCATCTGCACGCCGTCGCCGCTGGTGGAGAGCACGGCGACCCAGAGCCGGCCGCCCGCCACCAGGGCCAGCCGGCGGCCGTCCGGCGCCACCGCCACCGTGGAGATGCTCCGCACCGCGCCCGCGCCGCCCACCTCGGTGACCGCCGGGCTGTCCGTGCTGAAGCTGTAGAGCCGGCCGCCGACCGTGATCAGCCCGACCGCGGGGACGTGCGGGTCGTCCGAGGTGATCGCCCAGACCGGCTGGCCGGTGACGCCCGCGGGCAGCCGTACCTTGGCGAGGTTGACCTGCTCCTCGGCGGCCGTGGCGCCGAGCCGCAGCTCCTGCTTGCCGGCCGCGTTGACCACCAGGGCGGCGAAGCGGCGGGTGCCCGCGCCGGCCAGGGCCGCGGCGCGGACCGAGCGGTTGGCCTCCGGGCGCAGCACCGGCACGGGCTCGGTGGCCTTCGGCGAGTCGGACATCCGGCGGATCTGGCCGTTGTAGATCAGGAACCGCTCCGGGGTGGCCGCCAGCGCGTAGGCCGCGTTGCTGGTCAGGTAGCCGGTGCCGCCGAACTTGGCGGTCTCCTGGGTGCCGATCTTGAGTTCCAGGGTGCGCGGCAGGTTGAGCCGCAGCGACCACATGAGCTGGCGGCCGAGCCGTTCCAGGGCGGCGGCGTCGTCCGGCGGCTGCACCGCCTGGCCACTCAGGTTGATCTGCAGCGTGTCGTTGCTGGGCGCGGGCACGTTGCCGTCCAGCAGGGTGCCCTCGGGCAGCGCCTCCACCGCGCCGTCGAGCCGCGCCGACGGCCCGTCGATCAGCCACTTGATGACCTCGTTGGGCACCTGCTCGGAGGGCAGGTCCCGGGGCAGATAGCGGACGTCGGGCACCAGGCCGGTGTGCTCGAGGTTCCAGAAGTAGATCTTGCGGCGCTCGTAGAACTGGTTCAGCGCGTCGTCGGTGAGCAGCAGGAACGGCGGCGCCTTGGTGACGAACAGCCCGTCCTGGCCCGCCACCGACGCCACGGTCAGCTTGTACTCGGTCTCGGCGAAGTCCGCGGGCGGGGTGATCGTGCCGTCGCGGCCCAGCACGCCGACCGTCTGGGCGCGCAGGGTCACCACGTCGCTGCCCGGGTTGACCAGCGTGTCGACCGGGTGGATCACCCTGATCTCGGCCGGCGCCCGGAACTGCGCGCCGGCGGTCGGCGAGAGGAACTCCTTGACCCGGTCCATCGCGCCGTTCAGGTCCCCGGCGGCGGCTTCCAGGTAGTAGTTCACGAAGGTGCGCGGATCCGAGCTGGCCTCCCGGCCGTTCCGGATCGGGGCGACGTCGTCGCTGGTGGACGCGCCGGTCGAGGGCCCCGGCCCGACCCGCTGCACGTCGGTGCTGTCCGGGATGCCGCAGCCGGCGGCCAGCAGGACGGCGGCCAGCGGCGCGGCCAGCAGCAAGCGGAACCGGCGCCTCACCGGGCCACCTCGGCGGGCTCGCCGGCGTTCGGGCCGGTGGCCGCGCCACGGGCGCCGGACCCCGCCTCCAGGGCGAGCGGCACCGCGTCGACCGCGCGGTCCCGGGGGATCAGCGGCAGCGGGGCGGCGACCAGGCGGTCACCGGAGCGCACCGGCACGGTCAGCCGGAACTGCGCGCCGCCGCCCGGCTCGCCCCAGGCCTCCAGCCAGCCGCCGTGCAGCCGGGCGTCCTCGACGGAGATGGACAGGCCCAGGCCGGTGCCGCCGGTCTGCCGGGCCCGGGACGGGTCGGCCCGCCAGAACCGGTTGAACACCAGCCGCTCCTCCCCCGGCTTGAGGCCGACACCGTGGTCGCGCACGGTCACCGCGACGGCGGCCTCGTCGGTGGCGAGCGTGACCTCGACCGGGCGGCCCTCGCCGTGCTCGACCGCGTTGCCGACCAGGTTGCGCAACACCCGTTCGATCCGGCGCGGGTCGACCTCGGCGATCACCGGGGTCTCCGGCAGCCGCAGCTCGATGACCACGCCGACCCGCTCGGCCAGCCCGCCGAGGCGCTCCGCGACCCGCTCGACGATCGGCACCAGGTCGGTGTGCTCGGCGTCCAGCGCGGCGAAGCCGGCGTCGAAGCGGCTGATCTCCAGCAGGTCGGTGAGCAGGCTCTCGAACCGGTCCAGCTCGGCCTGGAGCAGCTCGGCGCTGCGGGCCACGGCCGGCTCGAACTCCTCGCGCTCGGAGAAGATCAGGTCGGCGGCCATCCGGACCGTGGTGAGCGGCGTGCGCAGCTCGTGCGACACGTCCGAGGTGAAGCGCCGCTGCAGCCGGGACATCTCCTCCAGCCGGACGATCTGGCGTTGCAGATTGGCCGCCATCTGGTTGAACGAGGCGGCCAGCAGGGCCAGGTCGTCCTCGCCGTCGACCTTCATCCGCTGGTCGAGCAGGCCGGCCGAGAGCCGCTGGGCGGTCCGGGCGGCGACCCGCACCGGGGTGACGACCATCCGGGTGACCAGGCCGGCCACCACGCCGAGCAGGATCACCAGGGCCAGGCCGGTGACCAGCACCGTGGTGCGGATCTGGTTGGCCGCCCGGTCCTCGGTGGTCAGCGGCACCAGGTAGTAGAGCTCGACGTGGCCGAAGCTGGTCGGCACCGGTGAGCCGTACACCAGGTATTTGATCTGCTCGCCGCCCACCTCGGCGGTGCCGATCCGCTGAGCCACCTGGCCGGTGCCGGCCACGGTGCGGACCAGCTCCCGGGTGATCAGCGCCGACGTGTCGACCTTGACCGAGGTGACCGGCTTGAGCTCCGGGAAGGTGTCGGCGCGCAGCGAGACGATCGCGCCGCCGCTCTCGGCGGAGTCGCCGTCGGACAGCCGGCTGACCGTGTCGAAGATGGTCGCCGGCAGCTTCGGGTCGCGCACCTGCGGGTGCACGGTGAGCTGCGCCATGGCGTACTCCACCTTGCCCTGCATCTGCGCCTGCACCTCGTCCTCGGCGCGGTCCAGCAGGATCTGGGTGCTGCGGTCGGCGATGAACCAGCCGAAGCCGCCGACCAGCAGGCTGGACGCCACCAGGGTCAGCGTGACCACCCGCAGGTGCAGCGAGCGGCGCCAGGCCCGGCGGGCGGGTGCGGCGAGCCGGTGGCCGTGGCGCAGCGCGATACGCCATTGCCGCCGCACCACCCTCAGGGTGCGGCGGATGGGCATCGGTAGCCAGGCGGGAGCATGCATCTCGGGGGCAAGGTTAGCCCCCCGTCCAACCGCCCCACCACCGCCCCTGACCGGACTAAAGGCCCTTCTAGCTGCCCTTACCCAGTCCCCGCCTTGTATCCGACACCGCGCACCGTAAGGATGATCTCCGGCCGCTCCGGGTCCGGCTCGATCTTGGCGCGCAGCCGCTGGACGTGCACGTTGACCAGCCGGGTGTCGGCCGCGTGCCGGTAGCCCCAGACCTGCTCGAGCAGCACCTCGCGGGTGAAGACCTGGCGCGGCTTGCGGGCGAGCGCGACCAGCAGGTCGAACTCGAGCGGCGTCAGCTTCACCTCCTCGCCGTCGCGGGAGACGGTGTGCGCCGGCACGTCGATGGTGATCTGGTTGCCGGGCGGCCCGATGGTGAGCAGCTCGGGCGCGGCGTCCTCGCCCCGGCGCAGCCGGGCCCGCATCCGCGCGACCAGCTCCTTGGGCTTGAACGGCTTCACCACGTAGTCGTCGGCGCCGGACTCCAGGCCGAGCACCACGTCCACGGTGTCGCTCTTGGCGGTCAGCATGACGATCGGGATGCCGGACTCGGTGCGGATCGCCCGGGCCACGTCGATCCCGCTCATCCCGGGCAACATCAGGTCCAGCAGGACGATGTCCGGCCGGCTCTCGCGGAACGCGGCGAGGGCACGTTCGCCGTCGGCGACGAAGGAGGGCAGGAAACCTTCGCTGCGCAGGACGATACCGAGCATCTCGGCCAGCGCTGGGTCGTCATCGACGACGAGTACCCGGGCTCTCATGCGATCCAATATTGCACTGTCCCCTTCAGGCCCGTGTGACCGCCCGGCGATCATCGGCGGCGGCGCTGCTGATCATGGACCGACGGCCCGGAAAAATCCAGGCTAGACGAACAGGGCCCGGCCCCAGTGGTCGTCCGGGCCGGCCACGCCGGGCGGGCAGGCGAACAGGGCCTGCGAGACCGGCTTGAGGTACTCGTTCATCAGGTCGGTGCGGGACAGGTTGCGCTGGATCGGCACGAACTGCGTGCGCGGGTCGCGCTGGTAGGCGATGAAGAACAGGCCCGCGTTGAGCCGGCCCAGGCCGTCCGAGCCGTCCACGAAGTTGTAGCCCCGGCGGAGCAGCCGGGCGCCGCCGTTCATCGTCGGGTGGGCCAGCCGGACGTGCGAGTTGACGGCCAGCACCGGCTCGCCGTCGGCGGTGCGGGCGTTCAGGTCGGGCTCCTCGAACTCGCCGGTCCTGCCCAGCGGCGCGCCGGAGCCCTTGCGCCGGCCGACGATCAGCTCCTGCTCGGCCAGCGACGTGCGGTCCCAGGTCTCGACGATCATCTTGATCTTGCGGCTCACCAGGTACGAGCCGCCGGTCATCCACTCCGGCCCGTCGCCCGGCTGCACCCACAGGTGGTCGCGCAGCAGCTCCGTCTCCTCGAGCTTGAGGTTGGCGGTGCCGTCCTTGAAGCCGAACAGGTTACGCGGGGTCGCCTGGGCGGTCGAAGTGGACGAGGTGCGCCCGAAGCCCAGCTGCGACCAGCGCACGCTGACCACGCCCATGCCGATCCGGGCCAGGTTGCGGATCGCGTGCACCGCCACCTGCGGATCGTTGGCGCAGGCCTGCACGCACAGGTCACCGCCCGAGATGGCCTCGTCCAGCCGGTCGCCCGGGAAATGCGGCAGGTCGGCCAGCGCCGCGGGCCGCTGGGCGGCGATGCCGAAGCGGTCCTTGCCGGTCGCGTCGCGGAACAGCGTCGGTCCGAAGCCGACCGTGATGGTCAGTCCCGACGGCGGCAGACCCAGCGCTTCGCCGGTGTCGTCCGGCGGCGCCTCCGGGATGCCGCCGACCGCGCCGATCTCGCCGGCGTCCTGGCCCGCGGTCATCCGGGCCGCGGCGGCGGTCCAGTCCTTCAGCAGGCCGATGAGCCGCTCCCGGTCCTTGGTGATGACGTCGAACGCGACGAAGTGCAGCCGGTCCTGGGCGGGCGTGACGATGCCGGCCTGGTGCTCGCCGGTGAACGCCACGGCACCCTCGACCGGGTGGGTTTCGTCGGCGAACGCCTCCTTGACCAGGGCGCCACCGATGGCGGCCGCACCGGCCACCCCCGCCACGCCGACGCCGGCGAGCGCGATGGCCCGCCGGCGCGAGACGATGCTGTCGGACATCGAGGCTCCCTCTACTTCTTCGAGACCACCGCGGCGACCTTGCTGATCGGCTCGGCGAGCGCGTTGATCGCGTCGGAGAGCCCCTTCAGGTCGGCCTCGCTGAGGGTGTTGTGCAACTTCCAGCCGTCGCCGTCGCGATACTTCGACAGCGCGCTGTCCACGTTCGCGAACTCGGCGTCCAGGGTCTTGACCAGCGCGGGATCGCGCTCCTCGAGCACCGGGCGGAGTGCCGCGATGGCCGCCTTGGAGCCCTCCACGTTGGCGCTGAAGTCCCACAGGTCGGTGTGCGAGTAGCGGTCCTCCTCGCCGGTGATCTTGCCGGTGGCGACCTCGTCGAGCAGTTCCTTGGCGCCGTTGGCGAGCTGCAGCGGGGAGAGCTTCTCGGCGTTGGCGCGCGCCACGATCTCCTTGACGTCGACCAGGAGCTGATCGGCGATCGGGCCGTCGGCGGACACGTCCGGCTTCGCCGCCCAGAGGTCCTTCTCCAGGCGGTGGAAGCCGGTGAACTCCATGCCCTCCTCGATGACCTCCTCGCGACCGTCGATCTTCGGGTCGAGGTCACCGAAGATCTCCGCGACCGGCTCGATCCGCTCCCAGTACGTGCGGGTGACCGGGAACAGCGCCTTGGCCTTGTTGATGTCGCCGGCCTTGACCGCGGCCACGAACTCCTCGGTCTTGGGCAGCAGGGCGGCGGTCTGGCTCCTGACGTACCGCGAGTAGCTGGCGGTCGCGGCGGCGAGCTTGGCGTCGTCGGTCAGCGGGGCGGCCGAACCGGAGACGGTCAGCGCGGCCCGGATGCCCTTGCCGCTCATGCCGGGCTTGCAGGCGGTCTCGTACGTGCCGGCCGGCAGCTCCACGTGCAGCTCCCGGGAGAGGCCGGGCGCGATGTTCTCCACCTCGCCCATGACCCGGTCGCCCGCGGCGTACACGTAGAACTCGGTGACCTTGTTGCCGCCGTTGGTGATGGTGAAGACGCTGGTGCCGGCGTCAACCGTGGTGCGGGCCACCTCGCACGCGGTGTCGGAGGCCTTGACGGCGATCGGCCCGCCCGTGGCACCGGCGGTGGTGTCGTCGGCCTTGTCGCCGCCGCACGCGGCCAGGGCGCCGCCGAGGACGCCGACCGCGGCGAGCGCGAGGATTCGGGTGGTACGCATGGGCGGGTTGTCTCCTACTGCTGCGGCGCGGGCGCCGGGGCCGGTTCGGGGGTGACAGCGGGCGCCTTGCTGCGCGCCGGCCGGAGGAAGAGCACGAGCACCGGGATGCCGTACGCGGCCCAGGTGACGGTCTCGAGCACCGAGGCGGTGGGGGTGATGTTGAACATGCCGGTCAGCAACGCGGTGTACCAGGCCGACGGGTCGAGCACGCCGCTGATGTCGTACGCCAGGTTGTTGAGCCCCGGCAGGACGTCCGCCTCCTGGAAGTCGTGCACGCCGTACTTTCCGATGCCGGCGGCGACCAGGATCAGCAGGACACCGGTCCACTTGAAGAAGACCGACAGGTTGATCCGCACCGCGGTCGCGAACATCAGGTAGCCGATCACCACCGCGGATGCGATGCCGACCAGCAGCGCGTAGAGCGGGCGGCTGTTGTCGGCGGCGCCCTGCACGGCGGAGTAGAAGATGAGCGAGGTCTCGAGGCCCTCGCGGACGACGGCGAGGAAGGCCATCACGGCGACCGCGATCGAGCCGACCGCCAGCGCGTCCTGGAGCTTGCCGCGCAGGTCACCGGCGATCGAGCGGGCGGCCCGGCGCATCCAGAAGATCATCCAGGTCACGAAGACCACGGCCAGGATCGAGGTGACCGCCTCGAAGAGCTCGCGGTGCTCGTACTTCTGCAGCAGCGTGGTCGAGGTGTAGCTGAGCAGCCAGCCGAAGAAGACCGACAGCGCGACGGCCAGCCCGACGCCGAGCCAGACCTGGACAAGGCGGTCTCTGCGGTCGGACTTCACCAGGAAGGCGATGAGGATGCTCACCACCAGGGTGGCTTCCAACCCCTCACGCAGGCCGATGAGGTAGGTGGCGAGCATGGCACTCCGTTGCTAAGGCATCCCTAAGTAAGGCTCGGCATACCTTAGTCACGAACGTGGCTCATCAGTCAAGCCGACGCGCTATCTCGCAGGTCACAGGGAGGCGGCCCCGCACCGGAGGCCGCCGCACCCGCGGATCAGACGGCGCGGTCGAACTCGCCGTCCCGGACGCCGGCGAGGAACTCGGCCCAGCCCCGGGTGCCGAACTCCAGGACCGGCCCGGTGACGTCCTTGCTGTCGCGGACGAACACGGCGGAAGCGGCCGAGGCGATCTCGACACAGTGCCCGGCCGCACCACTACGGGTGCTCTTTTGCCAGGTCAGAGCGTTCTGCTGCAATGTCATGCCTTTCACCGGATGAATATCATTGGCTACAACGCGGGAGGGCCTATCGGAGGCGGTCGCCTGTTCGGGCGATGATTTCCCGGGTTTGTGCGACATCCAGCGCCCGGCCCCGCAGGTCGGCGAACGCGTCCCGGTAGACCCGCACGTCGGCCGGCTTGGTACGCAGCCGCCCGCCGATCAGATCTTCAGAGTGCACCACCGGCGGCCGCTGGTCCCCGGCAAACTCAAAGATCACGAAGGCCTCGGTCAGCGCCGCGTGCGAGCCGGCGGAGAACGGCAGCACCATCAGGTCGACGCCGGGACGCTGGCTGGCGTCCAGCAGCCGCTGCAACTGCCGGCGCAGGACGGCCCGGCCGCCGACCTCCCGGTACAGCACGGCCTCGTCGATGACGATGCAGAGCCGGGGCGGCGGGTCGCGGGTCAGCACGCTCTGCCGCGCCATCCGCAGGGCGATCCGGCGCTGGGCCACCTCGGGGTCACGCACCTCGGCGCCCACCTCGATGACGGCGTGCGCGTACTCGTCGGTCTGCAACAGTCCGGGCACGACCTGCGACTCCCACTCGGACATCACGACGGCCTCGGCCTCGAACGCCACGTACTCGTCGTAGGGCTCGGCCACCCACGACCGGTACGGCGCCCACCAGACCCGGACCCGCCCCCGCCGGGCCAGCTCCCGCAGCCGCAGGTGCTCGTCCGGGGTACAGCTGTAGAGCCGGAGCACCCGTTCCAGGTCGGCCTCGCTGATCCCGGTCCGGGCCGTCTCGATCCGGCTCAGCTTCGACTCGGACCAGCCCAGCCGGCCCGCGACCTCGGCGCCCCGGCGTTCCCCCCGCAACCGGCGCAGCTCGTCACCGAGCTCCCGGCGTGCGGCCATCGATGTCGGCCTCGCCACCCGACCTACCGTACCGGTGACCCAGTGCAACTTGCACAGCACTTTATGCACTTGCAGTTAAGCCCGGAGCGTGTGGTAATGAGAGGGAAGAGACTTTGGTGCGGGTCGCCGGGCGGGAGACCGCGCACCAGGCCGCGGGGTCTCTGCGGCAACCTGCGGGCCGCCTGCGGGGGCGACCGGCAGACAGGGAAGCGGACCGGTGGCGGCAACCGCCGGTTCGCTTTTCCACGTACGGCTCAGTAACGGTAGTGGTCCGGCTTGTACGGGCCCTCCACCGCGACACCCAGGTAGGCCGCCTGCTCCTTGGTCAGCTCGGTGAGCTTGACGCCGAGCGCGCCCAGGTGCAGCCGGGCGACCTTCTCGTCCAGGTGCTTGGGCAGCACGTGCACCCCGACCGGGTACTGCTCGGTCTTGGTGAACAGCTCGATCTGGGCGATCGTCTGGTTCGAGAAGCTGTTGCTCATCACGAACGACGGATGCCCGGTCGCGTTGCCCAGGTTCAGCAGCCGGCCCTCGGAGAGCACGATCACCGCGTGCCCGTCATCGAACCGCCACTCGTCGACCTGCGGCTTGACGGTGATCCGCCGGACGTCCGGGCGCCGCGCCAGGCCGGCCATGTCGATCTCGTTGTCGAAGTGGCCGATGTTGCCGACGATGGCCTGGTGCTTCATCCGGGCCATGTGCTCGTGGGTGATGACGCTGTAGCAACCGGTCGCGGTGATGAAGATGTCCGCGGTCTCGACCACGTCGTCGATCGTGGCGACCTGATAGCCGTCCATCGCGGCCTGCAACGCGCAGATCGGGTCGACCTCGGTGACGACGACCCGGGCGCCCTGCCCGCGCAGCGACTCGGCGCAGCCCTTGCCGACATCCCCGTAGCCGAACACCACCGCGACCTTGCCACCGATGAGCACGTCGGTGGCCCGGTTGAGACCGTCGATCAGCGAGTGCCGGCAGCCGTACTTGTTGTCGAACTTGCTCTTGGTGACCGAGTCGTTGACGTTGATCGCCGGGAACAGCAACATGCCCTGCTGCTGCATCTCGTAGAGGCGGTGCACGCCGGTGGTGGTCTCCTCGGTGACACCCTTGATGTTCGCGGCGACCCGGGTCCAGCGCCGATCGTCCTCGGCCAGGCTGCGCCGCAGCACCGACAGGACAACCGCGTGCTCCTCGGAGTCGGCGGCGTCCGCGGCCGGGACCGCGCCGAGCTTCTCGAACTCGGCGCCCCTGTGCACCAGCAGCGTGGCGTCACCGCCGTCGTCAAGAATCATGTTCGGGCCCTCGCCGTCGGGCCAGCGCAGCACCTGCTCGGTGCACCACCAGTACTCCTCGAGCGTCTCACCCTTCCAGGCGTAGACCGGCACACCCCGGGGCTCCGCCGGGCTCCCGTCCGGCCCGACGACAACCGCCGCGGCGGCGTGATCCTGGGTGGAGAAGATGTTGCAGGAGGCCCAACGGACCTCGGCGCCCAACGCGGTCAACGTCTCGATGAGCACGGCGGTCTGAATGGTCATGTGCAGCGAGCCGGTCACCCGCGCGCCCCGCAACGGCCGGCTCGGGCCGTACTCCCGGCGCAGCGACATCAGGCCGGGCATCTCATGCTCGGCCAGCTGAATCTCCTTGCGCCCGAACGCGGCGAGCGACAGATCGGCAACCTTGAAATCGCCGCCGGCCACGGTCGTCGGGCGCGGCGCGCCACTCGCGGCGGGGAGTGTGCTGGTCATCCATGCTCCTGAGAGACGGGGGTCAAGGCAGCGGTCAACTTTACGCGCCGGCCAAGGCCGGCAACGGGACAACGACGCGAGCGGGGATGAGGCCCGGATTTTCCGGTACGGGCACCGACCCGACCACAAGCAACACGGGGTCGACCAGCACACCGGCACGCCGGGCGAGGGGCAGCCTTCGCACCCGGCCGCCGGGCAGGATCTCGGGAGGCGGCCCGGCTCCGCGCCGTGGAGGCCGGCCCGGCGGGTGAACGGGCAGTTCGCAGCCCTCCGGCGCCCGGGCCTGGGCCTGGGCCTGGGCCTGGGCCTGGGGCACGGGCACGGGCACGGGCACGGGCACGGGCCTGGGCCTGGGCCTGGGCCTGGGCCTGGGGCACGGGCACGGGCACGGGCACGGATTCTCGTTCGGTTCCGACTCGCTCGGTTTCCGACTCGCTCGGGTTTCCGACTCGCTCGGTTTCCGACTCGCTCCGGTGCCGGCATGGCTCGGCCCGACTGCTGCTCAGCCCGACGGCGGCTCGCTTCGGAGCCGGCTTGTTGCGGTTCCGGCCGCGGCCGCGGCTGGATAGCGAACGGGGCGACGTGTCCGAAGACTCGCCGCCCCGTTCATCCCCCCGGTTTGGTACCGCGCGCGTCCGTGGGACCCCCCGATCACCAATGACGCTGCGTGTTTATAGATTCACACTCCGCACACGCCATGTCAAGCAAATCCGGAAATTTCGTGATTAATCATTGGGAGGTGTCACGTTAGGGGCGGTTTCCGGTCGGCGGCGGCAGGTGGTGGCCGGATACCGGCGGCAAGCCGTCCACGGATGCCGGCGGCAGGCGGTGGTCGGGTGCCGGCGGCAGGCCGTGGTCGGGTGCCGGCGGCAGGCGGTGTTCGAGGAGTTGGCCGGGCCAGGGGCCGGCTGCGCGCTCGTCCGTGAATGACGCGACCCGGCGGAAGCCCTCGCGCTCGTAATAGCGGACCAGCGCCTGGTCGTCCCCCGCGTAGCAGTCCACCCGCAGCAGCGCCACGCCGCTCTCCCGGGCCAGCTGCCGGGCCCGGTTCAGCAACTGACCGCCGATGCCGCCGCCCGCGTACGCGGGGTCGGTGACCAGCCAGTTCACGTACAGCTCGGGTTCCGGGGCCGGCGGGAGGTGGGCCGGCGCGTCGCCCAGCACCAGCGCGCCCACCGGACGCCCCGACAGGCACGCCAGGTGCAGGCCGCCGTCGCGGGCCCAGGCGCTGATCCGGGCGCGGCGCTCCGGCTCGGCCGACAGCGGTTCGGTGCCCCACTGGCCCGGCCGGCCCCGGGCCACCAGCCCGCGGGCCGCCGCGTCGAGCAGTTCCAGCACCGCCGGCACGTCGGATGCGTCGCCGGGCCGGATGAGAATGGTGCGCACGGTCAGGAGCCGACGGCCGCCACGAAGACCTCGCCCACGCCGGCCACCGTGGCGGGGCCCGTCTCAGCCGGGACGTAGGCCGCCGTGCCCGGTCTCACCTCGACCGGGGTGCCGTCCACCGCTTCCGCCACGAAGACGTCGCCCCGGATGCCGAGCACGATCCGGGGGCCCTCCCCCGGCAGGCGCATCGGCGGCGTGGACGGGGTCAGTTCCAGTCGGTACAGCGCGAACTCGCGGACCGGCACCTGCCAGGTGCGTACCCCCGGCGCCGGCTCGGTCGACGGCAGGATCGGGTCGTCCAGGACCTCGAAGCGCAGCACCCGCAGCAGTTCCTCGACGTCCACCCGCTTCGGGGTCAGGCCGCCGCGCAGCACGTTGTCGCTGGCCGCCATGATCTCGACGCCGGTGCCGGCCAGGTACGCGTGCAGGTTGCCGGCCGGCATCCAGATCGCCTCGCCCGGCGCCAGCCGTACCTGGTTGAGCAGCAGCGCCACCAGCACGCCCGGGTCGCCGGGATAGTGGCCGGCCAGGTCGGCGGCCAGCGCATAGCTCCGGTTGCCCGTACGGTCGGCGCGGGCCGCCGTGACCACGTCCTCGATCAGCGCCGCGCGGTCCTCCGCCGGCCAGGTCAGCAGGGCGCGGACCGCGTCGCGGAGCCCGGCCGGGCCCGCCCGCAGCGCCGCGACCACCGGGGCCAGGCGTGGCAGGTGCAGGCCCTCCAGGACCGCCGCCGACACGTCCGGGGCCCGGAAGCCGCAGAGCGCGTCGAACGGCGTGAGCGCGACCAGCATCTCCGGCTTGTGGTGCGCGTCCGTGTAGTTGCGCGCCGCCCCCGGATCGGCCTGCTGGGCGGCGTACGCCTGCTTCGCGTACTCCGCGTCCGGGTGGGCCTGCAGCGACAGCGGCGCCGCGGCCGCCAGCACCTTCATCAGGTACGGCAGCCGGGCGCCGAACTCCTCCGCCACCTCCGCGCCGAGCTGGCCCTTCGGGTCGTCGGCGATCAGCGCGGCCAGGCTGACCGGCCCGTCCGGCCCGGTCGCCGTGGACGGGTCGCCCGGGTGCGCGCCCAGCCACAGCTCCGCCTCGGGAGCGTCGCTGGGCGCCGGCCGGCCCTGGAGCTCGGCCAGCGCCTGCCGTGAGCCCCAGGCGTACGGCCGGATGACGCCCCGCAGTGGGAGTACAGCAGCCACCGGGCCGCCCCCGTTCGTGAAGAAGTTACGCAGTGCCGAGGTCCGCGGACGACGCCGCCGCGGCCTGCGGGCTATAGATGTCGGGCTCGAGGTAGATCACCCGGGCGATCGGCATTGCCTCGCGGATCCGCGCCTCGGTCTCGTTGATGTGCTGGGCCACCTCGGCCGCGTTCTCCGTCGGCGGCACCGCGATCTTCGCGGCCACCAGCAGTTCCTCGGGACCCAGGTACAGGGTCTTCATGTGGATGATGCGCTCGATGCCGGCGCCGCCGGTGATGGCCTGCTCGATCTTCGTGACGTCCTCCGGGGTGGCGCCCTCGCCGAGCAGCAGGCTCTTGGTCTCCACCGCCAGGATGAACGCGATGGCGACCAGCAGCAGGCCGATCATGCCGGTGCCGATGGCGTCCCAGAGGCCGTCGCCGGTGATCAGGGTCAGCACCACGCCGAACAGCGCGAAGACCAGGCCGAGCAGGGCGCCGGCGTCCTCGAGCAGCACCACCGGCAGCTCGGGGGCCTTGGCGCGGCGCACGAAGTTGACCCAGGAGGTCTTGCCCCGGGTGTGGTTGGACTCCACGATCGCGGTGCGGAACGAGAAGCTCTCCAGGCCGATCGCGACCACCAGCACCACCACCGGCACCCAGTGCCAGCTGTGGATGCCCTCCCGCTCGTGCAGCTTGTGGTACGCCTCGTAGAGCGCGAACAGGCCACCGACGCTGAACAGCACGATGGAGACGATGAACGCGTAGACGTAGCGCTCCCGGCCGTAGCCGAAGGGGTGTTCCGGGGTGGCCCGGCGCTGCGCCCGCTTGCCGCCGAGCAGCAGCAGCGCCTGGTTGCCGGAGTCGGCGACCGAGTGGATCGCCTCGGCCAGCATCGACGACGAGCCGGTCAGCAGCCAGGCGACGAACTTGGTGACCGCGATGCCCAGGTTCGCGGCCAGGGCCGCGACGATCGCTCTGGTGCCGCCCCCCGCGCTCACTGGAGTCCCTCTGGCATCGGGTTGCTGAGCTCCTTCATCTCGTTGATCGCCGGCACGGCCATCGGGTCCAGGCCGTGGGCCAGGGCGAGATAGATCGAGGCGAAGTCGGGGACGGCGACCAGCGACGCCAGCCGCTCCAGGGCGGAGCCGCCCTCGGCGGTGACCACGTCGCAGCGCACGCCTCGGCGTTCCGCGAGGGTCTGCACCGCGTCCGCGCGGCGCTCCTCGACGGCCACCGGCTCGTCGGCCTCCTCCTCGGGGTTGAGCCCGCCGTCGCGCAGCACCACCAGGCGCAGCCGGGTGGTGAGCTCCTCCTCGGAGTCCGGGTCGGCGAAGATGTCCCGGGACGACTCGGCCAGGCCGCCGAACGGCCCGTCGAGCAGGCCGACCCGGCCGCGGCCGGCCTCGCCGAGCGCGCCGGCCATCACCGGGTAGCGGGCGTTGGCGGCCAGCGTGTCGGCGAAGCGGCGGGCGGCGACCGTGGCCAGCGGGGACGAGCCCCACACGATCGGGATCGACCCGGCCAGGCCCAGGGCCAGCGACTTCGCCGGGTTGACGAAGGACTCGGCGCCGGCCCGGCAGCGCTCGGCGTCGGCGTCCAGGCGGGCCGCGGTCTCGGCCAGGTCGGCCTCGTTGACCTTGACCAGGCCCAGGCTGCGGGCGGCCAGCAGCACCGGCACGGCCAGGCCCCAGAGGCTGGCCCGGGCCGGTGCCCGGCGCGGCACCGGGATGAACGGCGCCCGGGCCCGCTCGGCCATGGCCTGCAGCTCGGAGTCGGGGTTGCCGATCGCCACCAGGCGCGCACCGCGCCGGGCGGCGGCGTCCGCGGCGGCCAGCGCCTCGGGGCTGCGGCCGCTGGCGGAGACCGCGATGACCACGTCGGCGGCGCCGACCCAGCCGGGCACGCCGGCGCTGCGGTGCCCGATGACCGGCACCGGGCAGCGCGGGCCCGCGACGGTGGCCAGGATGTTGCCGGTCAGGCCGGCGGTGCCGATGCCGGCGACGACCACCGCGCGGGGGCGGCCCTCGTCGGCCAGCACGCTCAGGTTGGCCTCGGCGGCGAGCGCCGCGGACTCGCGTACCTGGGCGCCGGCCGAGGCCGTGGCCCGCAGCATGCCGCCCGGGTCGTTCTCCAGCATGGTCTTCTCGTCGGCGAGCAGCGACTCGTCCGCCACCCGGCGGCCGGTCAGGCCGGAGCCGCCGGCGATCGGGCCGGCCATCAGGACGCCTTTCCCGCGGTGGTGGCCTCGTCCAGGAGCAGAACCGGGATGTCGTCACGCACCGGGAAGACCCGTCCGCACTCCGTGCAGGTCAGCGTCTGCGCGCCGGCGTCGTACTCCAGCGGCGCGTGGTGTGTGTCCGGGCAGGCCAGAATCTCCAGCAACTGCGGGTCGAGGGCCACCGAACGGCTCCTTAAACGTGCGCGGGCATAGCGGAACCAGGTGATCCTAACCGCGAACGATGGCGAGCACCTGGTCGCGCAGGGCCGCCATCCGGTCCGGCTTGCCCGCTTCCACGTTCAGCCGCAGCAGCGGCTCGGTGTTCGAGGCGCGCAGATTGAACCAGCTGCCGTCGGCGAGCTGCACCGTCATGCCGTCGAGCTCGTCGAAGGTGGCGTCCGGGAACGCGGCCCGCACCTCGGCGACCGTCGCGGCCGCGTCGGTGACCGTGGAATTGATCTCACCTGAGGCGGCGTACCGCTCGAACTCGGCGGCGAACTCCGACAGCGGCCGCTGCTGACCGCCGAGCGCGGCGAGCACGTGCATCGCGGCCAGCATGCCGGTGTCGGCGAACCAGAAGTCGCGGAAGTAGTAGTGCGCCGAGTGCTCACCGCCGAAGACCGCGTTGGTCCGGGCCATCTCGGCCTTGATGAAGGAGTGGCCGACCCGGCTGCGGACCGGGACGCCGCCGTTCTCCTTGATGATCTCCGGCACCGCCAGCGAGGTGATCACGTTGTAGATCACCGAGCTGCCCGGGAACTTGGCCAGTTCCCGCTTGGCGACCAGCGCGGTGATCGCCGACGGCGAGACCGGGTCGCCGTTCTCGTCCACCACGAAGCAGCGGTCGGCGTCGCCGTCGAAGGCCAGGCCCAGGTCGGCGCCGTGGGTGCGGACGGCCGCCTGCAGGTCGACCAGGTTGGCCGGGTCCAGCGGGTTGGCCTCGTGGTTGGGGAAC
The DNA here is from genome assembly GCF_044465625.1 of Actinoplanes sp. NPDC049599. Lineage (NCBI taxonomy): Bacteria > Bacillati > Actinomycetota > Actinomycetes > Micromonosporales > Micromonosporaceae > Actinoplanes > Actinoplanes sp. NPDC049599. The sequence goes on from NZ_JBITLX010000004.1 coordinate 370,390, forward strand.
GAGCCGTCCAGCTCGAAGTAGAGCGGCACGATCTCCAGCGGCAGCGCGGTCAGCTCCTGGTCGCCGAGCACGGCCGGGACGGTGTAGCCGCCCATGCCGTTGCCGGCGTCGACGACGACCTTGAGCGGGCGGATGCCCGAGAGGTCGACCAGCCCGCGCAGGTGCGCGGCGTAGTCGGCGAGCAGGTTGCGCTCGGAGATCATCGGCGGCACCTCGGCCACCGCGTCGAGGTCGTTCAGCAGCTCCTCGGCGCGCCGCCGGACGATGGCCAGGCCGCTGTCCTGGCCCACCGGCCGGGCGCCGCCGCGGCACAGCTTGATGCCGTTGTACTGCGCCGGGTTGTGGCTGGCGGTGAACATGGCGCCGGGCAGGTCGAGCGCGCCCGAGGCGTAGTAGAGCTGGTCGGTGGAGCCGAGGCCGATGTGCACGACCGCGGTGCCGGCCGAGTTGACGCCGGCGGCGAACGCGGCGGCCAGCGCGGGGCCGGTCTCCCGCATGTCGTGGGCGATCACGATCCGTTCCGCGTCGTCCCCCGACTCCCGGAGCATCTCCACGAACGCCGTGCCCAGGGCGCGGGCCACGGTTTCGTCGAGCTGGTCGGGCACGACGCCACGGACGTCGTACGCCTTGACGAGCTGGGACAGATCAGACAACGGTCACTCCTCGGCACGATTTTCCGACTCGCCGAGCCTAACGGAGCAGAGGTAACCGCATGGTCGCAACAGCGTGGCGTCACCGTCTCGGGCCTGTTACATCTGTGCCGGCGAGCGCAACCCGTCACGGCAGGCCCGGTCGGCCGCCCGCGTCGTCTCCGGCAGCCGGAAGCGTGGCGTGAGCCCGAGGGTCAGCGCGCAGGCGGTGCCGAGGTCCATCCGGTGCCCGACCGACACGAAGACCGGCTTGACCCCGGCCCGGGTCCGCAGCACCGCACCCACGGTCTCCCCGGCGTCGACCAGCTCCGACCGGTCGCCGCGGCGCTCGCCCGGCGGCGCCCAGCTGCCCACCAGCGGGGTCTTGCCGACGCCGAACGACGGCAGCCCGGTGAGCACGCCGAGGTGGCAGGCGAGCCCGAACCGGCGCGGATGGGCCAGCCCGTGGCCGTCGCAGATCAGCACGTCGGGCCGGACGGCGAGCCGGTCCAGGGCGGTCAGCAGCGCCGGGATCTCCCGGAACGCGAACAGCCCGGGCACGTACGGGAAGGCGGCCCGGCCGCGCACCACCGCGGTGTCGACGACGCGGTGGCCGGCGATGTCCAGCACGACGATCGCGGCGGCCAGCCGTTCGCCGTCCTCGTGGTATGCCACGTCCAGGCCGGCGACGGTGGCCGGGCGGTCCGGGCCGGGGCCGCCGAGCAGCCGCGGTCGCAGGGCGTCCTGCACGGCCAGCGCCTCGGCCTCGGTACGCGGCCATTCCTCGTCGGTCACGGCCGCAGACGCTAGCGCAGCGGCGGCCCGGCCGCCTGGCGGGTTTCCCACCCCGTGGCCGGGCCGGCCGTCACGACGGCAACGCCGCCAGTTCCTCGGGCGTCAGGATGCGGCTGCGGATCAGGAAGCGCACCCCCTCCGGCGCCTCCAGGCTGAAGCCGCTGCCCCGGCCCGGCACCACGTCCACGGTGAGGTGGGTGTGCTTCCAGGCCTCGAACTGCGACGTGCTCATCCAGAACGAGACCGGCTCGGCCACCCCGTCGATGCGCAGCTCCTCGAGCAGCACGTCGCTGGCGCCGGTGCGGAACTCCCCCTCCAGGTAGCACATCGGGGCGCTGCCGTCGCAGCACCCGCCGGACTGATGGAACATCAGCGGGCCGTGCTGGCCCCGCAGCGACCGGATCAGGTCGGCCGCCGCGGGCGTCACATCCACTCGGGCTCCCATGGCCTAGAAGAAGCCCATGGCCTTGGGCGAGTAGCTGACCAGCAGGTTCTTCGTCTGCTGGTAGTGGTCCAGCATCATCTTGTGGTTCTCCCGGCCGATGCCGGACTGCTTGTAACCGCCGAACGCCGCGTGCGCCGGGTACAGGTGGTAGCAGTTGGTCCACACCCGGCCGGCCTTGATCGCCCGGCCCGCCCGGTACGCCGTGTTCATGTCGCGGGTCCAGAGGCCGGCGCCGAGGCCGTACAGGGTGTCGTTGGCGGTCTTGATCGCGTCGGCGTAGTCGGTGAACGAGGTCACCGAGACCACCGGGCCGAAGATCTCCTCCTGGAAGATCCGCATCGAGTTCGCGCCCTCGAAGACCGTCGGCTGCACGTAGTAGCCGCCGTTCAGGTCGCCGCCGAGGTCCGCGCGGGCGCCGCCGACGAGCACCTTGGCGCCCTCCTGGCGGCCGATGTCGAGGTACGACAGGATCTTCTCCAGCTGGTCGTTGGAGGCCTGCGCACCGACCTGGGTGTCGGTGTCCAGCGGGTTGCCCTGCTTCATGTTCTCCACGCGCTTGACGCCCGCGGCCAGGAAGTCGGAGTAGTGGCCCCGCTGGATCAGCGCGCGCGACGGGCAGGTGCAGACCTCACCCTGGTTCAGGGCGAACATCGAGAAGCCCTCGAGCGCCTTGTCCAGGAAGTCGTCGTCCTGGGCGCTGACGTCGTCGAAGAAGATGTTCGGGCTCTTGCCGCCGAGCTCCAGGGTGACCGGGATGATGTTCTCGGAGGCGTACTGCATGATCAGCCGGCCGGTGGTGGTCTCGCCGGTGAAGGCGACCTTGGCGACCCGGTTCGAGCTGGCCAGCGGCTTGCCGGCCTCGACGCCGAAGCCGTTGACGATGTTGATCACGCCCGGCGGCAGCAGGTCGGCGATCAGCGACATCCAGTAGTGGATCGAGGCCGGGGTCTGCTCGGCCGGCTTGAGCACCACGCAGTTGCCGGCGGCCAGCGCGGGCGCGAGCTTCCAGACCGCCATCAGGATCGGGAAGTTCCACGGGATGATCTGCGCGACCACGCCGAGCGGCTCGTGGAAGTGGTACGCCACCGTGTCGTCGTCGATCTCGCCGAGGGTGCCCTCCTGGGCCCGCAGCGCGCCGGCGAAGTACCGGAAGTGGTCGATCGCCAGCGGGATGTCGGCGGCCATGGTCTCCCGGACCGGCTTGCCGTTCTCCCAGGTCTCGGCGACCGCCAGCGGCTCGAGGTTCGCCTCCATCCGGTCGGCGATCCGGTTGAGGATGTTGGCTCGCTCGGCCACCGAGGTGCGGCCCCAGGCGTCGGCCGCGCCGTGTGCCGCGTCGAGCGCGCGCTCCACGTCGTCGGCGGTGCCCCGGGCGATCTCGCAGAAGTTCTGGCCGTTGACCGGCGAGGGGTTCTCGAAGTACTGACCCTTGGCGGGCGGTACGTACTCGCCACCGATCCAGTGGTCATAACGGGATTCGTAGCGGACGACCGCACCGTCGGATCCGGGCGGGGAATAGATGGTCATGCGCGTGTCCCTCCGTACCAGTTCGGGTACGTGTGACGTTAGTTACGCGGACGTTGCACAGACGTTGCAAGCCCGTATTCCGCTGCGAGCTGAGCGATCCGCCTGGCGGCCAGCAAGCGGGTAGGGGAACCGGGCGGCAGGACGGCCGCGTACGCCTCCCACATCTCCAGGTCGTCGGCGCCCCAGGGGGCGTTCACCCAGGCCTGGAGCAGATCGGCGCGGCTCAGCACCGCCGCCCGGAGCCGGGAGTCGATCAACCGGCGCAGCCGGGCCACTCCCGGCGCGTCCGAGGAGGGCAACAGCGGTCCGGCGTAGGCCGCCACCGCCTCGGCGACCAGGCCACTCTCCAGCAGACGGTGCACCGTCAGGAAGTCGGCGTCCACGTCGGCGCGCAACCGGTAGGGCCGCGAGTCCAGCAGCTCCGGGCCGAGGATCCGGCGCAGCCGGGAGAGCTCCGCGCGCACGGTGACCGGGTTCAGATCGTCGGCGTACAGGTCCAGCGCGAGCTGATCCCCGCTCCGTCCCTCCGGGTGCATCAGCAGCAGGACGAGCAGTTCGGAGTGCCGGCGGCCGAGCCGCAGGGACTTGCCGCCGATCGACAGCACGGCGTCTTCCCGGCCCAGCGCCGACACCGTGGCGGACCGCGCCGACTGGTGGGCGCCGAGGAACGCCTCGGCCGCCAGCGCGGTGGCCCGGACCAGCGCGAGGCTGTGCGGGTTGGCCAGGTGATCGCCGCCGGTCACGTCGATCGCGCCGAGCAGCCGCCCGGTCGCCGGGTCGTGGATCGGCGCGGCCGCGCAGGTCCAGCGCTGCACGCCGCGGGTGAAGTGCTCGGTGGCGAAGATCTGCAGCGGGTGGTCGACGGCGAGCGCGGTGCCGGGCGCGTTGGTGCCGGCGTGCGCCTCGTCCCAGCGGGCGCCCGGCACGAAGTTCATCGACTCGGCGCCACGCAGCACCGAGGTGGTGCCCTCGACCCAGAGCAGCCGCCCGTGCGCGTCGCAGACCGCCATCAGGTGGTCCCCGTCGTCGGCGAGCCCGCCCAGCAGGTCCCGGAAGATCGGCAGCACCCGGGCCAGCGGGTGCGCGGCCCGGTACGCCTCCAGGTCGCCGTCGCTGAGCTCGATGGGCGCGGTGCTGTCCGGGCTCACCCGCGCGCCGGCCGAGCGCCGCCAGGAGGCGGCCACCACGTCACGCACCTGGGTCACCGGTTGTTCGCCGGTCACGAACCGCTCGTGGGCCCGGCCCACCTGGCTGATCCGTTCCGCGGGGTCGGTGCCGAGGGCGAGCGCGAGCCAGGGGTTGGACATGCGCACCTCCAGTCCCGTCCATCGTGACCCGCATCACGCCGTCCGACAACCACCTGTTCAGCGGGGTTCACGCACCCGGGTTGCGGCGCGGCCCAGCAGCAGGGTGTCCAGGGCCGCCGGCAGGCCGGTGCCCAGCGACCACTCGCCGGTCCCGTCCACCAGGAACACCCGGCCCCCGGGGTCGACGGCCAGGAAACCCTCGTGGCCGGCGGTGCCGAGCGGGAACAGCGGCGCGCCCACCCGCGCCGCCACCCGGGCCAGCGTGTCGGCGGTGTCGGCGGCCCAAGCCGGGTCGATGTGGAAGGGGGCGGTGCGCACCGACCGGCCCGGCGCCTGCCCGGTCGAGTCGGCGCCGAGGTAGCGCTCCAGGGCCTCGACCGCCGCCGGGGAGACTGCGTGCCGGTGCTCGACCCCGCGGGCGGCCAGCGTCTGCTCGATCCGCTCGGCGACCCGGGCGCGGTCCGGGGCCGGGCGGTGATGCAGCCGGCGCCGGGCGAGCAGCCGCTGCCACCGGGAGTCACCGGCGGGCGGCCCGGACTCCCGCACCGGCCAGAACGGGCGGACGCCGAGCACCCGCGTGCACGTGTCGCAGGGGGTGGCGGTCGAGGTGCCCTGGTTCGGGTCGCCCGGTTCGCGTACCCGCCAGAGCCGCACCTCGGCGCCGGGGTCGTCGGGCCCCTGCACCACCTTGCCCAGGGCGGTCAGCTCGGGGTGCCACTCGGCGCCGCGGACCCGTTCCCGGGCCGGGATCGCCGCCAGCCGGGCTCGCACGAACGGGTGCAGCACGGGCGGCTCGTCGGTGCGCACGCCGGCCGCGCGGGCGGTGGACGATCCCACGGCCACCTCGGCGACGAGGCCGGGCGGCTCCACCCGCGGTCCGTCGGCGCCGGCCCGCGGCAGCAGGCCGCGCTCGTACGTCAGCTGTTTGCCGTACTGCTCGCTCAGGTACGCCGGGTTGGCGAAGCTCACGATGCGGCCGGTGACCTTGTCGACGAAGGTGGCGTAGCTCGTGGCCGCCCCCGGCGCCTGGATCGACCAGCCGAGCTCCTCCTCGCCCAGCACCACCTGGTCGGGCGGGCAGCCGGCGTTCTCCGCCCAGCGCAGCGCGATCCGTTCGAGCACGTGCGGCGGCAGGTCGGCGGGGCCCGCCGGGGCGTCGCGGCGCTCCAAGGTCACACCGCTGGGCAGCACGTGCCGCATTGTCATCGATCCTCCCGGGCCGAGCGCCGACCATACCGGCGGGCGGCGACATAGGCTGGCCGGGTGGACACGACAGCGTTCTATGTCGCGGGCGAAGCGGCGCACGGCGACACGGAAGTCACGGTGACGCACCCGTACGACGGTCACCCGGTCGGGCGCACCAGCTGGGCCACCGAGGCCCAGGTCGAGGCCGCCGTCGCGGCCGCGGCCGGGGTCGCCGAGCAGGCCGCGGCCCTGCCCGCGCACGTGCGCGCGGCCGCCCTCGACCACGTCTCGCGCCGCCTCGCCGAGCGCCGCGAGGAGATCGCCGCGCTGATCACCGCGGAGAACGGCAAGCCGCTCAAGTGGGCCCGGATCGAGGCCGACCGCGCCGTGTCGGTGTTCCGCTGGGCCGCCGAGGAGGCCCGCCGGTTCGGCGGCGACCTGCAACGGCTCGACACCGACGCCGCGGGCACCGGCCGGCTGGCCCTGGTCAAGCGGGTGCCGCGCGGGCCGGTGCTGGGCATCTCGCCGTTCAACTTCCCGCTCAACCTGGTCGCCCACAAGATCGCCCCGGCCCTCGCGGTGGGCGCGCCGATCGTGCTCAAGCCCGCGCCGGCCACCCCGCTGACCGCGCTGCTGCTCGGCGGGATCCTGGCGGAGACCGACCTGCCGGCGGGCCTGTTCTCGGTGCTGCCGATCCCGAACGACCGGGCCGCGGCGCTGGTCGCCGACCCGCGGCTGCCGATCGTGTCGTTCACCGGCTCGGGCCCGGTCGGCGCGCGGATCCGCCGGTCCGCGCCGGAGAAGCACGTGACGCTGGAGCTGGGCGGCAACGCGGCGGTGCTGCTCTGCGGCGACTACGGCAGCGACGCCGACCTGGGCTGGGCGGCGCAGCGGGTGGCGACGTTCGGGACGTACCAGGCGGGCCAGAGCTGCATCGCGGTGCAGCGGGTCTACGTGCACGCCGGCCTGACCGGCTTCCTGCCGCGCCTGATCGACGCCGTGACCGCGCTGCGCACCGGCGACCCGCGGGACCCGGAGGTCGAGGTCGGCCCGATGATCAGCGAGGACGCGGCGCGGCGCGTCGAGGAGTGGGTCGACGAGGCCGTGGCCGCCGGCGCCACGGTGGCCGTGGGCGGCAAGCGGGACGGTGCGACGTACCCGCCGACCGTGCTGACCGGGGTCCCGGCCGACGCGAAGGTGCTCACCGAGGAGGTCTTCGGGCCGGTCCTGGTGGTCTCCGAGGTCACCGACGACGCCGCCGGCCTCGCCGCGATCAACGACTCGGCGTACGGGCTCCAGGCCGGCGTCTTCACGCACAGCATCCAGACGGCGTTCACCGCGCACCGCGAGCTCCGCGTCGGCGGCGTGATCGTGGGTGACGTGCCGTCGTACCGGGCCGACCAGATGCCGTACGGCGGGGTGAAGGGCAGCGGCGTGGGCCGCGAGGGCGTGGCCAGCGCGATGGACGACTACACCGAGCCGCGCGTGATGGTGCTGACCGGCATCACCCTCTAGCGGCAGCAGTACATCCATTCAGGATCGCCCGTCGGGGCAATCACCGCCGTCTTTCGGGCAACCGGTCATCCGGACCCGGCGGGCGCGCGTACCTCGGTGCGAACACACCTACCCGAGGGAGTACCGCCATGTCCTCCAGCCGAACCCGTCTCCGTGCCGTGACGGTCGCCGCGGCCGCGACCGTGGTGGCCGCCGTCAGCGCGGTCACCTACAACGCCTCCGCCGCCGAGCTCACCGGCGGCCCGCGGCCGCGGCCGAGCGCCTCGCCGTCACCCATCGATCCGCCGCCCGGCCTGCGCCGGATCGGCGCGTTCCGGGTGGTCCAGGGCACCCAGACCTACACCTGCACCGGCGGCGTCTTCACCGGCGCGTCGGTGCCCGAGGCCAAGCTGGCCGGCCCCGGCGGCCTGATCCACCACTTCAAGGGGCCGAGCTGGCAGTCGGAGCGCGACGGCTCCCTGGTGACGGCCACGAAGAAGGCCGACCTGCCCCGCCCCGGCACGATCCCGGAGCTGCTGCTCGAGGTCACCAGTCACAGCGGACCGGCGAACGGCCTGCTGGCCAAGGCCACCCACATCCAGCGGCTGAACACCTCGGGCGGCGTGGCCCCGGCCGGCGCCTGCACCGACGGCGCCACCCGGGCGGTCCGCTACGGCGCCCTGTACGTCTTCTGGGGCTGACCCGGCCGGCGGCACAGTGATCCGGGCCGGTCACTGTGCCGTCTTCTCCCCCATGAGTGCCAGCCCTGCGGTTGACCGTTCCGAACCGGCGGCCGGGGCACCATATTTCACCCGTCCTCGTTTGTGGCCCCAGGACGGAGTTTGCTCGCGATGCGTACCCCCAAGGTGTTGGTGCTCGGTCTGGCGCTCGGCCTGCTGGCGGGCTGTGGACCCGCCGTGACCAGCGCCGCACCGACCACTTCGGCCTCCTCGCCGGCCCGCTCCGCCCCGGCGCCGGCGGCGAAGAAGCCCAAGCCGCCGGCCGTACCGGCGCACCGCAAGCCGGTCAAGAGCAAGCCGGTCCGCAAGCCCGCGAAGCACCGGACGGCGCGCGCCGGCGGGCCCGCCGACAGCCTGATGCGCACCGGCCGGGCCGGGGTGGCGCTGACCTTCGACGACGGACCCGACCCGGTGCAGACCCCGAGGCTGCTCGACCTGCTCAAGAAGGAACGCGTCAAGGCAACCTTCTGCGTGGTCGGCCGCAACGTGGCGGCGTACCCCGGGCTGGTCCGGCGGATCGCCGCCGAGGGCCACACCCTGTGCAACCACACCTGGGCGCACAGCCTGACCCTGGGCAAGCGGAGGCCGGCGGCGATCCGGGCGGACCTGGCACGCACCAACCAGGCGATCCGGCGAGCCGCGCCCGGGGCGAAGATCAAATACCTGCGGGCGCCGGGCGGGAACTTCACCCCGGCGTTCGTGCGGGTCGCCAGGGAACTCGGCATGACCTCGATCTACTGGCAGGTGGATCCGCGCGACTGGGAGCACCCGAAGGGCGAGACGGGCGCGGCGCACCGGGCGAAGGTGGTCCGGACGGTCAAGCAGCACGTGGGCCGGGGGTCGATCGTGCTCTCCCACGACTACCGCCAGCCGGAGACGATCACGGCCTACGAGACGTTGCTGCCCTGGCTGCGGCAGCGCTACCGGCTCATCGCGCTGCCCTGAGACACCTCAATGCGAGGGCGGGATGACGCGCAGGTGGCCGCGGCGGCCGGTCTGGTGCCCCGGCAGGTTGTCGTGCTCCTCCGGACGCGGCGGCGGGGCCGGGCGGGCCGCCTCGCGGACGGCGTCGGCCAGCGCGACCAGGTCGTCGGTGGTGGGCGGCGGCGGCAGGAAGTCGCCGTCGTGGCGGACCAGTTCCCACCCGCGCGGCGCGGTGAGGCTGCGGGCGTGCGGCTCGCACAGGTCGTAGGTGTGCGGCTCCGCGAACGCGGCCAGCGGGCCGACCACCGCGGTCGAATCGCTGTAGACGTAGGTCAGAGTGGCGACCGCCTGTCGGGGACAGCCGTTCCGGGAGCAGCGCCGTGGTGACCTCACGGCGGCACGTTATCTCCCCGCGGCGACCGCCAGCCGCGACACGCCGACCCACCATGCATCACGATTTCGTCATGGCGCACCGACACGCCGTCCCAATGGGACGAATTCCCGGGGAAGAAACGCGGCGGACCCAGCCTGACCACGGACGACGCCTCGCGCGGGCTAGGCTGGCCGACGTGACTACCAGTCCCGACCGCCGCCGGTCCGGTGCGGAACCCGGCCGGTCGGCCCGCGCCGCCGGCCCCGGCCGCCCCACCCGCCGCGACCGGCACGGCCGCGGCCTCCGCGGCCGGCTCGTGCCGGCGACGGTGCCGCTCGCCCGCACCAAGGCGGAGATCTTCGACGACCTCGTGCTGGACACGGTCGAGGGTCTCGAGCGGCGCTACGCCAAGGAACTCGCCGGCGTCGAGTTCGCCGTCGAGGACGTGCCGCCGGATCTGAACGTCTACGACTCCGACGTGCTCGAGGACGGCGAGGTGCCCCTGGCCCGCTTGTTGCCGGGCCGGCCCGGTCGCCAGGAGCTGCCGCCGCGGATCGTGCTCTACCGGCGGCCGCTGGAATTCCGGGCGATGGACCGTGAGGACCTCGCCGACCTCGTGCATGACGTGATCATCGAGCAGGTCGCCAACCTGCTCGGTGTTGACCCTGACGAACTTTCCTGAGACGGCCCCCCGGCGTCTGCGGGAAAGCGGGCGTCAGGCCACCCGGCGCTTGAGCTTGCGGCGCTCCCGCTCGCTGAGCCCGCCCCAGATGCCGAAGCGTTCGTCGTGGCCCAGCGCGTACTCCAGGCACTCGGCCTTGACGTCGCACCGGCCGCAGATCCGCTTCGCCTCGCGCGTCGAACCGCCCTTCTCCGGGAAGAAAGCCTCTGGATCGGTCTGCGAGCACAAGGCCCGCTCCTGCCACTCGGGCGCGTCCCCGAGCAGGTCCACCCCTTCAACCTGCGCTTCCATCGGCGTGCCTCCTTTTCCGCGCCGGCAGCGATGCCTGCGCTGACCCCCCACGCACGCGGCGTGTTTCTTGCGGGAAAACACGCTTCGCGACGCGTCTTTCCCACAACCCCACCGAAATTACACGCGTGTAAGACGTGCGTCGTCAAGCCGAACCTGATAAATAGGCCCGTTTCCCCCAAGGCGCGATGACGGCCTCGCGAGTCCCGTTCCAGCCCTATCTGTCCGGGCCACCGGAAGGTAACGCGAGGTCGGCGCGTCGAGTCCAAATTACCCCATTTTGTGACCCGTTGACTAGGGGGATCTAGCGGCGGCCGTACCCGGTCGTGCGTTCGGCCGCGGGCCGGCCCGCGGCGGCGGCCAATTCCTTGAGCTGGGCGACGGTCCGGGCGGACCCGTGCTCCGAGCCGGCCATCCGGGAGATCGTCTCCTCCATCAGGGTGCCGCCGAGGTCGTTGCAGCCCCCGTTGAGCATCGCGATGGTGCCCTCGTCGCCGAGCTTGACCCAGGAACACTGGATGTTGCCGATCCGCCCGTGCAGCAGGATCCGGGCCATCGCGTGCACGACCCTGTTCTCCCGCCAGGTAGGCCCGGGGCGGGCGATGCCGGCCAGGTAGATCGGGGCGTTGGTGTGGATGAACGGCAACCCGACGAACTCGGTGAAGCCGCCGGTGACGTCCTGGATGCCGGCCAGCACCCGGAAGTGGCCGAGCCACTGGCGGGGGTGGTCGACGTGGCCGTACATCATGGTCGAGCTGGACCGGATGCCCACCTGGTGGGCCGTGGTGACCACGTCGATCCAGGCGGACGCGGGCAGTTTGCCCTTGGTGAGCACCCAGCGCACGTCGTCGTCGAGGATCTCGGCGGCCGTGCCCGGGATCGTGTCCAGCCCGGCGTCGTGCAGCTCGGTCAGCCACTCCCGCACCGAGACGCCCGCCTTGGCCGCGCCGGTGACGATCTCCATCGGCGAGAACGCGTGCACGTGCATGCCCGGCACCCGGCGCTTCACCGCCCGGACCAGGTCGGCGTACGCGGTGATCGGCATCTTCGGGTCGATGCCGCCCTGCATGCAGACCTCGGTGGCGCCGTCCTTCCACGCCTCCTCGGCGCGGTCGGCGACCTGCTCGACCGACAGCCGGTACGCGTCGGCGTCCTGCTCACGCTGGGCGAACGCGCAGAACCGGCAGCCCACGTAGCAGACGTTGGTGAAGTTGATGTTGCGGTTGACCACGTACGTCACGTCGTCGCCGTTGACGTCCCTGCGGAGGTCGTCGGCGAGGCGGACGAGCTCGTCCAGCGCGGAGCCGTCCGCGTTGAAGAGAGCCATCGCCTTGTCCTCGTGGGCCGGGTCGAGCAGAGCCGCGGGGTTTTCGGCGGCAAGCTTCAAGCCGGCCAGCACTTCGGACTCGATACGAGGCCCGGCTGCTTCGGTGGTGATGTGCGCGGCCACCTCGTCCCAGTCGCCGTACACGCTGTCGAAGTCGCCGCGGCGGTCGCCGGTGCGGCCCTCGGTGTCGATGGTGGCGAACAGGTCGGTGCGCCCGCTCGCGTACGCGTCGTCGGGCTCCTGCCAGGGCAGCCCGGCCGGCCTCGCCTCCTCGCGGGCCAGCCCGGTCGCCGGGTCGGCCAGCGCCGCCACGTGCGCGGCCAGCCGCGGGTCCAGCCAGCTCTCGCCGCGGCGGACGTATTCCGGGTAGATGGTCAGGCGCTCGCGCAGCTCGAAGCCGGCCTGCCGGGACTGCTCGCGCAGCGCCTCGATCTGCGGCCAGGGGCGCTCGGGGTTGACGTGATCCGGCGTCACCGGGGAGACGCCGCCCCAGTCGTCGATGCCCGCGCGCAGCAGCAGGGAATACTCGCCCGCGATCAGGTTCGGCGGGGCCTGGATCCGGGCCCGGGGGCCCAGGATGATCCGGGCGACCGCGACCGTGGCGGCCAGCTCGCGCAGCTCGGCGTCCGGCATGCCGCGCATCGCCGTGTCCGGCTTGGCGCGGAAATTCTGGATGATGACTTCCTGGATGTGGCCGTACTCGCGGGCCGTGCGGCGCATCGCGAAGATCGCGTCGACCCGCTCGGCCGGCGTCTCGCCGATGCCGATCAGGATACCGGTGGTGAACGGGACCCCGACCCGGCCGGCGTCGTCGAGCACGCGCAGCCGGACGGCCGGCTCCTTGTCGGGCGAGCCGTAGTGCGGGCCGCCCGGCTCGGACCACAGCCGGGTCGCCGTGGTCTCCAGCATCATGCCCATGCTCGGCGCGACCGGCTTGAGCCGCTGCAGGTCCGCCCAGCTCAGGACCCCCGGGTTGAGGTGCGGCAGCAGCCCGGTCTCCTCCAGCACGGCGATCGCGCAGGCCCGCACGTAGTCCAGGGTCGAGTCGTAGCCGCGCTCGTCCAGCCACTGCCGGGCGGCGGGCCAGCGCTCCTCGGGCCGGTCACCGAGCGTGAACAGCGCCTCCTTGCAGCCCTGCGCGGCGCCCTCGCGGGCGATCGCGAGCACCTCGTCGCGCTCCAGGAACGCCGCCGGCAGCCGGTGCGGCACGGTCGCGAAGGTGCAGTAGTGGCAGCGGTCGCGGCACAGCCGGGTCAGCGGGATGAAGACCTTCTTCGAGTACGTGACCACGCCGGGGCGCCCCGCCTCGCGCAACCCCGCGTCGCGGACCCCGCCGGCCACCGCCAGCAGGTCGTCGAGGAACGGCCCCTCGGCAGCGAGCAGCGCGGTCGCCTCACCGGCATCGATCGCCTTGCCGTCGGTCGCACGCTTCAGCGCACGGCGGATGCTGGCCTCAGTCACGTCTGCCACCTGTGCAGCCTAGGCCGGAATGCGATCGGCTGCGTCCGCCGTAACAGGGCAGTGACAGTGGTCTGAAACACGCCGGGCTGGGAACAGCCGGAAACAGCGACGGCGCCCCGGTCGGGGCGCCGTCGGCGGCGGTCACTGGCGGTGCGGGGGTTCCTCGCCCACGATCCGGGTGCGGTCGGCGTCGTCGGCGGGCGGGATCGCCTGGGTCGGGTCCGCGTAACCGCCCGGCTGCTGCTGCGGCTGGCCGTACGCCGGCGGGTAGGACTGCGCGGAGTAGGCGCCGGGCGCCTGCGGGTGGCCCGGTGAGGGCGCGAACGGGCCCGGCGGGGTGCCGGGGGCGCCGCCCGAGGCGGGCTGGGCCGACACCGGCGGCGCCGGCGGGGCCGAGGCCGGCGGGGTCACCGTCGGCTGCCCGGAGGTGGGCGCTCCCCAGGCCGGGGGCTGACCCCACTGGCCGGGCTGCGGCGGGGTCTGCACCGGCTGGGTCTGCGCCGCCGGGTGCTGCGGCTGGGGGTAACCAGGCTGGCCGGGCGGCGGTGGGAAGCCGGGCTGACCGGGCTGGCCCTGCGGGTAACCGGGCTGGCCGTACTGCTGCTGTTGCTGCCACTGCTGGGGCTGGCCGTACATGCCGGGCTGGGGCTTCGGCTTCGGCGTGTGGAAGAAGGCGCGCCAGATCAGGAAGACCGCGTACGCCGCCGCCCCGAACACCGCCAGCCAGGCCGCCCGGACCAGGAACTCCTCGAACGCCACCCGGACGCTCCAGCCGGCGATCTTCACCAGGCCGATCAGGAAGCCGAACAGGACCGCGAAGGCGGCCGCCACCGCGTACTCGATCAGCGCGGCGATCGTGATCAGCTTGGCGTGCTTGTGCATCGGCTGGACCACGGTCGCCAGCAGCACCGCCGCGAGCGGCAGCAGCAGCATCTCGATGTTGACGAAGCTGTAGAAGCTGTTCTGCACCCGGGTGAGGAAGTCCTGCCCCACCCCGGACGGGATCAGCCGGATCACCGCGACGAAGAGCCAGATGGCGGGCGCGGCCACCAGGGCGTACGCGGTGAGGTCACGCAGCGGCCGGATCACCTGGACGGCCGAGCCTCCCGGGCGCCCCGGCTGCTGCTGCGGCGGCGGTGTGCTGGTCACAGCTGGACTCCTGTTGGTCCGATAGCGGGCAAGTCGGCTCAGCCTAGACCCGATAGGCAGATCACACCCGAGACCCGCAGCCCGCGGATCCGGCCGCGGTGCGCAAGGATGGTCGGATGCGGATCGTGGTCCTGACCGGGGGAATCGGTGGCGCCCGGTTCCTGGTGGGCCTGCGTGCCCACGCCCGGCGAATCGGCGCCGAGGTCACGGCGGTGGTCAATGTCGGTGACGACGTGCGGATGCACGGCCTGCAGATCTGCCCCGACCTGGACAGCGTCATGTACACCCTGGGCGGCGCGGCCGATCCGGACCGCGGCTGGGGCCGGGTCGGCGAGACCTGGGTGGTCAAGGAGGAACTGGCGAAGTACGGCGCCGAGCCGTCCTGGTTCGGCCTGGGCGACAAGGACACGGCCACCCACCTGGTCCGCACCACGATGCTGAACGCCGGCTATCCGCTGTCGGCCGTCACCGCCGCGCTGTGCGAGCGCTGGCAGCCGGGCCTCACGCTGCTCCCGGCCACCGACGACCGCCTGGAGACCCACGTGGTCGTCGACGTCGAGGGCGAGCGCAAGGCCATCCACTTCCAGGAGTGGTGGGTGCGCCACCGCGGCGCCGTGCCGACCCACCGGTTCGTCTTCGTGGGCGCCGAGGCGGCGAAACCGGCGGCCGGGGTGCTGGAGGCGATCGGCACCGCGGACGTGGTGCTGGTGGCGCCGAGCAATCCGGTGGTCAGCATCGCGCCGATCCTGGCCGTACCGCTGCTCAAGGAGGCCGTGCTGGACGGCCCGGCGCCGGTCGTCGGGGTGTCGCCGATCATCGGCGGCGCGCCGGTGCGCGGCATGGCCGACCGCTGCCTGGCGACGCTCGGCGTCGAGGTGAGCGCGGCCGGCGTGGCCGGCCTGTACGGCGGCCGCACCGACCGCGGCCTGCTCGACGGCTGGCTGGTCGACACGAGCGACGAGGGCGTGTCCGTGCCCGGGGTGACCACCCGGGCCGTGCCACTGTGGATGACCGACGAGGACCGGACGGCCGCGATGGTCGCCGCGGCGCTGGAGCTGGCGGGGGTCGCCTGATGGACGGTCTCGAGGTGCTGCCGGTCCGCGGCATCGGCGACGTGACGGCCGGCGACGACCTGGCGGCCCTGATCACCGCCAACGCGCCGTGGCTGCGCGACGGCGACGTGCTGGTGGTAACCAGCAAGATCGTGTCGAAGGCCGAGGGCCGGCTGGTCGAGGTGCCCGCCGACGGCCCGGAGCGGGAGGCGGCCCGGGAGCGCGCGCTGGCCTCGGAGACCCGCCGGGTGGTGGCCCGCCGCGGGCCGACCGCGATCGTGCAGACCCACCACGGCTTCGTGATGGCGGCCGCGGGCATCGACGCGTCCAACGTCGACAAGACCCACCTGGTGCTGCTCCCGGCCGACCCGGACGCCTCCGCCCGCGCGCTGCGCGACGCGCTGCTGGAGCGGGGCCTGCGGGTCGGCGTGATCGTGTCGGACACCATGGGCCGGGCCTGGCGCAACGGGCTGACCGACGTGGCGCTGGGCGCGGCCGGCATCGAGCCGTTCCGGGACCACCGGGGCGAGATCGACCCGTACGGCAACGAGCTCCAGCTGACCCAGATGGCCGTGATCGACGAGCTGGCCGCGGCGGGTGAGCTGGTCAAGGGCAAGTGCGACCAGGTGCCGGTGGCGGTGGTGCGCGGCTACCCGGGCGCGGGCGCGGCGCAGGGGCCCGGAGCGGGCGCCCTGCTGCGCGACGCGGCCAGCGACATGTTCTCCCTGGGTACGGCCGAGGCCCGAGCAGCCGGCCTGCGCGACGCGGCGACTCTCCCGGACGCCCCGGCCGGTGCTGGTCCCGCGGCCGCCGACGGGATCGCCCGCGCGCTGGCCACCGTGGCAGCCGCAATCACCGTGGCGACGGTGTCACCTGGCGTGCTCCGCTGCACTCCCCCGGACGAGACGCCGGCGGGCCTGATGCGCTTCGGCGCCGACATCCACCGCCTCCGCGCAGCCATGGCCGCGGAAGGCCTCGCGTCCACCGTCACCTACGACGACACCACTGCGATTCTCACGGTTGTCGTGGCGTAAGCAGCGGTCCGACCATGGTGAGATCCAGCCGGGGATCGGGGGTTGACAAGCGACTAGATGTCGCGCGACACTGATCCCGCCAGGCAATTAAGTGGTGCCTGGATGTGTCAGACATCCAGGCACCAAGTTACGCAAAGGTATTTTGTACGATTTGCCACCAGGTAACCCACATTAGCGGCAAGACGCTGGCCAGCGTTGTAACCACTATGGCCATCTTGGTCATGCGTTCTCTCTCTGTTGTCAACCAAGCCTTGGCGTACTAGATCGCTAAGGTGTATATCACCATGTGCGAAACCGCGCGAAGCTCGTTAACTTGGAGATAAGCGAACCGTTACCGGCCCTTGTCCGGCGAGCGACGTCCACAAAGGGAGCCGACGGAATCCGCCCGGTTCAGACGACCAGGGGAACACCCAATGCGGCACAAGTGGACATAAGCCGTTTTTGTAACGGCTCCGTGTCCGGCCCACCAGTGTTCTCAAGGATCCTCAGGCCGCGCAACCCAGCCGCGGCCGCCTCGGCGCGCGAGCCCGTCTCTGCCAGAACATCAGCAAACACCGCGAGTGCTCCCACGAGTGCCCGCCAGTCGCTGATCCTGGCAGCCACCGTCACTGCCTGCCGCGAATCCACGAGGGCTTCTGCCTGCGCCCCCGAGAGCCTATGGACGTCCGCTTGGATGGTGAGTGCCTCGCAGCGGACCTTCTCGTCACCGGTGAGAGCACAAGCGGCGAGAGCCTGCTCGCAGTGGTGGGCGGCGGATGCCGTCTCGCCCATCCCCAGGTAGAGATCCGCCAGGCTGTGATGAGTGCGCCCCTGACCGCCGGCCGAACCGAGCCGCTGAAACAGTTCCAACGCCCGCAGATAGGACGTCACCGCAAGGTCGGGATTGCCCTGTCGCCTGTGGACATCACCCAGACGATGCAGGATGGCTGCCTCGCCGGCCCGGTCCGAGGCGCGCTGGCACAGATCGAGGGTACGCATATAGAGCGGTAGAGCCTGCCCGGTGTGTCCGGTCTCCAGGAGAGCTGTGGCCAGCGCATGTGAGCTGATCGCCTCGTACTGCTCCTGACCGGTCTCCAGCGCCAGGTGCAGTGCGGCCGTCGCGGCGTCCCGAGCTTGTGCGTAGCGGCGCTCCGCCAGGTGCACTGCGCCGACATTGAGCAAGTGGCCTATTTCCGCGGCTACGTGCCCGTCCCGGCGCGCGGCGGCAACCGCGATCTCGTTCAACTCGAGCAGGCCGTCCAGGCGGCCGCTGCGAAGGAAGATCTGATGAATGGTGCCTTGGATCTGCCAGGCCAAGCGGTGAAGTCCAGATTCTGCGGCTGCGCGGGTGGCGGCAGCAAGGTTGTCCCGCTCCCGCTCACACCAACGCAGCGCATCGACCGTGCCGGTGAAGCTCATCGCGGGTCGGTCGCGGAGCGCCGGGAGGTCGTGCACCGGTGGCGACTCGGGCAGGAGCACCGTCGAGGCGTGTACCGCTGAGAACAGGTACCACTCCAGGGCCCGGACCAAAGCCGCGGTGCTCTCGACGGGACCATCTTCGACCGAGGCGCAATTCCGCGCGTAACTTCGAAGGAGATCCAGGAAGCGATAGTGCCGGACTGTGTCGTGATTGATGAGATGCGCCTGGGCCAGGCTGTTCAGTCGGGCCTCGGTGACGTCCGGTTCGGTGCCTGCCATGACCGCGGCGACCTCTACGCCGATGCTGGGGCCGGGATGTCCGGCCAGCCGGCGGAAGAGCACTGCCACCTCGGCCGGCAGTGCGCGGTACGACCAGGAGAAAATCGAGTGCAGGCTGACCTGCTCCCGATCGCTCACCGGGTCCAGGAGGCGGCGGCTCAACTCGTCGGCGAGGTCCGTGACGGCGGCCCGGGGACGCGCCGTCACGTGTTCGCCGATGATCCGCAAGGCGACGGGCAGGCCATTGGCGGCTTGGGCCAGCCGCACCAGGGCCTCCGGTTCCTGGATCGAACGGGGCTTGCCGATCAGCCGGGTGAGCAGAACAAGCGAGTCCTCGATCGGCAGCGGCTCGACGGTGATGACCGTGGCGGTGAGCTGCACGGTGAGCCGGCTGAGCCGATGCCGGCTGGTGATCAGCGTGACACAGCCGGGCGCGGCCGGGATCAACGGCTGGACCTGGTCACAGTTGTGCACGTCGTCAAGCAGGACGAGGACGCGCCGGCCGTTGAGGAGCCGGTTGAACAGGGCCTGCCGTTGGTCCGTCTCCGGTGGGATCGCGGTCGCCGGCACGTCCAGCGCATCCAGGAAGCGGGCCAGCGCGGCGTGCGGGTCAACCGGCGTCGATGAGCTGTAGGTGCCCATGTCCATGTGCAGTTGGCCGTCCGGGAAAAGATGGAGACGCTGCTGTGCCCAGTAGAGCGCGAGGGCGGTCTTGCCGACACCGGGTGTGCCGTCGATGACGATCACGTTCCCCGATGATCCGGCCGGCTCGGTGAGCGCGTCGAGCTCGCGCAGCGTGTCGGCCCGGCCGGTGAAGTTCTTGATGCTGCTGGGAAGCTGGTTCGGGCGGACCTCGGGAACGGGCGTCGCCGCTGAACCGCCCAGGATGGCAGCGAGGTTGATCTCGGGTTCGGCGTGGGTGGTCCGGCGGAAGCGCGGGCGGAACGCCGCGAAGTAGCGTCTCGCCTCGTCGGACCGGCCCACGGCATGCAGGGCGGTGATCCAGAGCCGGGCAAGCGTCTCATCCCGATCGTGATCGTGGATCAGGCGCTCCAGTTGTCCCAGCGCCGATTCTGGCCGGCCGGTGTGCAGCAGAGCCTCGGCGAGGAGCTTGCGGGCGGTCAGGAATTCGTCGCCGAGTTCGCTTCGCAGCGTCGCCGCCCGGATCCCACGGATGTCCGGTAGCGGCTCGCCCCGCCATAATTTGAGCGCGTCCTGCAATGTGGCGACGGCCGCCGCGTACCGGCTCTGCTGGATCTGTTGCCGCGCTCGCAGAACCAGGGACCGAAACAGATGAATATCGACGGTGAGAGGATTCACGTGCAGTCGGTATGCATTGGCCGGGCGGATCAGTTCCAACGCCTCGGGCATGTCCAAGCGGTCGAACATCGTCCGCAACCGACTCACCAAGGAGTAGACGATCGGGCGCCGGTCCGTGCGGGAACGGTCCTGCCACAGGTACTCGAGCAGCGTATCCATCTTGACGGGATCGTCGGCGTGGAGCAACAGGAGGCTCAGCAGGCCGCGTTCCTTGGCTGCGCCGAGCCGGACCGGAACGCCGTTCTTGATCAGGGCGGTGCGGCCCAGAATCATGAATTCCACCGATGCCTCCTGTCCCCCGACAAACACCGTCGCTGCGAGTGTCAGCCGTCGACGCGGTTCAGCGCCAATGCGGGGTCTCCACATCGCGCGATAACGGGCAGTCGTTTGCGAGTGCGTGTGCAAGCCGGTTGCAATACTTCCGTCCAGGACGAACTGGTCCCGATTCTGCAGGCTGAACTCAGGAAATCCGCCGCGATCACCTGGGGGCAGTCGCATGGATCAAGAATGGTTGTCGGCACCGATAGGAATCGACGCTGACCGCTGGATATCGAGAGCCGGATGCCGCACCGTCCTGGTTGCGGTGCACTCTCTCGTCAGCTGTCACCGGCTGCTGGACGTCGTCGACCTGGTGGAGTCCGATGCCCGTGTGCAGGTCGTCTTCACGGTTGCACCGGATGTGTTCGCCAACGGTGTGCACGAGTTCCTGCGCGAGACCGGCGCACTTGTGGTCCCCTGGCGTCAGGCGATCAGGGAGCGGTTCGACCTCGCGCTGGCGGCAGCCTACGGGGGGATCCACGAGTTGCACGCACCGCTGGCCGTCATGGCTCACGGCGCGGGACACGGCAAACCGGTGCGCCCACCGGAGCACGGCGGCAACCTGGCAGCACAGACGATGACGTACGGGCTCGACCCGCAACGCCTTGTCCGCGACGGCCGGGTGTTGCCCCGAGCGCTGGTGCTGGCTCACGAGAACGAGCGGGCGATCCTGCGCCGCCAATGTCCGGACGCGATGCCTGCCGCGACCGTCGCCGGTGACATCTGCTTCGATCGGCTCGTCGCCAGTCGGGCCCGTCGTGACGCCTATCGCCACGCGATAGGCGTCGATGCGCACCGGAAGCTCGTCGTGATCAGCTCGACCTGGGGCCGGGAGGGAGCCTTCGGCGGTGTTCCCGACCTCCTGACCACCATCGTGGACGGACTGCCCGCCGACAGATTCCAAGTGCTTGCCCTGTTGCACCCGGCGGTCTGGGGAGCGCACGGCCGCCGCCAGGTGTGGGCCTGGACCCGCGACGCCCGCGCCGCCGGACTGCTGCTGCCGCAGCCCACTGACGACTGGCGGGCGTTCGTGGCGGCCGCCGACTACGTGATCGGTGACCACGGGTCGGTGAGCGCCTACGCGGCAGCGGCGGGGATTCCCGTACTGCGTCCTGCCGCCGGGCACCCCTCGATGACGGAAGGCTCGCCGCAGGATTTCGTGCTGCGTCATGCCGCGACGCTCGACGTGTCTCATCCGCTGAGCGCTCAGCTGGCATCCGCGCCCACGCCGAACCCGGCCCTTGCCGCCGAGCTGCTGACGTCGCGGCCCGGGGAGGCCAGCCGGCTGCTGCGTGACCTCGTCTACGGGCTGCTCGGCCTGCCCGCGACAGGACTGCACCGACAGGCCGATCCGGTTCAGGTGCCGTACTCATGACCGCCGGGGATCAGCCCCTGATCATCGTCGGGGAACTCGAACACCTCGCCACGTTGTCGCGGAGTGCACTGGCAGACGTTCTGGTGACCACTGCCGACCGGCACCGCCCGGACAAGCTTTACGACCGCCTGTTCACGGACTATCCGGGACTCGCCCTCGCGGTCGCGGTCGGCGATGGCGGGGCGGTGCACCTGGGCTCGAGGGATGGTCGCATGTTGCTGCTGGTATGCACCGGACGGCCGGTCTCACTGCACTCGGCGTGGTTACGGGCGCTCGCCTTCGCCCTGTACGCCGAGCTCGTCAGGCGTGCTCAATGACCGGCGGATGCGCTGGGCGGCTTGGTGATGCCGCTCAGCCTCCTTCTCATCACCTCGCAACCGCGCTATCTGCTCCAGCAGATCGATGGTCCGCGCCTCCTCATGGCGGGTTCCCAACCGGTGCATGCCGTCGGCCGCGCGGGTGGCCGCGACACCGGCCTCCCGCTCGTTCCCGGCTGCCAGGTGGGCGACGGCGAGCGCCTGCTCCACACGTACGCCGTTGTAGGGGTCGATCGCACCGGAGCGGGAGAAAATGGTGCGCGCCTCGTGCAACAGCGGAACAGCCTCCCCGGCGCGGCCGAGATCCGGTAGGACCAGACCCAGATTGATCAATGCCAGGCCGGCGCTGCGCTCGGCGCCGAGCTGCCGGTAAGCGTTCAGCACCGCCTCGAACAGGACCAGAGCTTCGCCGGTACGCCCGGAGTCGCGGTACAACGACGCCCGGGCCTCCTCGGCGTCGGCTATCCCCTGCCGGTCTCCGACGTCACCGAACCGGGCGGCGGCCTGCCGCAGGTGCCGCTCCGCCTCCGCGTGCTCGCCGCTTCGGGTCAGGGCCCGCCCGAGCCGCTTGAGCATGTCCGCCTCGGCGAAGATGTTGCCCCAGCGGCGGGCGGCCTCGAGACCGACCTCGTCGATGGATCGCCGGTCGCGGTAGTGCTTGCGGTACAACAGCAGAGGCCACATCACGTCGGAGAACTGCCAGGCCAGATCGGGCCAGTCGTGATCCAGAGCCAGCCGCCCGGCCGCGATGAGGTTGACGCGTTCGGTCTCCAGCCAGGCCAGCGCCGCGTCCCGGTTGGAGAACGACGGCACGTCCCGCACACGGGTGACCGGTGTATACGGCAGTCGGCGACGATAGGGCGTCAAGGCCAGGTCGGCGTTCCCTGCCGCCGCGAAGTACCACTCGAGGACTGTTCGGGTGGCACGGTCACGCTGTTCAGGACCCTCCTCCGCGATCAGCTGCCGTCTCGCGTACAGGAGAAGCAGGTCGTGCATGCGAAATCGTTCCTCCTCGACCTCCTCCAGAAGGCTCGCCTCCAGCAGCGCCTCGACGGCGCTCTCCGCAGCGTGCCCGAACGATTCGGCCGCGCCGGGTGCTGCGAGCAGCGCCGCGACTGGTCCCGGGCCGAACTCCGGTCCAGGGTTGACGGACAGCCGCCGGTAGAGCGTACGAATCTCAGGCTGGAGCATCCGGTAGGACAGATCGAACACCGCCTCCGTGCCGCTGAGCGGGCGGTGGCTGCTGTGCTGGTCTGAGAGCTCTCCGGCGACCTGCGCCAGTCGCAGCCGAGGCCGCCGGGCCAGTCGGGCGGTGACGACCGAGAGCGTGAGCGGCAGCCCCTCGCACAGCCGGGCCAGTTTCCCGGCTGCGGGGAGTTCCGCTGTGACCCGCGCTCTGCCGATGACCCGCGACATCAGCGCCACGGAGTCGTCGATGCTCAACGGGCCGACGTGGACGATGGCGGCGCCGTCCGGGATCAGCCCGGTCAGCTGGCTGCGGCTGGTGACCAGGACCAGGCTGGCAGGCGAGGCCGGGAGCAGCGCGCGTACCTGCGCGGCGCTGAGCGCGTTGTCCAGCACGATCAACATCGAACGGTCCGCGGTCCACGACCGGAAGAGCCCGGCGAGGGCGGGCAGGCTCGTCGGCAGCGTGGCAGGGTCGATGCCGACGGCGCGCAGAAAAAGCGTCAGGGCCTCGCCCGGGTCGACCGGATCCGCCTCACTGAATCCGTTGAGGTCGATGAAGAGCTGGCCGTCGGGATACCCGGTACGCAGGTCGTGCGCCCATCGACGGGCCAGGAACGTCTTGCCGGCGCCGCCGAGTCCGGTCAGCACGATCAGCACGTCTCCCCGCCGCCGCAGACGTTCGAGTTCGGCGATCTCCGCGTCCCGGCCGACGAGCACGGCGGGCGGGGCCACCAGTTGCCGCGGCACGACGGGCGGAGTAGCCGGGGTCGTATGGAAGTGCAGGCCACCGAGAATCGACCCGGCCTGCACCGACGGGCCGACCACCGTGCCGTGCACAGCGTTCTCCGTCTTCGCCGGGTCGGGTCCGCCCATCATCGTGTCCTTCCGATGCGTCGCTTCGCAGCGTCACGCCGTCAGAACGTGATGCCCCCGCTGATGTCGCGTGCCTGGACGACCTTCTCGGCCTCACCATCGAAGTTGTTCACGACGGAACCCCGGTCGGCGGCGGGCTGCCGCGTCGTCTCTCGCCACAGCGTGGACAGCCGTTCGGCAAAGGCGGGATCGTCGGCCATGACTCGGGCCAGCGCGGCCGACAGCGAGTCGATGTGCTCCTGGTCGCCCGGATGCTGCACGGCGGCTTCCAGCGCCTCGGCCTCGTCGCTCCCGGACCGGAATCGCTGGCGGATCAACTGATAGACGGACGTCAGAGCGCTCTTGCCGCCGGCAGTCAGCAGCGCCGCACCCTGTTCAGACAGTCCTCCGGCAAGTGCGCCAAGAAAATCCTCGGTCACAGCTGGCCCCCAAGCCCCTCCGAGGTACGTCGCCCTAAGTGTCAGCGGCATTACGGTGAGCATAGGTGAACACCGCAGATCTGTCTCGGTCGTCATACCGGCCTCTGCCACAATCACCAGGCCGAGCCAGTCCCAGTACGCTCGTCTCCGCGCCCCCGCTCACGCCACTGCCGCGCCGTTCGCCGTGCCCAGGAGAAGGATGTCGATGTGATCCTGTTCGATGACGCTGTCGCGACCCTCGACGGCTGGCAGGCCACTTCCGAAGCCGCGGATCTGGCCCGGAAGCGCACCCAAGAGTTGCTCGCCGCCGGCCCCGTCGCGATGACCCGGGCGCACCGGCCGGGTCACGTGACCGCCAGCGCCCTCATCGTCGACGAGCAGCGGCGGGTGCTGCTCTGTCTGCACGGCCGCCTGGGCATGTGGATGCAGGTCGGCGGCCACTGCGAGGCGACCGACGGCACGCTGGCGCAGGCCGCGCTCCGCGAGGCGACCGAGGAGTCCGGCATCGCCGGCCTGCGGCTGGACCCGGACCCGATCGACGTCGACATCCACCCGGTGCGCTGCGCGCCGGCCGCGGGCGAGCCGGTCGGGCCGACCCACCACTACGACGTGCGCTTCGTCGCCGTCTGCCCGCCGGGCGCGGTCGAGCAGATCAGCGACGAGTCGGCGGACCTGGCCTGGTTCACCGCGGACGCCCTGCCCAGCCCGATGGCCGACGGGGTCGTCCAGCAGCTCGCGCCGGCCTTCGCCCGGCTGGGGGCGCCCGGTCAGATGTAGTGCAGGTCGCCCTTGTTCTTGAGGTCGTCCACCAGGGACTTCACTTCCTGGGCGCGGTCGCGGGGGCAGACCAGCACCGCGTCCGGGGTGTCCACGATGATCAGGTCGCGGACCCCGAGGGCGGCCACCAGCCGGCCCGAGTTCGGCACCACGACCAGGTTCTCCGTCTCGCGCAGCAGCACCGACTGCTGGCCCGCGGCGTCCTTGCCGACCACCACGTTGCCGGCGTTGTCGGCGGCCAGCACCTCGCCGAGGGTGTGGAAGTCGCCGACGTCGTTCCAGCCGAAGTCGCCCGGCACCGTGCCGACCCGGCCCACCGTGGCCGCGCCTTCCATCACCGCGTAGTCGACCGAGATGCGTGGCAGCGTCGGCCAGACCTCACCCAGGACCTCCTCGCGGGACGCCGAGTCCCAGACCTGGGCGATCCGGGAGATGCCCGCGTGCAGCTGCGGCTGCTGGCGGGCCAGCTCGGCCAGGAAGACGTCCACCCGCCAGACGAACATGCCCGCGTTCCACAGGTAGTTGCCCGACTTGAGGTAGCTCTCGGCCAGCTCGTACGAGGGTTTCTCCTTGAACTCCTCGACCGCCAGCACCGCGCCCTCGCCGACCGGGCCGCCACACTGGACGTAGCCGTAGCCGGTCTCCGGGCGGGTCGGGGTGATGCCGAGGGTCATCAGCAGGCCCTGCCGGGCGCCCTGCATGGCCTGTTCGATCACGGCGATGAAACCCGGGCCGTCGGAGATCAGGTGATCCGCGGCGAACGAGCCCATCAGGGCCTCCGGGTCGCGGCGGGCGATCACCGCGGCGGCCAGCGCGATGGCGGCGCAGGAGTCGCGGGGGGACGGTTCGACGATGATGTTCTCGACCGGGACCGCGGCGAGCTGGCGGGACACCTCCGCCGCGTGCGCCACCCCGGTCACCACCAGCACCTTCTCCGGTGCGGCCAGCGGAGCCAGCCGCTCGACGGTCGCCTGGAGCAGCGACGCGTCCGTGCCGGTCAGCGGGTGCAGGAACTTCGGGTGACCGGCCCGGGAGAGGGGCCATAGACGAGTACCACTGCCACCCGCGGGGATGACGGCGTACAGCGTGCCCTGGTTCTCACTCATGCGCACGGAGTGTAACGATCACGCGTTACCGTTTGGGGTCGAACCCCTCATGCCGCCACCCTGTTCCAGGTGGCGACGTGCACCTCGGCGCTGGTCGACCAGCTGAACTCCTTGGCCCGGTCGAAGCCGGCCTTGGCCAGCGTCATCCGGCGGGGCTCGTCGTGCAGCAGGTCGGCGAGATCCTCGGCGATCCGGTCGGGGTCCTCGGTCGTGTACGCCACCGCGTCGCCGCCGACCTCGGGCAGCGACAGCCGCGGTGTGGTGAGCACCGGCGTGGCGCAGGCCATCGCCTCCAGGATCGGCAGCCCGAAGCCCTCGCCGAAGGACGGGTAGCAGGCGACCAGCGCGCCGCCGAGGAAGCCCGGCAGGTCCGCATACCGCAGGTAGCCCGGGCGCAGCAGGCGCAGGTGCGACGGCACCTCGGCCACCGCCCGGTCGATGTCGTCGTCGTGGCCCTGACCGCCGGCGATGACCAGGGCCGGCGGGTGCGGCCAGTCGGCCACCGCGCGGGCCCAGCCGCGGATCAGGTTGGGCACGTTCTTGCGCGGCTCCTTGGCGCCGAGGAAGGCGACGTATCCTGCATCGGTCAACCCCAGACGAGCCCGTACCCTGGCCTTTTCCTCCTCGGTGGGCGCGTGGAACGCGGTGTGGTCCACGCCGTGGTAGGCCACGTCGATGTGCGTCGGGTCGGCGTCGAGCAGCCGGATCAGCTCGTCGCGGGTCGCCTTGCTGGGCACGATCACCCGGGCGGCGCGGCGCAGCGAGGTCTTGATCGCGCTGCGGAAGAACGTGCGCTTGGTATTGTCGTAGTGCTCCGGCTCGGTGAAGAAAGTCGCGTCGTGCACCGTCACCGTCACCGGGCAGCCCGCGCGCAGCGGGCACGTGTAGAACGGCGAGTGCAGCACCTTCGCGCCGACCTGCTGGGCGAGCAGCGGCAGGCCGGTCTGCTCCCAGGCCAGCCGGGCCGGGCGGTGCGCCACCGCGGACGGGCCGGCGATGACCTCGGCGCCGGACAGCATCCGCGAGTAACGCTCCGCATCCGAGCGCTGCGCGACGACGGCCAGGTCGACACGCTCCGTCCCGATCGCGGCAAGGGCGCCCAGGAGGCCG
Organism: Actinoplanes sp. NPDC049599; assembly: GCF_044465625.1. Lineage (NCBI taxonomy): Bacteria > Bacillati > Actinomycetota > Actinomycetes > Micromonosporales > Micromonosporaceae > Actinoplanes > Actinoplanes sp. NPDC049599. Next base: position 397,282 of record NZ_JBITLX010000004.1, read on the forward strand.
TCGACGTATCTGCCGACACCACCCCGGTCGGCGGGGACGCTGGTGGCGTCGACGAGGACTCGGGGCGGACGACCGGCGGTCACGTGGCAACTCCTCGGGGGCTGTGGGCCAGACCACTGGCAAGGGTACGCCGCTCGATGGGTCCCGTGTCGACCGCGACACCGCAACACACCGCACCGTTACGAGTCGTTCGCCCGGCCACGCCGAGCCGAGATCGAACAGTCACCCAGCGTGAACGGACTATCGTCAGCACCGATGATTGAGACGATTCCGGCAGCCCTCGCGGCGGCCGTCCGCCGTGACCCCACCACCCCCCTGCTGACCTGGTACGACGACGCGACCGGCGACCGCACCGAGCTGTCCGGCGCCACGCTGGACAACTGGGTCGCCAAGACCGCGAACCTGCTGGTCGACGGGGTGGGCACAGGTTCCGGCGACTCGGTGGCCGTGCTGCTGCCGCCGCACTGGCAGACCGCCGCGGTGCTGCTCGGCGCCTGGTCGGCCGGCCTCGCCGCGGACCTGGGCCCGGACCCGCAGCCGGTGGAGGTGCTCTTCACCACTCCCGGGCACGTCGAGGTGGCGGCGGCCTGGTCCACCGGCGACCGGTACGCGACCGGCCTGCTCCCGCTCGCCGCCCCGCTGCGCCAGGTGCCGCCCGGCTTCATCGACTACACCGTGGAGGTGCGCGGCTTCGGCGACCGGTTCGTCGCCTCGGCGCCCGTCGGCGCGAACGACCGGGCGCTGGCCGGCCCGGTGGAGGAGAGCCACCTGTCGGTCTGCCGCACCGCCACCGAGCGCGCGGCCGAGCTGGGCATCAAGCCCGGCGACCGGGTGCTGGTGGACGCCCGCGCCTACCCGGACCCGGTGGACTGGCTGCTGGCCCCGCTGATCGCCGGCGCCAGCATCGTGCTCTGCGGCGACCTCGACCCCGCCAAGGTCGCGAGCCGGACCCGGTCAGAGCAGGTCACGCTCCTGCTGCCGTGACGCCGCCAGCCGCTCGAAGGCGGTCAGCGACTCCGGGTTGACCAGGGCGCCGGTGGCGGCGGCCCGGTCGGCCGGGGTGCCGGTGAGGATGCGCTTGACCGGCACCTCCAGCTTCTTCGCCGACAGCGTGCGCGGCACCGCGCGTACCTGATGGATCTCGTCGGGGACGTGCCGGGGCGAGAGCGCGGCACGCAGCTCGCGCCGGATCCGGTCGCGCAGCTCGTCGTCGAGCTCGGCGCCCTCGGTCAGCACCACGAAGAGCAGCAGCTCGTCCTGGCCACCGGCGTCCAGGTGCACCACGACCGAGTCGACGACGCCGGGCACGTTCTCCACCACCGTGTAGAACTCGGCGGTGCCCAGGCGCACGCCGCCGCGGTTGAGCGTGGCGTCGGACCGGCCGGTGATCACGCAGGTGCCGTCCTCGCCGATGGTGATCCAGTCGCCGTGCCGCCACACCCCCGGGTAGACGTCGAAGTACGCCTCGAAGTAGCGCCGGCCGTCCGGGTCGTTCCAGAAGCCGACCGGCATGCTCGGCATCGGCGCGGTGACCACCAGCTCACCGAGCTGCCCGAGCACCGGCTTGCCGTCGGAGTCGTACGCCTCCACCCGGGCACCCAGCGCCCGGCAGGAGATGACGCCCTCGATCACCGGCAGCAGCGGGGCGCCGCCGACGAAACCGGTGCACACGTCGGTGCCGCCGGACAGCGACTGCAGCTGCGGTCTGTCGCCGAGCGCCTCGTACACCCAGTGGAATCCCTCGGCCGGCAGCGGCGCACCGGTCGAGCCGACCCCGCGGATCGCGTTCGGCGGCGGCACCACGCCGGCCTTGCGGCAGGCCATCAGGAACGGCGCCGAGGTGCCGAAGTAGGTGATCCCCTGCTCGGCCGCGAGCCGCCACAGCGCGCCCAGGTCGGGGTGGCCGGGGTTGCCGTCGAAGAGCACGATCGCCGCGCCCACCGCCGGGCCGGAGATCAGGAAGTTCCACATCATCCAGCCGGTGGTGGTGAACCAGAAGAACCGGTCACCCGGGCCGAGGTCGTGGTGCAGCGCCAGCATCTTGAGGTGTTCGAGCAGGATGCCGCCGTGGCCGTGCACGATCGGCTTCGGCAGGCCGGTGGTGCCGGAGGAGTACAGCACGTAGAGCGGGTGGTCGAACGGCACGGCGGCGAAGGTCAGCGGGTCGTCGCCGTCCAGCTCGGCCCAGTCCCCGCCGCCGTGCAGGTAGCCGATGCTGATGAAGCGCTCGACGCTGGGCAGCGCGGCGCGGATCTCGGCGACCTCGGCGCGGCGGTCCACCGCCTTGTCGCCGTAGCGGTAGCCGTCGACCGCGACCAGCACCTTGGGCTCGATCTGGGTCCAGCGGTCGATGACGCTGCGGGAGCCGAACTCGGGCGCGCACGAGGAGAAGACCGCGCCGAGGCTCGCGGTCGCGAGCATCAGGACGTACGTCTCGGGGATGTTCGGCGCGTAGGCCGCGACCCGGTCGCCCGCGCCGACGCCGAGCCGGCGCAGCCCGGCGGCGACCCGGCGGACCTGGTCGCGCAGCTGCCGGGCGGTGAGCGTGACCGGCTCGCGGGTCTGCGAGTACGCGAGCACGACCGGATCGTCCTCGGCGAGTCCCGGCATCCGCAGCACGTGCTCGGCGTAGTTGAGCGTGGCGCCGGGGAACCAGCGCGCGCCCGGCATGGTGGCGTCGGGCAGCGTCGCGGTGGGCTCGGTGTGCGCGATGACGTCGAAGTAGTCCCAGACCGCCCGCCAGAAGCCGGCCAGGTCGGTCACCGACCACTGCCACAGCTCGGCGTAGTCGGCCGCCTCCACCCCGCGCTCGGCCCGCAGCCAGGTCAGGAACCGACCCATCCGGGACGTCTCCAGGACGTCGGCCGGCGGGGTCCACAGCACTGTGCCCGTCGTCATGCGCCTCACCTTAACCATCATTCAGCGGGAGCGGATCTCGCGTCCTGGATCGCCGCGCGGCGGGCCAGCCGGTGCTCGCGGCGGATGATCGCCTCCCGGAAGCGGCGCTCGTCGTCGGCGGACCCGGGCAGCACCGGCGGCACCGCGCGGGGATGACCGGAGACATCAACGGCGACGAAGACCAGGTACGCGGTCGCCACGGTCAGCGGCTCCCCGCCGGCGGTGTCCCAGCGCTCGGCGGTCAGCTTCACGCCGACCTCCATCGAGGTGCTGCCGGTCCAGTTCACCTGCGCGTACGCGTGCACGAGGTCACCGACCCGGACCGGCTCGACGAACACGATCTCGTCGATGGCGGCGGTGACGGCCGTGCCGCCGCTGTGCCGGGCCGCGGCGGCGCCGGCCACGTCGTCGACGAACTTCATCAGCACGCCGCCGTGCACCGTGCCGTACAGGTTGACGTCGGTGGCGTTCATGATCCGGCTGAGCGGCACCCGCGAGTGCGCGGTCGGACGTCCCACGGGATACTCACTCATGGCCGACACGTTACTTCCGCGCCGTTGCCGCAGGCGGGTACGGTCCGGGGCGTGCGCCATCTACGGTCGGTCCTCTATTCCCTCGTCCTCGCCCCGGCGGTCTGGATCCTGTGCGGGGTCGGCTTCGACCAGGACCTGACCGGACGGGCCCGGGACAACGGCGGCATCGAGTCGCTCTCCGGTGTCCTGCTGCTCCTGCTGGCCGGCGCCGCGTACGCGATCCTGCTCTTCTCCCCGATCTCCCCGGCCGGCCCGCTGCTGGCCGGCCTGGCTTTCGCCGGCGTCGGCGCGTGGGCCCGGATCGCCCCCGACTCGTACGCCGGCGTGTGGCCGGCGAACGTCGCCGAGGACGGCTTCGACCTGAGCACCCCCGGCTACGGCCTCGCGGTGCTGCTGGCGGTGCCGCTGCTGTGCGTGGCGCTGAGCGCCCGCCGGTGGCGCGGCTACGAGCCGCCGGAGATCCTGCTGATCGGCACGATCGGCCGGGCCCGGGTGGCCGGCACCCCGATGGCCGCGGAACGGACGACGTTCATCCCGCAGCAGCGCCCGGCGCCGGGCTTCGGCCCGCCGTCGGCGGACGCGACGCAGATCGTCCCGCCGCCCCGGCCGGCCGCGGGCCGCCCGCTGGACGACGGCGACGAGAAGACCACGGTGATGCAGTTCGGCCGCCCGGCAGCGCCGGCCCCCGCGCAGCGCCCCGGCGGCGACGAGCCGACCCAGTTCGTGGCGCAGGCCGCCGAGCCCGCCCGGTTCGTGCCGCCGGCCGACGAGCCGACGCAGTTCGTGCCGCCGGCCGACGAGCCGACGCAGTTCGTGCCGCCGGCCGACGAGCCGACGCAGTTCGTGCCGCCGGCCGCCGAGCCGGTGACCGAGGACCTCACCGCCGACGACACGACCCGGGACGTGGTGGCGGCCGGCGCCACGCCGGCTGCTCCCGCGGACGAGCCCACGGGCGACGTGACCGGGGATGAGACCACCCGGCTCGTGCTGCCGGCCGGGGACAACGCGCCGGCCGCCGACCACGGGGACGAACGCACCCAGCTGCTCACCCTGCCCAGGGCGGACGGCGCGGCGGATCCCGAGGGTCCGACGCAAACGGTCCGTACCGGCACGGTCGAGCCGCCCGGCGACCGCACCCAGCTGCTGACCTTCCCTGCGCCGGGCGCGCCGGCGACAGGCCCGGCCGCGGCTTCGGCGGCCATATTGATCGTGGGCGCGGAGCGGCCGGACCCGGGCGAGGACCCGACGACCCGGCTGACGCCGGCCGGACGGCCGAACGGCGAGGTGAGCCCCCGACCCACCCCGGAAGCCCATCCGGTGACGGTGTCCAGCCTCGAACGTCCCGCCGACGAAGCGGCCGACGACACCCGCCCGCTGACCCTGCCGACCCAGCGCCCACCGGCCGACGACGACACGACCCGCCACCTCTGAAGGCCGGGCCGGAGCCGATTGACCGTCCTGATCGGCATCGGTACGCTTCGCCGCGACGTCCGACAGAACAGGCTCTGACCACATCATGAGCATGCCGCTGCGTCCTGGCGACCCCCTCCGGCTCGGCAGATACGAGCTGGTCAGCAGGCTCGGTCAGGGCGGCATGGGCACCGTCTTCCTCGGCCGGGCCGCGGACGGCACGCTGGTCGCCATCAAGATGGTCCGGCCGGAGTATGCGGACGATCCGGAGTTCCGCGGGCGGTTCCGCAGCGAGGTCAGCCGGGCGCAGCAGGTGCCGCCGTTCTCGACCGCGGCGGTGCTCGACGCCGATCCCGAGCACACCCCGCCGTACCTGGTGGTCGAGTTCGTCGACGGCCCGTCGCTCACCGAGCTGGTGCAGCAGCAGGGTCCGCTGTCCGGGGCCGCGCTGCAGAGCGTCGCCGTCGGCATGGCCACCGCGCTGACCGCCATCCACGGCGCCGGGGTCATCCACCGCGATCTCAAGCCCGGCAACGTGCTGTTCGCGCTGGGCGGCATCAAGGTGATCGACTTCGGCATCGCCCGGGCGTTCGAGGCGACCAGCCGGCACACCCGTACCGATCAGATGGTCGGCACCGTCGCCTACATGGCGCCGGAACGCTTCGATCCCGGGTACGGCAAGGACGTGACCTCGGCGGCGGATGTCTTCGCCTGGGGTGCGGTGGTGGCCTACGCGGCGACCGGCCGTACGCCGTTCGCCGGCGACTCCCCCGCCGCTACGGCCATGCGCATCCTCACCCAGCCGCCGGACATCTCAGCGGTGCCGGAGCCGCTGCGCGGGCTCGTGGAGAGCACGCTCGCCAAGTATCCCGAGCAGCGGCCGACCGCCCGCGAACTGCTGGACTCGCTGCTGGGCAGCCAGACCCAGCCGATGCGCGCGGTGCCCGTGGCGGTCCCGCCGCCGGACGACACCGCCGACGTCCCGAAACCGACGGCGATCAATTGGCCGCGGCGCACAGCGGTGGCCGTCGCGGCTGCCGCTCTGCTGCTCATCGGAGGTCTGGTCGGGGCGCACAGCCTCAGCCGGGTGAGCAGCGACCCGTCGGGCCCGTCGCGGTCCTCGGCGGCGGCCCAGGCACCGCCGGTGGACGCTCGCACCGCGATCCTGGCCGGCGCCCGGCGCTTCTCGATCCGGCTCACCGAGGCCGACCGGTACTTCATGCTGGACCGCGACGGCGAGGAGCTGGAGGTCTCCGACGGCACGGGCTCCCGCTCGCAGTTCGTCCTGGAGCCGGTCGGCGTCCGGTACCTCATCCGGTCCCTCGGCAACGAGGGCTTCACGGCTCCGCCGACCTGCCTCGGCATCAGCCTGCTCCCCGAGGAACGGGCCGTACCCGTGGTGGGTACGGCGTGCAATCCCACCAAGGGGACGCTGTTCTCCCTGACCGAGACCGGTGAACAGAACGCCGGGGGCAGCCCGACGTACCGCATCGGCAGCGAGTACGGCTGGCTGTTGTGGGACGCCGACGCCAAGCGGTCCGAGGTCACCGAGGTCGGCGAGCCGCAGTTCGCCGACACGTACACCCTCGTCGACCGTGGCGAGCTGGGCGAGGCCGCCACCAAGCCGGCGCCCTCCGCGACGCCGGCCACGACCGACCCGGAGCTGGTGGACGCGGACCTGTCCGCGCTGAAGAACTTCGCGATCAACCTCGGCGTCCCGGTGGTCATCACCACGACCGCGGACGCGGGCGCCGAATACCACCTCGAAGCGCACCGGGACGGCACGGTCGACTTCACCGGCACGGCTGTCACCGAGTCGACCCGGATGATCCTGCGACCCGCCCAGGTCCGCAAGCGCACGACGAAGACCAGGAACCACGTGGTCATCGTCGCGTCGCCGGCGGCCGCCGGTGCGGGCCCGGAGTCCTGCGTGACCGACGAGAGCCGCGGCGTGGTGCGGATGCGGCCCTGCCGGCCGGGCGACACCGCGCAGTCCTGGCGGCTGGCCCCGGTCGGCGACTCCGGGCTGTTCGAACTGACCGGCGCGCACACCGCCCTCCAGGTCGACGAGGGAAAGCTCGTCGAGGAGGGCGGCTGGACCGCCCTCCAGACGACCGCGGTCAAACCCTGAGCCGACATCTCCCGGCCGTGCGCGTCGGGATACCGGGCCTTCAGCACGGCACGCAGGGGCGGGAAGTCGACGAGGACGTCCCAGGAGAGCAGGGTGCCGTGCCACACCCGTACGCCGGGCGGTGGCGTGTCTACCGCGAAGCGTTCGACCAGCCGGTGGCGGTGCCGTCAACGGTGTCGCCCAGTGGCCAGATCTGCAGGCGGTACTGCTCGTCCGGCTCGTGGTAGGCGGTGACCCGGACGCCATACGCCCCGGCGCCATCCGGCAGCGGCGTCCCGGCCTGGACCGCGGAGTCCTGCGACTCGTCGATGCACCACTGCCCGGTGCTCAGGTCGATCTCGCCTTCCACCGCATAGTCGAACGGCGCCTCGTCGCCGGTGAGCAGCGGCCGACGCGACCAGATCTCGACCGCGGCGCGCACGCTGCCCGGGTCAGCCACCGTGCGCACGGCCACCGCCGAACCGGAGAAACCGACGTCGCCGGCGTCGGCCAGCCGGCCCGCCGCCTGCATGTCGGCGAGGTAGCCATCGGCCCGCGCGTGCAGCCAGAAGGTACGGAACGAGGGCGAGACAACCGTCTCCACGGCGGACAATCGAACGGCCACACCGACCATCCTTCCCGTCGGCCCCGGGGGCCCGCGCAAGGCGAGAACGTCGCGCAAAACGCGCGGGTCGCACAGGCGTGGGTCAAGCGGAGTCTTGGGCCAGAGCTACGCGGTCGACTTTCGCAGCCTCAGCTGCAGCCTTCCCCGCAGATCTTGATGAGCACACCCCGCCGCTACAAGGTCCACCCCTCACGCCCCTTTCCTCCTTAGATGAACCCCTCAACCTTCAAGAACCAATCCCGCATACCGGATGAACCCGGCAACAGGCTGGGTCAAGGGGAACCGTGATCCAGAAACGGCGAAGGCGGAAAGCAGGGCCGACCGTCGCCGGTCGGCCCTGAGTTGACCTGCGGAAACCCGCCTTCTCAGCCCTTCAGGAGCTGCCGCGCCATCACGATGCGCTGCACCTGGTTCGTGCCCTCGTAGATCTGGGTGATCTTGGCGTCCCGCATCATCCGCTCGACCGGGTAGTCGCGGGTGTAGCCGTAGCCGCCGAGCAGCTGCACCGCGTCCGTGGTGATCTCCATGGCCGCGTCCGAGGCGAAGCACTTGGCCGCCGCGCCGAAATAGGTCAGGTCCGCGTCGCCGCGTTCGCTCTTGCCGGCCGCCACGTACGTCAGCTGCCGCGCCGCCTCCAGCTTCATGCCCATGTCGGCCAGCATGAACTGGATGCCCTGGAAGTCCGCGACCGCCTTGCCGAACTGCTTGCGCTCCTTGACGTACCCCTTGGCGAAGTCGAGCGCGCCCTGGGCGATGCCCACCGCCTGGGCCGCGATCGTCACCCGGGTGTGGTCCAGGGTCTGCATCGCGGTGGCGAAGCCGGTGCCTTCGGCGCCGATCATCCGGTCCAGCGGGAGGCGCACGTTGTCGAAGTAGACCTCACGGGTCGGGCTGCCCTTGATGCCGAGCTTCTTCTCCGGGGCGCCGAAGCTGACGCCCTCGTCGGACTTCTCCACCACGAAGGCCGAGATGCCCCGGGAGCGGGCGGTCGGGTCGGTGACCGCGAAGACCGTGTAGTACTCCGAGACGCCGGCGTTGGTGATCCAGCGCTTCACGCCGTTGAGCACCCAGTAGTCGCCGTCGCGGACCGCCTTGGTCGACATCGACGCGGCGTCGCTGCCCGCTTCCGGCTCCGACAGGCAGTACGAGAACATCGCCTCGCCGGCCGCGACGGGAGTCAGATAGCGCTCCTTGATGGCTGACGAGCCCGCGATGAGCAGCGGCATCGTGCCGAGCTTGTTCACCGCCGGGATCAGCGACGAGCTCGCGCAGGCCCGGGCCACCTCCTCGATCACGATCGCGGTGGCCAGCGCGTCCGCGCCGGCGCCGCCGTACTCGACCGGGATGTGCGGGGCGTGGAAGTCCGAGGCGCGCAGGGCGTCGTAGGAGGCCTTGGGGAACTCGGCGCTCTCGTCGGCCTCGGCCGCGTTCGGCGCCACCCGGGCGTCGCAGACCTCCCGCACCGCCGCCCGGATGGTCTCGTGGTCCTCCGGCAGCTGGTACACGTCGAATTCAGGCATGGCGCCTATGTTACCGGCGCGTAGGGTGCGCGCACTATCCTTCCCCGCGGACGGCGCGGAGATCGTGGTGGCGCCGTCATGAGAAAGTGAACGCCACGTTTCGGCGCAGGTCCCCCTCCGGCGCCCCGTGTGAGTGGAGTCTCTCCCCGTGACCATCCCGTACCCGACCCACCCGGCCGTGCCTGCCTTCGCCGAGGTTGAGCCGTCCTCCGGCGCCGCCCGGCCCCGGCTGGCCTTCCTCGGCACGGGATATCTCGGTGCGACGTACGCGATCTGTTTCGCCGAGCTCGGCTACGAGGTCCTCGGCTTCGACGTCGACGAGGCCAAGATCGCCAAGCTGGCGGCCGGGCAGATGCCGTTCCACGAGGCCGGCCTCGACGAGCTGCTGCGGGCCAACCTGGCCGCCGGGCGGCTGCGCTTCACCACCTCGTACGCCGAGGTCGCCGACTTCGCCGACGTGCACTTCATCTGCGTCGGCACCCCGCAGCGCGGCGACGGCATGGGCGCCGACCTGTCGTACGTCGAGACCTCGGTGACCAATCTCGCGAGGCACCTGACCCGCAAGGCGCTGATCGTCGGCAAGTCCACCGTCCCGGTCGGCACCGCGGAGTGGATCGAGCAGCTCGTCGCCAAGCACACCGACCCCGAGCTGGGCATCGAGGTGGCCTGGTCGCCGGAATTCCTGCAGGAGGGCTTCGCCGTCGAGGACGTGCTGCGGCCCAACCGGATCGTGGTCGGCGTCAAGTCCGAGTGGGCCAACGGCATGCTGTACGCCGCGCACAAGGGCGTCTTCGACCTGGCCGCCACCGAGGACCGCGAGGTGCCGCTGGTGGTCACCGACTTCGCCACCGCCGAGCTGGTCAAGGTCGCCGCCAACGCGTTCCTCGCCACCAAGATCAGCTTCATCAACGCGATGGCCGAGGTCTGCGAGGTCGCCGGCGGCGACGTCACCCAGCTGGCCCGCGCGATCGGCTACGACCCGCGGATCGGCAACCGCTTCCTGCAGGCCGGCGTCGGCTTCGGCGGCGGCTGCCTGCCCAAGGACATCCGCGCCTTCCAGGCCCGGGCCCAGGAGCTCGGCGCCGGCGAGGCGCTGCGCTTCCTGCACGAGGTCGACCTGATCAACCTGCGCCGCCGCAGCAAGGTCCTCCAGCTCGCCGCCGAGCTGCTCGGCCGCCGCTCCGGCCCGGCCGGGCCGGACCTGTCCGGCACCCGGATCGCGGTGCTCGGCGCCGCGTTCAAGCCCAACTCCGACGACGTACGCGACGCGCCCTCGCTGGCCGTCGCCGCCGCACTCGCCAAGGCCGGCGCCGACGTCCGCGTCTACGACCCGCAGGGCATGGAGAACGCCCGGGTCGCCCAGCCGGCCCTGCACTACGAGACCTCGATGGCTGACGCGGTCACCGGCGCCGAGCTGGTCTGCGTGCTCACCGAGTGGGCCGAGTTCCGCAATGCCGACCCGTCGGTGCTCGGTGACCTGGTCGCCGGCAAGCGCGTCATCGACGGCCGGAACTGCCTGGACTCGGTGCTCTGGGCCCGTGCGGGCTGGGAGTATCGGGGCATGGGACGGCCCGCACCCACGCTCTGAGCTTACCCGCGGCGGAAAACCCAGGCAAAATCGACGAAGAGCCGTACCGAAATGGCACGACGGCTGCGAACCTGCCGGGTTCGCGGCCGTTTCCATTGATCTCGACCTGCCTGAGACTGTTCTAATGAGGTGTCGGTTGCTTCGGTAGACGGGTCGAGGAGGTGCCGTGGCGCAGGCTAAGGAGCCGGACGGCTACGACGAGGAGCTCGCCCGCATCGAGGCATCGATCGCGGATCTCAAGATTCGTGACATGGCCGCCGCGAAGGAACGCACGCAGATCGCCAGCAAGATCCAGGCGGCGCAGTTCCAGCGCGACATCCTCGCGCACGCCAACCAGCAGAAGAAGCGCGCCGCGAAGCCCGCGCGCAAGGTGCGACGGCGCCCCCCGGCCGAGGGGCCGCCGTCCTGGGCCGAGCCCGGCACGCCGTACACGGGTCCGCCCGGCGTGGCCACCGACGGCGTGACCGTGCTGGTCGACGATCCGCCGCCGACCGAGAAGCCGGCGCCGCCGCCGCGCCGGCCCCGGGTCGCCCCGCTGCCGCCGGAGCCCGAGCCGCCGCACGGGCACGCGCCCGAGACGTCCTCCCAGTCGGTGCAGAACATCCTGCTCGGCCTCAGCGCGCTGGTGCTCGGCGTCGCCGCGGTCGTGTTCGCGGGCGCGGCCACCAACGCGGTGGGCCGCGCCGTCATCCTGGCTATCTTCACGGCCATCGCCCTGGGGGTGGCACCGAGCGTCTCCCGCCGCGGCCTCACCTCGACCGCCGAGACGCTGGCCGCGGTCGGCCTGGTGCTGCTGCCGATGACGCTCTTCGCGCTGCACGGCAGTCCCGCGCTCGGTGGCACCGCGGTCCCGTCGCCGGTCTTCCTCGGCGGGTGCCTGCTGATCACCGCCGTGGCGTCGTTCGTCTACGCGGGGCTCACCCGGCTCGCCGCGCCGCGGTACGCGACCGTGGTGGCCGTGCAGCCGGTGCCGCCGCTGCTCGCGTACCCGATGATCGAGAGCCCGGCCGGCTGGGCGCTCGCGCTGAGCGCGGTCGCGCTGATCGACCTGCTGCTGCTCACCACGGTGATCCGCGAGGGCAGCCTGGTGCCGCGCTGGCCGGTGGGCCGGCCGGTCGCGGCCGACCGCGAGAGCCTGGCCGAGGCCGACGCCCGGCAGCTCGGCGCGGACGACTTCGACGCGCGCGACGCCGACCCGGCCGATCCGGGCGCCTACGAGGCCGGTGCGCCGGCCCGGCCGGAGTCGCTGCCGGAGGAGCCCGACCTGATCATCGACGGGCTGACCGGGCGGCGCCGCTGGAAGTGGCTGCCCACCCGGATCTTCCCGGGTCCCCGCCCGGCCGGCGCCCCGCCCGCCGGAAGCGTCCCGCTGGCGCCGCCCGCCACCCCGCCCTCGGCGGGCTGGCTGCGCGGGCTGACCTTCGGCCTGCTCTGCGTCGCGGCGGCGGGTGCCCTGCTGTACGCGGGCGCCGCGCTGCTCAGCGCGGACGTGGTGGCGGACGCGGTGCGCTCGGGCCTGATCCTGGTGCTGGCCGCGGTGACGGTGTCGGCCGCCGCCCGGCTGGTCGGCAAGCTGCTGGCCCGCAACATCGCCGGCGGCGTGCTGGCCCTCGCGGTGATCGCCGCGTGCGCGCGGATCGCCGCCGTCGCCTCACCGGCCTGGACCCTCGCCGCCGCGGCCGCCGCGGTCGCGATCACCGGCGCCGTGGTCCGGATGGTGCCCGACGAGGTCCGGCGCGGCCCCCAGTACGCGTCGGCCGCCGCCCTCACGCTGATCGGCCTGTTCGTCGCCGTGGACGCGCTCCGCGCCGCGCTCGCCCCGGTGCAGGCCGCCCGCCCGATCTGGAACGCCGACACCGCCGCCTACGCCGACAAGCTCGCCGAGGCGGCCGGCCGCTCCGGCTGGCTGCTCGCGCTGAGCGCCCTGCTGCTGACCGTCGCCGCCGCGCTCGCCCTGCCGGCGGAATACCGGCACGAGGGTGCCGTGACCGGGGTCGCGCTGACCGCGCTCGCGGTGCCCGCCTCGCTGGGCCTGCCCTGGTCGGAGGCGCCCTGGCCGCTGGTGCTCGCGGCCATCGGCCTCGGCGGCGCCGGCCTGCTGGCGCCGACCCGGCGGATCGCGATAGCGCACATCGCCGCGGCCGGGGTGGTCGGGCTGTTCGGCGCGGCCGCCGCGCTCAGCGCGTCGTGGCTCACGGCCGCCGTGCTGACCGCACTGGCCGGCGCGGGCGTGATGGTCGCGGTCGCGGCCCGGCAGATTCCGGTACGCCTGTACGCGTGGCTCATCGGCGACTGGGCCTCGGGGGCGGCCGCGCTGGCCATTCCCGGCGCCGTGGTGACCGCCGTGCTGGCGACCCACGACACCGGCGGCGGCCCGCTGCCCACCGAGGCCGTCACCGTGCCCGCGCTGGCGCTGGGCTTCCTCGCCGTGGCCGGCACGCTCACCTACGCGGCCGTCTTCCAGGTCGCCCGCCGCGAGATCAGCGTGCCGCTGACCGTCGGCGCCGGTGCGGGCGCGGTCGCGATGGCGCTGGCCGCGCTGCTCTCCCCCGGCGCCACCGCGCCTGACATCTGGGTCGGCGCCCTGCTGCTGGCCGCCGCCGGCCTGCTCTTCTTCGCCAAGTCGATCGACAACGGCCGGCGCGCCGACCGGATGATCGACGGCCCCGACATCGCGGCCGCCGCGGCCACCGTGGCGATCTGCGGCGCGCTCGCCCGGGTCGCCGCGCTGGCGTTCCCGGCGGCCCCGCTCGCGGTCGCCGCGGTCGTGGTGCTGATCGTGTCGTTCGGCGTCCGTGCGCTGCCCGCCGACTGGCGCCGCGGCCCGGTCCGCGGCATCGCGGTGGCCGGCCTCGCCGTGGTGGCGATCGCCGGCTGGCAGGCGATCGCCAGCGGCCTGCGGATCATCGCCGCGCCCGGCCCGATCTGGGCTTCCGACGTCAACGCCTACTCGACCGTCCCGCCGGAGGGCGCCTGGCAGGCCCCGGTGGCCCTGGTCATCGCCGCGGTCGCCGCCGCTGCCGCGCTGCCCCGCCCGGCCAAGTACGACGTCAGCGCGGTCTGTGCCGCCCTGGCCACGATCGGCGCCCCGGCCGCGTTCGGCCTGCCCTGGTGGTCCCCGCTGCTGATCGGCGGCGCGGTCACGCTCGCGTACGGCATCGCCGCCGTCGCCGCGACGGACCCGCGCGCCGCGATCGACCGGGCCGGGGTGGCCGCCGTGGTCGCGCTGCACGCGGCCGGCGCGGGCCTGGTGCGGCCCTGGTCCACCGCGATCGCGCTGCTCCTGATCATGCTCACCGGCATCCTGGTCGCCTGGATGGCCCGGGCCGACGTGACCCCGGCCGCGCGCCGGGAGTGGGCCGAGACCGCCGACGGCGACGAGGTCATCAACCTCGCGCTCGACGACACCGGCATGCCCCGGCACCGGGCCCAGATCGGCGGGGCCGCCACCGCCGCCGCGCTGCTCAGCGCCCCCGGCGTGCTCGCGGCCATCGCGGCCGACCAGGGGCACACCGCCCAGGTGGTGCTGACCGCCGCGCTGGCCGGCTCCAGCCTGGCGCTGGCGCTGCTGGCGATGGCCGGCCGCTGGGTGCCGCAGTACCTGCCCTGGGCCACCGTCGGCCTGGTCGGCGGCGCCACGGTCACCGCCCTCGCCTCGGTGCCCAACGACTTCCCCACCGCCCTGTACGCGGCCGCGGCCGCCCTGCTCGGCGTCGTGGCGGAGCTGCTGCGGGGCGCCATCCCGGCCCCCGGCATCACGGTCGCCCCGAACCGCCGCTGGGTCGAGGGCGGCTACGTGCGCCCCCGCTGGACCACGATCCGCCCGAGCGGCCTGCGCGGCCGCTGGCTCGTCGACCCGGCCACCGGCGCGGTGGTCGTCGCCGCGCTACCCACGATCCTGGCGCTGTTCTCCCTCGCCCCGGCGCTGCGTGCGGCGCTCATCGACCCGTTGGGGCAGCTCGGCGCGATCTGGGACGGGCCGATCGCGGCGCTGACCGACCCGGCGTCCGGCAACGTCGACGGCACCAGCGTGCTGGCCGCCGTCCTGCTCACCATCGCCGCCGCGCTCGCCGCGCTGGGCTTCGGCGGCAAGCCGGCCGAGGCCGTACCGGTGATCCTGCCCGGCCTGGCGATCACGCTGCTGATCGCGCCGATCGCCCTGCAGGTGCGGTGGCCGGCGGCGACGGCTGCCGCTTTGATCGTCTTCACCATCTCCATGCTGGGGCTGGCGCTGACCCCGCCGCCGGTCGCCAACCGGGCCGGACTGCTGCGCGCGACCCGCAGCATCGTCTTTGTCATCGGCCTGCTGGCGGGCAACGCCGGCCTGGCGGGCAGCCTCGCCGACCGCCAGCTGACGCTCTTCACCCTCGGTACGGCGATCATCGTCGGGCTGGTCGGCGCGATCGGCGGCCGCAGCCGGCACGCCCGCGTGCTGGGCTGGCTGTTCGCGGCGGTGATGGGCCAGCTGTTCGTGCTGACCGTCGCGCTGGTGGCCGGCCTCGAACCGGCGTGGGCCGCGTTCGGCGTGCTGGCGGTGGGCGCGGTGCTGCTGGTGCTGGAGGCCCTGCTGCCCCGGCTCGGCCTGCCGGAGTACCGCCTCGAGGCGACCACGGTGGAGTGGAGCGGCTACGCGTCGGCGCTGCTCGCCGGGGCGCTGGCCTTCGACTCCCCGGCCCACCTGGCGGCGCTGCTGGCCGCCTGGGGCGCGGTGCTGGGCCTGACCGCGACCCGGCCGGGCCGTACCCCCAACCAGCGGCGCAACCTGTTCTGGCTGGCGGTCGGCTTCGAGATCATCGGCATCTGGCTGTTCATCGCGATCGCGGACGTGGCGCTGCCGGAGGCGTACACGCTGCCGTTCGCGGCGCTGGCCCTGCTGGTGGGCGTGCTGGAATCCCGGCAGCGCCCGGACCTGAGCAGCTGGGCGGCGTACGGGCCGTCCCTGCTGGCGGCGTTCGTCCCGACCGTCGGCATCGTGATCGCCACCGACTCGGGCGACCTGCGGGAGCTGCTGCTGTTGCTGGGCGCGGTGACCACGCTGATCATCGGCTCCCGCCTGCGCCAGCAGGCGCCGGTGGTGATCGGCGCGGCGGCGACGGCGATCGCGGCGATCCACTTCGCGACGACGCTGGTCGGCCCGTGGCTGGTGCTGGTGCCGGTGGGCGTGGTCCTGCTCTTCCTGGGCGCGACGAACGAAAACCGCCGCCGCACCCAGGAACGCCTCCGCGGCGCCCTGGTCCGCATGCGCTGACCGGGCGACGATGAGAGTCGAGGTTTACGGCCGGCTTCCCGCCGTCATCACGCTTGACGACCTGGCCGCCATGAACGACGCGGACCAGCACGGCCATCGATTCGAGCTCAGCCCCGAGGGCGCCCTGTCGGTCATGCCACTGGCGGATTCCGAGCATGCCGTCATCGCCAGCAAGCTGATCACCTGGCTCGTCCTCGCGGGCTGGTCCGCGGATCATGTGCTCCAGGCGGCCGGCATCCGGATCCCGGGACCGGACGGATCCGGCGGCCGGATCCCCGACCTGACCGTCTGGGCCGGGCCACGGCCATCCGGCGTCTGGCAGCCAGTCGCCGGGCTGGTGCTCGTCGTCGAGATCGTGACTCCCAGCTCCGCCGCGACGGACCGAATGATCAAGCCCCGCGAATACGCGCAGGCGGGCATCCCACGCTACTGGCTGATCGACCGGGACGTCGCCCAGACGGTCACTCTGCACCTGCTCGGCGCGGACCGGACCTACCAGGTCGCGGCGAAGGTGCCGCTTGCCTGGTTGCTGCAGACCGCGCCTGCCGACCACCTCGGCGGCTGAGCGGGTCAGCCCAGCAGGCGGGCGCGCAGCGCCTCGTCCTTGTCCGCGACGACCTGCTCAAGGTTGGCCTGGAACGCCAGCATGCGCTTGAGCAGCACCGGGTCCGCCGCGGCCAGGATGCGCACCGCCAGCAGGCCCGCGTTGCGCGCCCCGCCGATCGAGACCGTCGCCACCGGCACGCCGGCCGGCATCTGCACGATCGACAGCAGCGAGTCCATGCCGTCCAGGTACTTCAGCGGCACCGGCACGCCGATCACCGGCAGCGGGGTCATCGACGCCACCATGCCGGGCAGATGGGCGGCCCCGCCCGCGCCGGTGATGATGACCTTGAGACCGCGGTCGGCCGCCGAGGTCGCGTACTCGACCATCTTCTTGACCGTCCGGTGCGCCGAGACGACGCCGACCTCGAACGGCACCTCGAACTCGGCGAGGGCCAGCGCCGCCGCCTCCATCGTCGACCAGTCCGAGTCGCTACCCATGATCACGCCGACGACGGGTGTCATTCCTTGCCCTCCTGGAGCCAGCGAGCGGCACGCACCGCCCGGGCGCGCACCGTGGTCAGGTCGTCGCCCAGCACCGTGACGTGCCCGATCTTGCGGCCCGGCCGGACCTGCTTGCCGTAGAGATGCACCCGGGCGCCCGGATCCGCGGCGAACAGGTGGTGCAGGCGCTCGTCGATGGACATCCCGCCCGGCTCGCCGCCGAGCACGTTGGCCATCACCACGGCGTTGGCGGTCAGCGAGGTCTCGCCCATCGGATAGTCGAGCACGGCCCGCAGATGCTGCTCGAACTGCGAGGTCCGCGCGCCCTCGATGGTCCAGTGCCCGGAGTTGTGCGGCCGCATGGCCAGCTCGTTGACCACGATGCCGGTCGGGGTCTCGAACAGCTCGACGGCCAGCAGGCCAACCACCCCGAGGGCGTTGGCCAGGTCGATGGCGAGCTGCTGGGCCTCGATGGCCAGCGCCTCGGACAGGCCCGGCGCGGGCGCGAGCACCTCGACGCAGATGCCGTCGCGCTGCACGGTCTCGACAACGGGATAGGCGGCCACCTGCCCGAACGGCGACCGGGCAACGAGCGCGGCCAGCTCCCGCCGCAGCGGCACCCGCTCCTCGACGATCAGCTCGATGCCGGTGGCGACCAGCTCGGCGGCGGCCTCGGGACCGTCCAGCATCCACACACCGCGACCGTCGTAGCCACCCCGCACGGCCTTGGCCACAACCGGCCATCCACCGCCGCCGGTCGGCCCCCCGGAAACGTCCGCCCCGGAAGGACCGGCCGTCCCGGAAGGACCGGCCGTCCCGGAAGGACCGGCCGTCCCGGAAGGACCGGCCGTCCCGGCACCGGTCTTGTCGGGGCTGGCCTTGTCGGGGCTGGCCTTGTCGGGGCCGGCCTTGTCGGAGGAGCCGGGGCCGGTGGCGGCGAGTTCGGCGGCGAAGGCGGTGATGTCCTCGGCCGAGGACACCGGCCGCCAGCGTGGCACCGGCGCGCCCAGCGCGGTCAGGTGTTCCCGCATCCGCCGCTTGTCCTGCGCGTGCAGGATCGCGTCGGCGCCCGGATAGATCTTCACGCCCTCGGCCGCCAGCGCGGCGATGTGCTCGGTCGGCACGTGCTCGTGGTCGAACGTGACCGCGTCACACCCCTTGGCGAACTCCCGCAACGCGGCAAGATCGGTATGGGTGCCGATCCGCACATCGGCGGTTATCAGGGCGGCGCTGTCGTCGGGCGACTCGACGAGCACGCGCAAAGACTGGCCGAGGGCGATCGCGGCTTGGTGGGTCATCCGGGCCAGCTGGCCGCCGCCCACCATGCCGACTACGGGCAGACCGGTTCGGGTATCCATCTCGCCGCCAGCCTAACGATCGCCGGACCGGTCCCGCCAAGCGCCCCGGTCAGCCGGACAGGCGGCTCACCAGCTCGTCGATCGTGGTCACCGGGCGGTCGCAGACGAAGCCGCGGCACACGTAAGCCGCCGCCGCCCCGCCGATCAGGGGCCGGTCCGCCAGCAGCGGCACCCCCGGCCGGTCCGGCTCGCCGGCCACCACGACCGTGCCCGGCGGCGCGTGCCGGTGGGCCGCCCGCACCAGCGGATCCCCCGCCGGGTCGGTGGTCACGACGGCGATCTCGTACGGGCCGCTCAGCACCGCCTCCGCCACCGCCGCCACGTACCCCGCGAAGCGCGGATGCCCGCTGATCAGCGGTCCCGCCGTCGCCAGCGCCGCATCCGCCGCCTCCCGGTACCGGGTCTCACCGCTGAGCGCCGCGTACGCCACCAGCCCGGCACACAGCGCGGACAGCCCCGACGGCGTCGCGTTGTCGGTCGGGTCAGCGGGCCGGGTGACCAGCCGTTCCGCGTCGTCCGCCGTGTCGTAGAAGCCGCCCTGGCCGGTCGGGAAGTGCTCGAGCGCCACGTCCAGCAGCTGGCCCGCCCGGGTGAGCCACCGCCCGTCGCCGGTCAACTGGTGGACCGCGCAGAACGCCTCCGCCACGCAGCCGTAGTCCTCCAGGACTCCCACCGGGGCGCCCACCACCCCGTCCCGGGAGACCCGGCGCAGCCGGCCGTCCACGATGTGCCGTTCCGCCAGGACCGTGGCCAGCTCGATCGCCGCAGCGCCGCCGTCGCCGGTGAGCTGGGCCAGCTCGGCCAGCGCGGTGATCGCCAGGCCGTTCCAGGAGGCCACCACCTTGTCGTCGCGGGCCGGCTGCGGGCGCTGCCGGCGGGCCTCGAGCAGGCGGGCGCGGACGTCCACCCAGCGGGCCACCAGCTCCGGGTCGGCGGCGTCGATGTCGCGGGCCAGCACCAGCACGCTGCTGCCGTGCTCGAACGTGCCCTGGGTGGTCACCCGGAACAGGTCCGCCGCCCAGGCGCCGTCCTCCGCTCCCAGCGCCGCGCTGAGCTGAGCGGGAGTCCAGGCGTACGTGAGCCCCTCGGTCCCGTCCGTGTCGGCGTCCAGCGCGGACGCCAGGCCGCCCGCCGGGGTGGCGAGGTCGTGGAGCAGGAACCGGGCGGTCTCGTCGGCGATGCGCCGCGCGAACGGGTCGCCGGTGAGCCGCCACAGCTGGGTGTAGACGCGCAGCAGCAGGGCGTTGTCGTACAGCATCTTCTCGAAGTGCGGCACGGTCCAGGTGCCGTCCACCGCGTACCGGGCGAAGCCGCCGGCGAGCTGGTCGTAGATGCCGCCGCGGGCCATCTGCTCGGCGGTGTGCCGGACGATCTCCAGGTCACCCGCCGCGCCGGTCCGCTGGTGGTGCCGGAGCAGGAACAACAGGTTCATGTGCGGCGGGAACTTCGGGGCGCCGCCGAAGCCGCCGTGCGTGCGGTCGTACTCCTTGGCCAGCAGCTCCGCCGACGTGTCGAGCAGTTCGGCCGAGATCGGCGCGGTCGGCCCGCCGACCAGCTGGGCGCCGCCGATGGCCTGGACCACCGCGGAGCCCTGGGTGACCACCTCGTCGCGCTGGTCGCGCCAGGCGGTCGTCACCGAGTCGAGCAGGCGGGCGAAGTTGTCCCGCGGGAAGTACGTCCCGCAGAAGAACGGCTCACCGGCCGGCGTCGCGAAGACCGTCATCGGCCAGCCGCCCTGCCCGGTCATCGCCTGGGTGGCGGTCATGTAGACGGCGTCGACGTCGGGCCGCTCCTCCCGATCCACCTTGATCGCCACAAATCCGTCGTTGATCAGCCGGGCGACCCCGGCATCCTCGAAGGACTCGTGCGCCATCACGTGACACCAGTGGCAGGCGGCATACCCGACCGAGATCAGCACCGGCACGTCCCGGCGCCGCGCCTCGGCAAACGCCTTATCCGACCAGGGCCACCAGTCGACGGGGTTGTCCTTGTGCTGCAGCAGGTAGGGCGAGGTCGCGCCGGCGAGACGGTTGGCCATACCGCCAACCTAGCCCGGCCCGACGCTCCCGGCCGCCAAGAGAAGCCGCCGACACCGAGCCGTCGGAACGCGCCGCGACGGCGGCCTGTCAGGAGGTGCCGCCGGGCAGCGGGACACCGGGCAGTCAGGGCGCGCCGCCGGGTGCCCGAGAGGTCAGGAGGCGCCGTCCGCCCTGAGCGGGATGATCTTCGGGGGTGCCGCCTCGGCGAGCTGGTGCAGGGCCGCGACGATCTTGTCGGCGGGCAGCGGGCGGCTGAAGTGGTAGCCCTGCGCGGACGTGCAGCCCAGAGCCAGCAGCGCCGCGCGCTGGTCGGCGGTCTCGACGCCCTCGGCCACCACCCGCGCACCCAGCCGGGCGCCCAGCTCGACCGCGCCCCGGACCACCGCGGCGGCCGCCGGGGAGTCGGTCATGTCGGTGACGAACGACCGGTCGACCTTCAGCTCGTCCACCGTGACCCGGGTGACGAACGACAGCGACGAGAAGCCGGTGCCGAAGTCGTCGACCGAGATCTGCACGCCGAGGTCGCGCAGGGCCGCGATGACCTCGTCCACGATCTCCTGGTCGCTGACCGCCACCGACTCGGTGATCTCCAGGACCAGCCGGCCCGCACCCAGCCGGTGCCGGCGCAGGGCGTCGGCGACCTGGGCCGGCAGGGTGGCGTCGAGCAGGCTGCGGGCCGAGACGTTGACCGAGACGGGCAGGTCGAGCCCGTGTCCGGCCCAGTCGGCGGCCGCGGCCAGCGCGTGGTCGAGCACGTAGCGGGTGAACGGGGCGAGCAGCTCGCCGTGTTCGATGGTGTCGATGAAGTCGTTCGGGGTGAGCATCCCGCGCCGGGGGTGCCGCCAGCGGATCAGCGCCTCGACGCCGGTCGGCGCGCCGGTCTGCAGGTCCACCTCGGGCTGCAGGGCGAGCACGAGCTGGTCCCCGGCGGTCAGCGCGTCGTACAGCTCGGCCGGCAGGGCCAGGTGGTCGGTGCTGGTGGCGTCGTGCGCGCTGTCGTACGCGGCGACGCCGACGTGCAGCTCCTTGGCCTGGTCGAGGGCGATGCCGGCCCGGCGGATCAGCTCGGACAGGTCGGCGCGGCCCGCGCTGGAGACGGCGATCCCGACCGCGATCTCGGTGACCAGCCGGACCCCGTCGATCTCCATCGGCAGGCCGAGCTGGTCGATCAGCTCGCGGGCCCGGCGTACGGCCCGGGGCAGCGGATTCGGCGCCTCGTACAGCGGGGTCGCCGAGTCGGTGAGGGTGGCGACGGTGGGCAGCAGCAGGGCGAACTCGTCGTCGCCGAGGCGGGCCACCAGCTCCTGCTCGCGGGCCAGGTCGGTGAGGCGTTCGGCCACGGTGCAGAGCATCGCGTCGCCGGCGCGGTGCCCCAGAGTGCCGTTGACCTCGCGGAAGTCGTTGAGGTCGAGCAGCAGCAGCGCAACCTGCCGGTCCCGGTGGAAGGAGTGCAGCAGCGCGTCGCCGTCGGCGATGAGTGCGGTCCGGTTCGCCAACCCGGTCAACGGGTCGTGCACACCGTCGTGGGCGACCTTCTCTTCCAGCTGAGCCAGCCTCTCGTGCGCGGCGGCATCGTGCAACGCGCCGGCGAGGGCGTCCCCGTACGCGGAGACGGCGAGCTCGTCGCGGGCGACGGGCAGGGTCGGCTCGGACAGCCACACGGTCAGCTCGCCGACCTCGGTGCCGCCGACGGCCATGGTCCGGGTGATCACCGGGCCGGGCACGGCGCCGGGGGTCGGGTCGTGCGGGGCGCCGTCGGCCGCGTACCGGCGGACGCCGCCGGTGCGCTGGACGACCTCGATCTCGACCCGGCGGGCGCCGAACACGTCCAGCGCGCCGCGCAGGCCGGCCGCCGCGACGGCGACCTCGGAGGCGCCGCCCAGGGTGCTGGTGGCCCGGGCGAACGCCGCCCAGATCCGGCGTTCCTCCTCGGCCCGCAGGTGGTAGCGGTAGGTGCGTTGCAGCAGCCACAGCGACGGCGGCAGGGCGACCAGCCAGACCGGCGCGTTGACCAGGGCGAACAGCGAGAGCAACCCGACCAGCACGTTGCCGACGAACATCGGCAGCTTGGCGTGCAGGGCGCGGCCGGCGATCTGCGCGGGCGGGGCGTCGCGGTGCAGCGAGAGGGTCAGCACGGCGAGCCCGAGCGACACGATCAGGTATCCGAACGCGCCGGCGATCAGCCCGACCTGCGTGCGGGCGCTGTCCACCGGGGCGGACGGGCCGGTGATCGCGTAGGTGACCCCGGTGGCCAGCGCGGTGCCGAGGCTCAGCGAGGCGGCCAGGTGCACCAGGTCGGCGACCACGCGCTGGTCGTTGAGCCAGGTGATGACGACCCAGGCGCCGACCGCGCCGACCAGGGTGGCCGCGGGCAGCCAGCCCGGCGGCGCCAGCGCGAAGCCGAGGATGAAGGCGGTCTCGCCCCAGGAGATGCTGACCGTGCCGCGGCCGACCCGGAAGCGCAGCCGGGCGAGCTGGGTGACAGCGACGAGGAGGACGGCGACGCCGATTGCACCGGCCGGGGAAAGGGACACGACCTCGGGCCGGGGCAGCGGGATGATCATGCCGAGCGTGGCGACCACGAGAGCCGCCGGGACGACGATCCAGGTAAGGACCCGAGCCGCCTTGGGTCGCGACACCGGACCGGGCTTGGCGGGGGGCCGCTCGCGCCGGACTTCGGTCGCGGGAGCTGGCTGAGATGTCATGCCACCCCCCTGTTGACCAGCGGCACAGGCGGATGCACGTGCATCTGCAGTGGAGGAAGCGAGGGCTGGAAGATGGTCATCGCCAGCCCCCTTTCCGCACAGGGTGGAGGGACGTCAAAGCCCCCCGGCGGAAGGCTAAGCCAATCCGGCAGAACGCAACAGGGGTTGACGGATGGGCCCTGTCGATGTTCCGGCAGAGACAGGACACATCACGGGACGGCCCCCGGGACTTGACAAAGTGGAATTGCGCGTTCCGCGGTCAGGTGTTTTCGCCACGCCGCTCGGCCGTAGCCGGGCCGTCGCCCTGGTCCACCGCCGTGACCTCGGCATCCTTTGCGGACGTCGCCACATCGGAGGACGGGCCCGCAGCGTCGGTGTCGCGCGGGGCGGCACCGGAACGCTGCAGGTCGGCGTCGAGCCGGGCGATCTCGGCGGCCCGCGCCTCGGCGGCCGGATCCGGGAAACTGTCGGGAAGCCGACGCAAACGCTTGTTCATGTTGCGGATCAGCAGAACTGTGCTTATGGCCATCAGCACGATGATGAACAGGCCCATCGGGCCGGCCAGGCCGCCCGATCGGGTGTCACCGAAGTTGTTGACCGCGAGCACGACATCCATGGGATCCACGGTACGCCCTAGCTGACCTCGACCGATTCGCGGATGCCGGCGAACAGGTCGGACTCGGGCAGCGGGCTGTCGACCAGCGACCGGACGAGCTCGAAGTCCTCCGTCGGCCAGACCTTCAGCTGGAGCTCCATCGGCACGTGGAACCAGAAGCCGTCCGGGTCGACCTGGGTGGCGTGTGCCCGCAGCGCGTTGTCGCGCACCTCGAAGTACTCGCCGCACTCGATCCGGGTGGTGATCTTGTCGCCCCGGTCCGGCCGGTCGTCGTTGCGCTTCAGCCATTCCGTGTACGGCGATTCGAGGCCGGCCGCCAGCATGCCCTCGTGCAGGGCCATCATCCGGGCCCGGGTCCAGCCGGAGTTGTAGTAGAGCTTCGACGGCTGCCACGGCTCGCCCAGCTCGGGGTGCTGCTCCGGGTCGCCGGCCGCGTCGAACGCCAGCATGGAGATCTTGTGGCACATGATGTGGTCGGGGTGCGGGTAGCCGCCGTTCTCGTCATAGGTGGTCATGACGTGCGGCCTGAACTCGCGGATCAGCTTGATCAGCGGGAGCGCGCCGACGGCCGGGTCGACCAGGCCGAAGCAGCCCTCGGGCAGCGGCGGCAGCGGGTCGCCCTCGGGCAGCCCGGAGTCGACGAAGCCGAGCCAGGCCTGCTCGACGCCGAGGATCTCGCGCGCCTTCGCCATCTCGGCCCGGCGGATGTTGGTGATGTCGGCGAGCACCTCCGGGCGGTCCATCTTCGGGTTGAGCACGCTGCCGCGCTCGCCGCCCGTACACGTCGCGACCAGCACCTCGACGCCCTCGGCGACATAGCGGGCCATGGTGGCCGCGCCCTTGCTGGACTCGTCATCGGGGTGCGCGTGCACCGCCATGAGACGCAACTGCTCAGCCACTGATTTCTCCCTCGACCGGGCCTCGTCGGAGGACCCCGGTACCGGCTGCGAAGATGGACCTTGCCATTCTGGCCGATGACACCGACATATTTCGCAGGAGAGGTCCCCCCGGTGAGCGAGACGCGCGCCACAACCCCGGTATTCCCGCCGGGCCGCTACGGGCGGCGCCGCGACGGACGCCGCCGGTTGCTGCTGCCCGCCGTGCTCGCCGTGCTGGTCGGGATCGCGGCCGTCTTCCTGGTGGTCCGGCTGTACGGACAGTACGGCGACCCGGACTACGACGCGCAGATCGTCGGCTGGTCGGACGTCACCGACAAGCAGCTGACCGTGCGCTTCAAGGTCCGGGTGCCGGCCGGCGGCTCGGCGACCTGCGGCCTGCGGGCCCGCGACTACGCCGGGGCGGAGGTGGGCCGCCGCACGGTCACGGTCACCGCGCCGGGCTCGGCGACCACGATCGACGCCGCCGAGGTCGTCACGACCACGGCCCGGGCGGCGGTCGGCGAGGTCGTCCGATGCGCGGCCGCGGGCTGACCGATCGGGGCCTGTGCGCACCGCTGGTAAGCTTGGTGATTCGCTCCGTACTCCGGTACGTCCCATCCCGTACGTTCAAGGAGAAGAGTCTGTGACCAGTTCAGAGGCGTCGAAGACCTGGCTCTCCCAGGACGCTTACGACCGGCTGCAGGCCGAGCTGGACGAGTTGATCGCAGCCCGGCCGGCCGTCGCCGCCGAGATCAACGCCCGCCGTGAGGAAGGTGACCTCCGCGAGAACGGCGGCTACCACGCCGCCCGCGAGGAGCAGGGCAAGCAGGAGGGCCGGATCCTGTACTTGAAGGAATTCCTGCGCACGGCCGAGGTCGGCGACGCGCCCAAGGCCGACAAGGTGGCACCCGGCACGGTCGTCACGATCTTCTTCGACGACGACAAGAGCGACACCGAGACGTTCCTGCTCGGCTCCCGCGAGATCGCCGCGACCACCGACTACACGGTGTACAGCCCCGAGTCGGCGCTCGGCAAGGCGATCCTCGGCGCGGGCCCCGGCCAGACCGTGACCTACACCGCGCCCAGCGGCCAGGACATCAAGGTCACCGTGGTCGAGTTCGCCCCCTTCGGCGCCTAGCCGGCCGTCGCGAGATCGCGCCGGATCCGTTCCACGGGTCCGGCGATCTCGCGGTCGATCCGCTCCGCCTGCTGCTCCGTCAGCACCACGCCGGCCGGCTGCTGCGGCCGGCGTTCGAGCATCCGGGCCCGCAGGCCGGTGGGCGGGTGCGAGGCGAAGAGCGACGTCTCGTCACGCTGGCTGAGCTGCCGCAACGCGGGCACGGCGGCAGCCAGGCTGGCCCGCGCCACCGCGGCGGCCGTCCGCCACGCCGCCCCGGAACGGCCGGCCCGCGCTTCCCGCCGGATGACCGTCTCCAGCGCCTCCTGCATCAGCAGCACGTCCAGCAACCGGACCGCCGCGGCGCTGCCGGCGGCCCGGGCGCCGATCTCGTCCGCCAGGTATTCGGCCCGCTGGGCGTCGCGCTGGCCGATCCAGACCACCAGCAGGTGTACGCCCAGGATCAGCCGGGACAGCAGCCCCTGCACGATCCCGACCAGCAGGTCCACGAAGCCGTTCAGCCCCGACTGGCCGGGCCGGGTCATTTCCGCCATCCGGCCCAGCGTGGTGAGCGCGATCTGGACGAGCGGGCCGCGGCGCAGGTCCCCGTTGACGAAGTGGCCGAGCTCGTGGCCCAGCAGCGCGACCCGTTCCTGCTGGTCGAGCGCCGACCAGAGGACGGCACCGAGGCACAGCACCCGCCGCCGGCGCAGCCCCACCACGGTCGTGTACGCCCCCAGCGAGTAGTCCAGCCCGACGAAGTGCGGCACCGGCGCCCCGGTGTGCGCGGCGACCCGGTCCACCAGCGCCCACAGCTCCGGCGCCTCGTCCCGGTCGAGCAGATGGGTCTCCTCGGCCAGCCCGCCGACGCGGGGGCGCAACGCCACGGCCATGCCGAGCAGCGCGACCCCGGGCAGGATCGTGAAGCGCGGGAAGTCGTACAGGATCAGCCAGGTGCCCAGCCCCGCGAACAGCGCGACGAGGAGCAGCAGGAGCACCGCCACCGTCAGGGTCACGGCGCGCGCGGCGCTCGCGCCGCGCCGCCGCAGCGGGCCGTCCGCCAGCCGGACGAACTGACCGGCGGTCAGCCGCCAGGCGACCCGGTGGGTGGCCCGGTCCGCCCACCGCCAGCCCAGCTCGGGCCGGCGCCGGGACGGCTCGAAGTGGTCAAGGTTCCATTCGCAGGACGGGCACCAGGGAGTGGCGCCGCGGGCCGAGGTGGCAGCGGTGAAGCACCGGGGGCAGATCACCGGCGTGATCTTGCATCAGGGCGTCCCGGACAGCAAGGTCAGCGAGTAGCCGTGGCCGCGCAGCGCGCCGATCAGCGCGGCCGAGTGGTCCGGCCCGCGGGTCTCGACCGAGAGCTGCACCTCGACCTCGCCGAAGCTCAGCCGCGGGTTCTGCCGCGAGTGCGCCACGTCGACGATGTTGGCTCGCTGCTCGGCGATCTCGGCCAGCAGCCGGGCCAGCTCGCCCGGCTGGTCGCCGGTGCGCACCGCCAGCCGCAGGAACCGGCCCGCGGAGACCAGGCCGTGCTCGATCACCCGCAGCAGCAGCATCGGGTCGATGTTGCCGCCGGACAGGATCGCCACCACCGGGGGCTTCAGGTCCACCTTGCCGGTGAGCAGGGCGGCGACCGCCGCGCCGCCGGCCGGCTCGACCACCATCTTGTGCCGCTCCAGCAGCACCAGCAGCGCCGCCGAGAGGTCCTCGTCGGTCACCGTGACCACGTCGTCGACCAGCTTGCTGACGTGGGCGAAGTTCAGCACGCCCGGGCGCATCACCGCGATGCCGTCGGCGATGGTCGCCGACCGGGGCAGGGTCAGCGGTTCGCCGGCGGCCAGCGAGGGCGGGTACGACGCCGCGCCGGTCGCCTGCACCCCGATGATCCGGACGCCCGGGCGCAGCGCCTTGGCCGCCACCGCCACACCCGAGATGAGCCCGCCGCCGCCGACTGCGGTGACGATGGTGCCGACGTCCGGGCACTGCTCGAGGATCTCCAGCCCGACCGTGCCCTGCCCGGCGATGATGTCGCGGTGGTCGAACGGGTGGATCAGGATCGCCCCGGTGGCGTCGGCGAACTCCCGGGCGGCGGCCAGCGCGTCGTCGACGGTGTGACCCGCGTACTCGATCGTGGCGCCGTACCCCTTGGTGGCCGAGACCTTCGGCAGCGGCGCGCCCTCCGGCATGAAGACCGTGGACCGCGCGCCGAGCAGGCTCGCCGCCAGCGCGACGCCCTGGGCGTGGTTGCCCGCGCTCGCGGCGACCACGCCGCGGGCGCGCTCGGCGTCGGAGAGCCGGGAGATCCGGGTGTACGCCCCCCGCACCTTGTACGACCCCGCACGCTGCTGGTTCTCGCACTTGAGCCACGTCGGCACGCCCAGCGTGCGGGTCAGTGGCATCGAGTGCTCCAGCGGGGTGGTCTTGACGACCCCGGTGAGCAGGGCTCGGGCGGCCTCGATGTCGGCGAGCTCCAGCAGATCCGTCATGAGGGTGATGGTGCCACCCGGCTCAGACGAAGGCGTGACGAGGCCAAGGGTTGGCGACCTCCAGCTGCCCGGCGATGGCGAGCAGCAGCAGCTCCGAGTCGGGCGGCCCGACCAGCTGCACGGCGAGCGGCAGGCCGTCCGGGCGCAGCCCGACCGGCACCACGATCGCGGGCAGCCCGGCGATGTTCCACGGCGCGGCAAACGGCGCGTACGCCATGTTCACCCGCATGTTGCGCCGCCAGCTCCCGCCGGCGTGCCCGTCGGCGGGCGGCGGCGCGGCCGCCAGGGCCGGCGTGAGCAGCACGTCGATGCCGCTGTCGGCGAAGAACTGGATGCTCTTCTCCCGCCAGGCGTCACGCTGCTGCTGCTTGACCCAGCCGCGGCGCCACACCAGCTTGCCCAGCGCGATGTGCCGCCGGGTGCGCGGCTGCAGCGTCCGCACGTCCAGCCCGGCGGCGTCGGCCTCCAGGTACGCGCAGGCGAACCAGGTCGCGAGCCCGGCCAGCCCGACCGCGGTGGAATACGGCGGGTCGGCGGTGAGCGTGTCGTGGCCCACCCCGACGAGCAGCTTCGACGCCTTCGCGACGGCCTCGCGGTTCGGCTCGTCCGGGCGGATCCCGGCGACCGGCGAGCGCAGCGAGACGCCGACCCGCAGCTTGCCCGGCTGGACCAGCTTCTCCGGGGCCCGCCCGGCCATCACGCTGAAGCCCAGCGTGGCGTCCGCGACCGTGGTGGCCAGGATGCCGTTCTCGGTCAGCCCGAGCCAGCCGTCCACGTCCAGGTCGCACGGGATGACGTCGCGGCCCGGCTTGAGGCCGACCAGGCCGCAGCAGGCGGCCGGGATGCGGATGGAGCCGAGGCCGTCGTTGCCGTGGGCGATCGGCACCAGGCCGGCGGCGACAGCGGCGGCGGAGCCGCCCGAAGAACCCCCGGGGGTACGCTCCAGAGCCCACGGGTTGCGGGTCGGCTCGTCGGCACCGTCGGTCGTGGCCCACAGCCCCATCTCGGGCATCCGGGTCACGCCGACAACCACCGCACCGGCGCCACGCAGCCGCCGGACCACCTCGTGGTCGTCCTCGGCCACGGCGGAGCGGGCCGCCGCCGAGCCGTGCCAGGTCGGCAGGCCGGCGACGGGCGTGTTCTCCTTCACCGCGACCGGCACGCCGGCCAGCGGCAGGTTGGCGAGATCCTCCTGGTCGTCGACCTTCTCGGCCTCGGCGATCGCCTCACCGGCCCGCACCACGCGGAACGCGGCGATGGCCGGATCGGAGATCGCGATCTGCTCGAGGTGGTCGGCGACGACCTGGGTGGCCGTCGTGTCGCCGCGGCGGACCGCGCGCGAGATCTGCTTCGCCGTGGCACCCACCCACGTGGTCGCCAGGTTGTCCATGGCCCGTCTCCGTCTGTCTGTCTAGACCTAGCCGAGCGCCTGCTCCAGATCCGCGAGCAGATCGTCAACGGTTTCGATGCCGACAGACAGTCGCACGAGATCGGCGGGGACTTCAAGCGGTGAGCCCGCGGCGGACAGGTGTGTCATCTGTCCCGGGTGCTCGATCAGCGACTCGACGCCGCCCAGCGACTCCGCCAGCACGAACAGTTTTGTCCGGTTGCAGATGTTGATCGCCTGCTCCGGGCCGCCCGCCGCGCGGAACGAGACCATCCCGCCGAACCGCGACATCTGCTTGGCGGCGGTCTCGTGTCCGGGATGCGACTCCAGCCCCGGGTAGAGCACCTGGCCGACGGCCTCGTGCTCCTGCAGGTAGGTGACGATGCGCTCGGCGTTGTCGCAGTGCCGGTCCATCCGCACCCCGAGGGTCTTGATGCCGCGCAGAGTCAGCCAGGCGTCGAACGGGCCGTTGACCGCGCCCATCGCGTTCTGATGGAAGGCGAGCTGGTCGCCGAGCTCGTCGCCGGCCGTGACCAGCGCGCCGCCGACCACGTCGGAGTGCCCGCCCAGGTACTTGGTGGTGGAGTGGATCACCACGTCAGCCCCGAGCGCCAGCGGCTGCTGCAGGTACGGCGAGGCGAAGGTGTTGTCCACGGCGAGCATCGCGTCGTACTCGTGCGCCAGCGTGCCGAGCGCGGTGATGTCGGCGATGTTCAGCAGCGGGTTGGTGGGCGTCTCGGCCCAGATCAGCCGGGTGTGCCCGGGCCGGAACGCGGCGCGCACCTTGTCCAGGTCGTTCAGCGGCACGGCGGTCCAGTCCAGGCCCCAGTTCTCGGCGACCTTGGCGAACAGCCGGTACGTGCCGCCGTACGCGTCGTCCGGGATCACCACGTGGTCACCGGGCCGGCACACCGCCCGCAACAGGGTGTCCTCGGCGGCGAGCCCACTGGCGAAGGCCAGCCCGCGCCGGCCGCCCTCGATCGCGGCGAGGCACTCCTGCAGGGCATCCCGGGTCGGGTTGCCCGAGCGGCTGTACTCGTACCCCAGCCGCGGCGCGCCGACCGCGTCCTGCGCGTACGTGCTCGTCTGATAGATCGGCGGCACCACCGCACCGGTCCGCGGATCCGGGTCCTGCCCGGCGTGGATGGCCAGAGTGTCGAAGCCGTACGTGTTACCCGTCATGAACGGCAAGGCTAGTCTGCGCTGATGCCCGACTGCCTCTTCTGTTCGATCGTGGCGGGCACCGTTCCCGCGTTCCGCGTAGTGGACACCCCGGACGGCATCGGTTTCCTGGACATCCGCCCGGTCTTCAAGGGCCACGTCCTGGTGGTGCCACGCCCCCACGTGACCCAGCTGACCGACCTGCCGGCAACCCTGCTGCCGGGCTACTTCACGCTGGTCCAACGCGTCGCGACGGCGGTCCCGGAGGCCCTCGGCGCCCAGGGAACCTTCGTGGCGATGAACAACGTGGTGTCACAGTCGGTGCCCCACCTGCACGCTCACGTGGTCCCGCGGACAAAAGGCGACGGGCTGCGCGGTTTCTTCTGGCCCCGCACCAAATACTCCTCCGAAGAGGAAACCCAGTCGTACGCCGACCGCATCGCCACAGCGCTCGGGTAAGGATCGGCTCCCCTCCGGCGTTGCAGAAGTCGGATGAAGGGAGTCACCGTGTTCCTGCGGTACAAGAAGATCGAGCTGGCGGAGACGCACACGGTGCTCGGCACACCCCTGAAGGGCCCCTGGCCGGCCGGCTTCGAGACGGCGGTGTTCGGCATGGGCTGCTTCTGGGGCGCCGAGCGCATCTTCTGGCAGCTGCCCGGCGTGCACTCGACCTCCGTCGGCTACGCGGGCGGCACAACGCCGGACCCGACGTACGAGGACGTCTGCTCGGGCCGCACCGGCCACGCCGAGGTGGTGCAGGTGGTCTACGACCCGGCGAAGATCAGCTACGAGCAGCTGCTGAAGGCATTCTGGGAGAACCACGACCCGACGCAGGGGATGCGGCAGGGAAACGACGTGGGGACGCAGTACCGGTCGGCGATCTATACGACGACGGCATCGCAGGCCGCAGCGGCGATGACAACGGTGGAGGCCTTCCAGCCGGTGGTGACGAAGGCCGGACGGGGGCAGATCACCACGGAGATCGCGCCGCTGGGGGCGTATCACTACGCGGAGGACTACCACCAGCAGTACCTTTCAAGTGATAAAAACCCGAACGGGTACTGCACTCATGGGCCGAACGGGATGACCTGCCCGACCGGTGTCGCCAACACGGCCGACTAAGGTTGCAGGGGGAAGGGGGCACGATGACGATGCAAGAACAGCCGCAACGTCGGTATGCCAAGCCCGTCGTCGTGCCTGACCGCCTGGACCTGCTCGGCGGCCCCGTTATCGGCGTGGTGAACCTGCCTCGGCACCTCAAATGGTCGGGCAATCCGCAGTACGACCTCAGCCAGCCGGGCCGGATCACAGATCTCTACCGTGCGGTGATCAACGACGCGGCGGCGCCGTCGGATCTACACACCTATCTCGAACGGGACACGCTCGTCCGGCTCTGGCCCACGATGTGGCTGCCGATCGCGATTCGTGATGCTTGGGAAGCCCGTTTCCCCGAGCTGGCCGAACTACGGCGCAGGTCAGCGGCTTAAGGATGGATCCGAGGCACCGGAGAGTCGCTGAGATCGCCCTTGGCGCGGGCGGGCGCTACGGGTTCGCACTCGCCGGCAGCTATGCCGTCAGCGCACACGGGATGGGAAATCGACCCAGCGGCGAATTCGATCTCTTCACTTACTGGCAGATGCGGGCGGACTTTCCGCGTGCTGTCGACGCGGTAGTGGATGCCCTTGCGAGTGAGGGATTTGACGTCGCCGAGGTCATCCGCAACGACACCTTCGCGCGCTTACTGCTGAGCGACGGCACCGGAGCCGAGCCTGACAAGCTCGAACTCTCTGCCGACTGGCGGGCTCATCCGCCGGTGCTGCTGAAGGTAGGCCCGGTGCTGCATCCGGATGACGCTGTTGCCAACAAGATGTGCGCGCTCTACGGGCGGGCGGCGGCCCGGGACTTTCTCGACGTGGACGTCGCGATCGGGTCTGGTCTGTATACCAGGGAACGCTTGCTTGAATTAGCTGAGGCTGCAGACTCCGGCTTCGACCGGATCCGCTTCGCGGAAGCGCTGGGCGTGTTGGTAGATATCACCGATACCGACTTCGACATGTATGGCCTTCCGACCGGCCAGCTGTCCGCGATGCGCGATCGTTTCGCCAGCTGGCGGGCAACACTGCTCAACAAATCCGGCTCCTAGCGCATCCGCTGGATGGTCTTGCGGTAACTATTGCCACCAGCAGTACCTTTCAAGTGACAGAAACCCCAACGGGTACTGCAACCACGGCCCGAACGGGATGACCTGCCCCATCGGGGTGGCGCGGGCCAACTGACGCTGGCCGCATGAACTGGCGCTACCGGCCGAACGGCAGTGGTGCTCAACCTCCCGCGTACGTACACTCGTCCGTACACGGGAGGGGAGTGACATGAGCATCGCAGCATCCGCTCGCTTCGAGTTCCGGCTGCGTCCGGAGGCGAAGAGCCGCATTGAACAGGCGGCGGAACTGGTTCATGAAAGCACGTCGGACTTTGCCCGGACGGCGGCAGAGGAGCGCGCCAACCACGTTCTGCAAGAGCACCTCGCGGCCACAGTGGTACCAGCCGAGTTCTTCGACGAGCTAATGCAGGCACTGGACGCGCCGGCCAGCCCGAACGCCGCCCTGAAGAAGGCGGCACGGCGGGCTACCGATGTGGTTGAGCGGCGGTAACGCTCGTGGCCTTCGTCAGCGAAGCACTGAGCGAGCATCACAAGACCGGCTACTTCGACAGCAGCAAACCGGAGCTCGACACCTGGCTCCAGCAACATGCACTGACGACGGAGGCTCGCCGCACCGGCCGAACGTTCGTCTGGTCAGGTGATGAACTGGTCGTCGCGTACTACACCATTGCCGCGCACTTGATCGTGCGGGAAGACCTTCCGCGAAGTCTCGGACGGGGGAACCCTGCCCAGATCCCCGCCGTACTGTTGGCGCGGCTCGCACTGGACAAGACCTTGCACGAGCAGGGCCTGGGCGGCGTCCTGCTCGCGGATGCATTACAGCGAATCGTGATCGCTACCCGGACGGTCGCCGCCCGGTTCGTCGTTGTCGATGCGATCGATCAAGGCGCGCATGGGTTCTACATGCACCACGGCTTCCGGGAGATCCCGGGCACCATGCGGCTCGTTCAGAAGATCAGCGACATCGCCGAAGCGGTCGATTCCTGACCGAGAACTACCACCAGCAGTATCTGAGTATCTGTCGGACGCGAAGAACCCGGGCGGCTACTGCAACCACGGCCCGAACGGCATGACCCGCCCGATCGGCGTCGCCAAGACCAACTGACCTCAGCAACAGACGGGCATCCGCATCGGGTGCCCGTCTCGTACGACGATGGCAATGAGGAGGTGAGCTGTCATGCGTCGATACGCAAAGCCGGTCGTTGTCGCGGACGACCTCACGCTGTTGCACGGGCTGACCGCCGGCGTCGTCACCTTGCCGCGTCACCTCGATTGGTCCGGCTCAGCCGACTATGACCTCGAAAGCCCTGGCCGGATCGTCGACCTGTACCGCACGGTCCTGATCGAGGCCACCAAGCCGGCCGACCTTCACGCGTTCCTGGACCGGGTGATCCTCACTCAGCTCTGGCCCTCGCTCTGGCTACCACCCGAGTTGCGCCGCGCATGGGAAGAACGCTTTCCGGAACTCCCTCGATCCGGATCCAGGCCCGCCGCCGCGTAGGGTTCTCCGGCATGGATCCACGCCACCGGCGGCTCGCCGAGATCGCCCTCCGCGCCGCAGGCAACGACTACGGACTCGCGCTTGCCGGCGGCTATGCCGAGTGGCGACGTCGACCTGTTCACCGACTGGCAACGGCGGGCCGACTTCCCAGCCGTCACTGACCTCGTCATTGAGGCCCACTCACCAGTGACGTTGAGCATCGGACCCGTCCTGCATCCGGACGACGCTGTCGGCAACAAGATGGCTGCGCTCTACGGCCGGGCACTCGCGCGAGATTTTCTCGACATCGACGCGGTACTTGCCAGCGGGCGCTACTCCAGCGAGCAACTCCTCCAGCTTGCGGAGGCCGCCGATGCTGGATTCGATCGCGCGATGTTCGCTGACACCCTGGGAGCGCTGGGCCAGATCACCGATGCCGCGTTCGCTCCCTACGGCGCGGACGCTCCAGCCATCCAACGGCTACGTCAGCGGTTCGCCTATTGGCGCAACGAGCTGAGTCGGCCGTGACCTCAGCATCGTGCCCTCACCCATGACTGCCACCAGCAGTACCTTTCAAATGATAAAACCCGAAGGGGTACTGCACCCACGGACCGAGCGGGATGACCTGCCCGATCGGTGTGGCCACGACCGACGGCTGAGGCGCAACAGCGCCCGGCCGGGTGACAGACGGATCCAGAAATGTCGCACCAAGTAGCTATCGTCCGCGACATGCCCTCCGCAGCCCTTCTGCACTGGCGGTCGCAACGAGCGGCTCGCCTTGATCGTTTGCGAGCCGCTCATACTGCGATCGGTGGTTCGGGGCCCGGACGCCGATGGCTTACGGACGAGTTGAACCACTCGCTCATCTTGCGGCTTGCGGCTGAGTTCCAAGGCTTCGCTCGAGATCTTCACGACGAAGCCTCAGGCGCTGTGGTGATCGCATTGGCCCCAGCTGACCCTCGCATGCAACTGGCCATCAGGATCCCGTACACGACAGCTCGAAAGCTCGATCGCGGTAACGCAGAGCCAGGAGGGCTTGGGCACGACTTCGGGTTGTTCGGGATGAGCGTGTGGACCGAGCTGAGACAGACGTATCCCAGCAGGGGGCAGCAGTGGCAGGAACGCCTCCGACTGCTCAACACTGCTCGCAACGGTCTGGCTCACGATGACGCCCGAAAGATTGGCGAAGTACAGGCAGCCGGCTGGCCTCTGACACTCGGCTCCGTGCATCGCTGGCGCGCTTCACTGGACGGGCTGGCCAAAGTAGGTAGGCACCTGCAACAGCTGTTCGGCACGACGCCCTGGTGAGGAGGAGAAGATGCAGACACTTCCCCGCGTCGGCGACCGAGTGACGATCCCTTGGGGTCTTGACGAGGTCGACGGCCAGGTAGTCGCCGCGTACAGCTCTGGGGCGGGGCGCCAAGTGACGGTTGAGGTTCTCCTTGAGGGCACAGATGAGCCCCTCCGGGTCACGTACCCGATCGAGGCCGTCCACCAAGCACAGGCGGCCTGAGCCGACCGCGTCAGGATCGCGAGGACGCCGAGGATTACCACCAGCAGCAGTATCTGTCGGACGCGAAGAACCCGGGCGGCTACTGCAACCACGGCCCGAACGGCATGACCTGCCCGATCGGCGTAGCAAAGAGCGACGCCTGACCGCCGGTCCTCGTGCGGTGGCAGGGCCGCTGGCCTTTCGGTTCGGCGGCCCAGCTCCCCTGGTGGTTGGCCATCCGCTCACGAACGTCATACACTTTGTCTTATGTCAACGATTACGTTCCGTGCAGATGATGCTGTCGACCAGGCGTTGGCCGAGCTGACCTCGGGCGATCGTGATCGGTCGCAGGTCATCCGCGAAGCGATTCTCGCCGCCTGGCGCACCCGGCGTGAGGAGCAGATCAGGGCCGAAGCCCAAGCGGTGGCCGCTGATCCCGAGGACCGCGCAGAAGCACGCGCGGTGCTGGCAGACATGGATTCCCTACGTGCGTGGTGACGTGCACCGACTGAAAGCACCCCGTGATGCGCGCGGTCACGAGCAGCGCGGCAACCGCTACGCCGTCGTAGTTCAGTCGGATCTCCTGCCGCTCTCGACATGGCTCGTCGCACCCACGTCCACCAGCGCGCGACCGACCAGCTTTCGCCCAGAGATCGACATTCAGGGCAAGACAGCCTACGTCCTGGTCGAGCAGACCGCCGCCGTCGACCCTGAACGACTCGGTGAGATGGTCGGCCATCTCACCAGACACGAACTTGCGGCCGTGGACGCCGCACTCCGTACCGTTCTCCATCTTTGAACGACACAGGAAGTGCACTCGGACGGGAACTTCCACAGCTTGCGCCCGTCCAGCAACAGACCAATAGCCCGCTCCTGGTCGAGCCACCTCTGAAACAGCTCGTCGCTCGGCGCGGCGATGAAGCCGTCCAGGGACAGGTGCGCCATGCCCTTCTGGCAGTCGGTCTCGGGAGACTGGAACGGCCCGACGACCGCAACGCCTGGACCGGGGCTGGGTCATCGAACTGCACCGCACGGTCCTGATCGAGGCCACCCAACCGGCCGGCGACGCCGCAGCCATCCAACGCCGGCGTCAGCGTTTCGCCGATCGGCGAAGAGCGCTGACCCAAGGGTCACCCCGTCAAGCGCCTCATCGGGCCGTTGACCTGCTGTACTCCCTACGGGTGTAAAAGATCGACAGCCGCCGACGTCCCTCACACACTGAACAAGAAGACAATTCAGGAGGTAGACCACGGAGGTACACCATGCCCAGGTTTTACACCGAGGAGGAGCGCGCCGCCTGGACGCTTGCCGAGTCGCTGGCCGAGACGGCTCGGGCGATGTTGAAGCAGGCCGAGACCGCGCTCGAGAGCTGGCGGACCGGTAAGGAGCTCAACCGCATTCGCTGTGCGCGCCGGGGGATCAGTGCCTCCGATGCGGAGATCCGCTGGTCCGAGACGACCACCGCCAGGAACGCGCTCACCGACAACAGCTTCCACGTCTCGCTCGCGACGATGTACTTCGGTGCCGCCGCCGCGCACTACTCCCGGGCCCAGTATCTCCGCAGCCACGGTGACGCCCGCGTCAGCAACAAGCCGCCGACGCCGCCGGCTCAAGTCCGCGTATGAGGCGCGAAAAAGCGCTGCTCCGACCGGGGCGGCGGTCACAGCAGCGCTTTCGCAGGCCTGAGGGACCCGGCGCTCGCACGGGGGACGAGCGCCGGATCCGCCAGGGGCCTGTTTCCGAGTGTGCGGCCGATTTCTGGGAAAACGCTGTGCCCGAGCGCCGAATGCGCTGGGAACGGCGGACCCTCAGGCGTCGGCGGGAGGCGGCTTCGGTGGCTCGGCCGGTGCGCTCGCTCCGGGGCCGGGAGCTGCGGATTCGTCCTGGGCCGTGCCGGGGCCGGCCAGCGCCAGGCCCAGCACCGCGCCTGCACCGATCAGTCCCAGCCCGGCCAGTGACACCTTTCGTCGTTCCGGCTCGTTCACGACACCTCCAACAGAAAGACCGGCCCACCATGCTGCTCCCGCCGGCTGAGAGATAGCTGAGCCGCTTCACAGCGGGCATATTGGTGACATGGAGACAGCCACCGAAACCGAACGCAAATATGACGTCCCTGCCGGTTTCGTGCTGCCGCCGTTCGAGGGCGCTGCCGGGGTGCGTGGGCTCGGCGACGCCGAGACCCATGAGCTGGACGCCACCTACTTCGATACGGACGATCTCCGGCTGGCCCGGAACAAGCGGACGCTGCGCCGGCGCACCGGCGGCGGGGATGCCGGGTGGCACCTCAAGACGCCCGCCGGGGCTTCCAGCCGGACCGAGCACCGGGTGCCGCTGACCGACGGTGACGAGGTGCCCGCCGCGCTGGTCGCGGAGGTGCGCACCATCGTGCGGAGCCGGCCGCTGCGGGCGGTGGCCCGGCTGCGCACCCACCGGGTCGAGACGCCCCTGCGGGACGAGCAGGGCCGCACCCTCGCGCTGGTCGCCCAGGACCGGGTCGGCGCCGAGACCGACGCCGGGGAGCAGCGCTGGGAGGAGCTCGAGGTCGAGCTGGTCGAGGGTGGGCCGGAGGTGCTCGACGCCGTCGAGGGGCTGCTGCTGGCCGCCGGCGCCACCGCCGCCGCCGGGCCGTCCAAGCTCGCCCGCGCGCTCGGCGACCGGCTCGCCGCGCCGCAGCGCCGGCCCCGGAAGATCAACCCCGTGCTCCGGTACGCCCGGGAGCAGCGCGAAGCCGTCGAGGAGCAGGATTCCGCGGTGCGCGCCGGCGACGCCGAGGCCATCCACAAGATGCGGGTGGCGACCCGGCGCTTGCGCAGCTCGCTGAAGACGTTCAAGGCCTCCTTCGATCCGCAGCGCGCCGCCGCCCTCAGCGACGAGCTCAAGTGGCTGGCCACCTGCCTGGGCGACGTCCGCGACGGCCAGGTCCTCGAGGGCAAGCTGCTGTCCGGCACCACCGACTTCCCGGAGGTGACCGAGGGCATCCGCGCGCACCTGGACGCCCAGGTGGCCCGCGGCCGGGTGACGCTGACCGAGGCCCTGGACAGCGACCGCTACCTCGCCATGCTCGACGCGATGGACGCGCTGGTCGACGACCCGGAGCCGGACGACCCGGGTGCGCTGCGCCGGGCCCGCAGGGCGCTGCGCCGGGCCGACCGGCTGCTCGACGAGGCCACCGCGGACGGCGTCGACGCCGAGCTGCACGACGCCCGCAAGGCGTACAAGCGCGCCCGGTACGCGGTGGAGGTCTTCGCCCCGAGCGCCGGCAAGGCGGGCAAGCGGCTGGTGAAGGCGCTCACCGAGCTCCAGGACGTGCTGGGCGCGCACCAGGATTCCGTGGTCGCCCGCGAGGTCCTGCGCGAGGTGGCCGGCTCCGCCCCCGACGCGTTCGGCTACGGCGTGCTCTGGGCCCGCCAGGAACTGGTCGGCGAGCAGACCCGGGCCGAGCTGCCCCCGGTGATCGCCGCATCCCGGGCCGCCAAGCTGCGCAGCTGGCTCGGCTGAGTCAGCCCGACCCCAGGGGGTATGAACCCAGGCATGCAGGCGGATCAGCACCAGGAGCTGGGCAACGGCGGCATGCCGGAAGAGCGCCAGTTCGACGAGGAATTGACCACCGAGCCGTACCACGGGCCGATCTCCGAGCTGGGCGGCTACCGGGTCGCGGACGATGACGACGACGACCCGGTGCTGCTCAACGCCGACGGCAGCCCGGTGGACACCTGGCGGGAGGACTACCCGTACGACTCCCGGCTGGCCCGGGCCGACTACGACCACGACAAGCGCCTGCTGCAGATCGAGCTGCTCAAGCTGCAGAACTGGTGCAAGCGCACCGGCGAGCGGATGGTGATCCTCTTCGAGGGCCGCGACGCCGCCGGCAAGGGCGGCACGATCAAACGGTTCATGGAGCACCTGAACCCGCGCGGCGCCTCCGTGGTGGCGCTGGAGAAGCCGAACGAACGCGAGAGCAACCAGTGGTACTTCCAGCGCTACATCAAGCACCTGCCGGCCGCCGGCGAGATCGTGCTCTTCGACCGCTCCTGGTACAACCGGGCCGGCGTGGAACGGGTCATGGGCTTCTGCACCCGCGCCGAGTACCTGGAGTTCATGCGGCAGGCCCCGGACCTGGAACGGATGCTGGTCCGCTCGAACATCAACCTGATCAAGTTCTGGTTCTCGGTGTCGCAGGGTGAGCAACGCACCCGGTTCGCGATCCGCCAGGTCGACCCGGTACGCCAGTGGAAGCTCTCCCCGATGGATATCGAGTCGCTGGACAAGTGGGGCGAGTACACCGAGGCCAAAGAGGCGATGTTCTTCTACACCGACACCGCCGACGCCCCGTGGACCGTGGTCAAGAGCAACGACAAGAAGCGGGCCCGGCTGGAGGCGATCCGGCACGTGCTGAACCGCTTCGACTACGACAACAAGGACGCCGGCGTCGTCGGCACTCCCGACCCGCAGATCGTCGGCCCGGCCGCGCTGGCCGTCGAGGGCACCGAGCTGTCCCCGCAGGTATTCCCGCGCCTCTAGTGACCTTAAAAGCGTTGTCGGCGGCCGCTGCGGTGGTTAACGTGGCCGTACACGTGAAGGGAGGTGGTCCGAAGTTGCATAGCATCGGGACTCGTGAGGTGGCTGTCCGCTAGCCGCTGTCCTTGACAGCTCTGTAAGAAACGTCGAGACCGTGTGGCAGCGGTGCGGCGAATATCAGGCAGCCACCCGACCCCCGGGGATCCGGCCCAGTCCGACCGGACCGCGCTACGGCGCGGAAGTCCCCGGGGGTCGCTTCATGTCTGGACTCGTTGTCTGAGGTGACCATGCGCCAGCTGACCGTTCTCGGCACCGCCAGCCAGGTGCCGACCCGGCACCGGAACCACAACGGCTACCTGCTGCGCTGGGACGACGAGGTCATGCTCTTCGACCCGGGCGAGGGCACCCAGCGCCAGATGCTGCTGGCCGGGCTGGCCGTGACCCCGCTGCGCCGGATCTGCATCACCCACTTCCACGGCGACCACGCGCTCGGCCTGCCCGGCATCATCCAGCGCATCTCCCTGGACAAGGTCCCGCATCCGGTGCACCTGCACTACCCGGCCGGCGGACGCGAGTTCCTCGACCGGCTCCGGCACGCCACCAGCTTCTATGACGTCGCCGACATCCAGCCCGTACCGGTCAGCGATGGTTTCCGGACGGAGACCTCGGCCGGCGCGCTCACCGCGCTGCCGCTGCGGCACTCGATCGAGACCTACGGCTACCGGCTGGCCGAGCCGGACGGGCACCGGATGGTGCCGTCGCTGCTGGCGGCGCACGGCATCGCCGGGCCGGCGGTCGGCGAGCTGCAGCGCACCGGGCGGCTCGGCCGGGTGACCCTCGAGCAGGTCAGCGCGGCCCGGCCCGGCCAGCGGTTCGCCTTCGTGATGGACACCGGCATGTGCGACAACGTCTTCCACCTCGCCGAGGGCGCCGACCTGCTGGTCATCGAGTCGACCTTCCTGGCCGAGGATGCCGCGATGGCCGCGCAGGTCGGCCACCTGACGGCGGGCCAGGCCGGGTCGGTGGCCCGGCAGTCGGGGGTACGCACGCTGGTGCTCACCCACTTCTCCCAGCGGTACGCGGACAGCACCCGGTTCCTCGACGAGGCGCGCGCGGAGTTCAACGGTGAGATCGTGCTCGCCGAGGATCTGCTGCAGGTGCCGGTGCCGCCCCGGCTAGGTTCGTCCGATGAGCGTGCATCTGCGGCCCGTCACTGACGCCGATCTCCGGGCGGTCGGCGCCCTGCACTTCCACTCCCGGGCCACCGCGTACGCGGACATCCTCTCCCCCGCGGCACTGGCCTACGGCTCGCCGGAGGCGCTGGGCGAGTGGTGGGCGGAGCGGTGGACGTGGGAGCGCGAGACGCACCGGCTGACGGTCGCGGTCGACGGCGACACCCTGGCGGGCTTCTCCTACCTGGGCCCGAGCGAGCAGGACGGCGTCGCCGAGCTGTACGCGATCCACGCCGACCCCGCGTACGTGGGGCACGGGGTGGGCCGGGCGCTGATGCGTGACGCGCTGCCCGCGCTGGCCCGGCTCGGCGACCGGGCGGTGCTCTGGGTGCTCGCGGCGAACGCCCGCGCCCGGCGCTTCTACGAGGGCGGCGGCTGGGCCCT
This sequence comes from Actinoplanes sp. NPDC049599, assembly GCF_044465625.1. NCBI lineage: Bacteria > Bacillati > Actinomycetota > Actinomycetes > Micromonosporales > Micromonosporaceae > Actinoplanes > Actinoplanes sp. NPDC049599. The sequence continues at coordinate 439,278 of NZ_JBITLX010000004.1, forward strand.
GGACGGCGCCGAACGGACCGAGGCGATCGGCGGCGAGCAGGTCGCCCAGCTGCGGTACGGCCGGCCGGTGGAGGGCGGGCGGGAGTGCGTGACCGAGTGAATGCGGGGGAACCTGTGGTCACACACTCCCGCCTGCCGCGCCCGCCCGAACCGTCCTTGGCGCCTGGCCGGAGGCGCCGACCGGCGGAGGCGTGCCGGTCGGGACGGTTCTAGCGGGTCCGGGTGCGGGACGCCGGCGTGCTGGCGGGGCACGGTGGCATCACCGCGGTACGACGTCGTCGGGCCGATGCAGGTCGGTTCTTGCCGGGGGACGGTCAAGTTCCCTGCCGACGTCGAGGTCGTCGCGGGGGTGTTCAGTCGAAATAGCCCCTGTTCAGTTCGTCGTTCTTCGGCGTCTCCCGCCGGGTCAGGTTGTCCTCCAGCCCGGTCCGGATGCCGGGCATGGCGCGCACGCTGTTCAGGTCGTGCCGCAGGGTCCAGGCCTCGCGCCACGGGCGGCGGGAGGCGAGATCGGCCCGTTCACCGAGCCGGCGCGGGGCGCAGGGCCAGCGCCAGCCGCACCAGACGCAGTTGCCGTCGTGGCCGGATTCGGCGTGCCGCCTGAGCATCTGCTGGGCGTCCTGCCAGAGCAGGCGGTCCACGATGTCGGCCGGTACAGCCTCGTCGACGATGACCATCCCCACCCCTCCGTCCGGCTCGTGCAGCTCCTTCGTCACTCATACAACCCCCCGCCCCCGCAAACCGGTCGGACTTTCTGTGCGACCTTCGCAACTATCAGTGACCATCGTTGTTCGCCGTGGGCGGACGCCGTACCGGCATCGATGGGTGCCCGGGCGCTGTTCTGGCCTTCATGGATACCGAACACACGGATGCCGAGACGGGCGCCCTTGACGCCTACAGCCGTGTCGTGACCGGCGTCGCCGCCGGTCTGCTGCCGTCCGTGGCGGCACTTGCCGTCCGCACTCCCCGCGGGGCCGGCGCCGGCTCGGCCGTGACCTTCACCGACGACGGATTCCTGCTCACCAACGCCCATGTGGTCGCCCACGCGAGCGGCGGCACCGCCGCCTTCGCCGACGGCACCGAGACGAAGTTCGACGTGGTCGGCGCGGACGCGCTCTCCGACCTGGCCATCGTCCGGGTGCACCAGCCGGGCGCGCCGGCGGCGCCGACAGCCTGCGGATCGGCCAGCTGGTCGTGGCGGTAGGCAACCCGATGGGCCTGGCCGGGTCGGTCACCGCCGGCGTGGTGTCCGGGCTGGGCCGCTCGCTGCCCGCCCGCGACGGCCGCCGGGTCCGCATCATCGACAACGTCATCCAGACCGACGCGGCGCTCAACCCGGGCAACTCCGGCGGCGCGCTGGCCGACTCCACCGGCACGGTGGTCGGCGTGAACACCGCGGTCGCCGGCTACGGCCTCGGCCTGGCCGTACCGGTCAACCGCACCACCCGGCAGATCATCTCGGAGCTGGTGACCACCGGCCGGGTCCGCCGGGCCTGGCTCGGCGTCGCGGGCATCCCGGCGCCGCTGCCGCCACAGCTCGCCGAGCGGCTGGGGCAGAAGCTGGGGCTGCGGGTGGTCGAGGTGGTGCCGGGCAGCCCGGCCGGCACGGCGGGCATCTACCTGGGCGACATCCTGATCACAGCGGGCGGCGAGCCGGTGCAGACCGTGCAGGCCCTGCAACGGCTCATGCTGGGCCCCGCGATCGGCCGGGATCTGCCGATCACCGTGCTCCGCAAGAACGCCTTCGTGGACGTCGTCACGGTGCCGACGGAGCTCTCCTGAGGACCGGCCGGGTGCCCGGGCCCGCTCGCCGGGTGCGAGCGGGCCCGACCGGCCCCGCTCAGGAGAGGTACGCGAGCAGGTCCTGACGCGTCAGCACGCCCGCGGGCTTGCCGTCGACCAGCACCATCGCGGCGTCCGCACGCTCCAGCAGCGACACCGCCTCGCCCACCGGCTGGCCGCCGCCGATCATCGGCAGCGGGTCGGTCATGTGCCGTTCGATCGTGTCGGCCAGGTGCGCCTGACCGGTGAACAGCGCGTCCAGCAGCGCCTTCTCCGCGATCGAGCCGGCCACCTCGCCGGTGACGACCGGCGGTTCGGCCTTGAGCACCGGGAGCTGGCTGACGCCGTACTCGCGCATGTAGTCGATCGCGTCGCGGACCGTCTCGGTCGGGTGGACGTGCACCAGCGGGGGCATCTCGCCGCTCTTGGCGCCCAGCGCCGCCGCCACCGTGGCCTCGTCGCCGCCGGTGGTCAGGAAGCCGTACCGGGCCATCCAGGAGTCGTTGAAGATCTTCGACAGGTAGCCGCGGCCGCCGTCCGGCAGCAGCACCACGATCACGTCCTCCGGGCGGGCCCGGCGGGCCACGTCGAGGGCCGCGACCACGGCCATGCCGCAGCTGCCGCCGACCAGCAGGCCCTCCTCGCGGGCCAGCCGCCGGGTCATCGCGAACGAGTCCGAGTCGGACACCTCGATGACCTCGTCGCAGATGCCACGGTCGTAGGTCTCCGGCCAGAAGTCCTCGCCGACCCCCTCGACCAGGTAGGGCCGGCCGGTGCCACCGGAGTAGACCGAGCCCTCGGGGTCGGCGCCGACGATGCGGACCGCGCCCTGCTCCTTGAGGTATCTGCCGACGCCGGTGATGGTGCCGCCGGTGCCGACGCCCGCCACGAAGTGGGTGATCCGGCCCTCGGTCTGCTTCCAGATCTCCGGGCCGGTCTCCTCGTAGTGCGAGCGCGGGTTGGCCGGGTTGCTGTACTGGTCGGGCTTCCACGCGCCGGGGATCTCCCGGGCCAGCCGGTCCGAGACGTTGTAGTAGGAGCGCGGGTCCTCGGGCGCCACCGCCGTCGGGCAGACCACCACCTCGGCCCCGTACGCCCGCAGCACGTTCTGCTTGTCCTCGCTGACCTTGTCCGGGCAGACGAAGACGCACTTGTAGCCCCGCAGCTGGGCCACCAGGGCCAGGCCGACGCCGGTGTTGCCGCTGGTCGGCTCGACGATGGTGCCGCCGGAGCGGAGCAGGCCGGCCTTCTCGGCGTCCTCCACCATGCGCAGCGCGATGCGGTCCTTCACGGAGCCGCCGGGGTTGAAGTATTCGACCTTGGCAAGGACGGTCGCCGCTATGCCCTCGGTGACGCTGCGCAGCCGGACCAGGGGGGTGTCCCCGATGATGTCGACGACATTGTCGTAGTACCGCACGTCGCTGTGCCCTTCTCCGGTGCTGACCTGGGATCAGGCCAGCCTACGGCTCAGCTCACGACGGATCCCGGCAGCACCGCGGCCCGCTCCTTCTCCCACTCCAGGAAGCGCGCGGTCTCGCTCAGCACCGAGCCGGCCAGCCAGGCGATCATCACAGCGTCGTCGGCCAGCCCCACGACCAGCAGGGCCGCCTCGGGGATGAAGTCGATGGGCGACACCACGTACGCGGTCGCGGCCGCCATCATCGCCACCCGCATGCCGCCGTCGTACTCGCCCTTGGCGCTTGCTTTGATCATCCGGGGCAGCGCGGCCACCCGCTTACCGATCGACGGGCCGCCACGGGCTCCGGTCATGAGCGCCTTCGCCAGCGCCGTGAACGCGGCGGTGCGGCGCAATGTCTTGGCCATGTCGTCCCCTTTCGCTCCCACCAGCATGACGGCAACGCGCTATATGTGCCCGCTCGGCGCGGGGTTCAGACACTTGTCGCATAAGCGCGTTAGCCTCGAAGACCCCACCATCGCCGGCGGCCGGTTTCTCGATCTCGGCCGACGGGCAGGTTCCCACCGAGCGAGAGCGAGGGAGAGCGTGCGACAGGTGCGCAGGTTGACCGCTGCGGAGTGGCAGCGCCTCCGCTTCGCGGGGCAGATCGCGGGTGGCGTCACGGGCGCCGCGGCAGGTCTGACCGTCCTCTCGGCGGGAGTGCTGCTGCGGCAGGCCGCCGACGCCCGCCGGATCATCCCGATGGCCGAGGCGCCCCCGCCCCGCGGCGACGGCGTGTACGGCCCCAAGTTCCCCGGCAAGCCGCTGAGCATGGTCATCCTCGGTGACTCCTCCGCGGCCGGGTACGGCGTGCACCGTCCCCGCGAGACCCCGGGCGCCCTGCTCGCCACCGGCGTGTCGCGGCGCCTGCGCCGGCCCGTACGCCTGCACCGGCTGGCCGTGGTCGGCTCGATGTCCTCCGGCCTGCAGTATCAGGTGGACGCCGCGCTGGAGTACGAGCCGGAGGTCGCCGTGATCCTGGTCGGCGGCAACGACGTCACCCACGTCTCGGCCCGCAACGCCGCCGTGCGGCACCTGGCCGACGCCGTCCGCCGGCTGCGCTCGGTCGGCTGCAAGGTGGTCGTCGGCACCTGCCCGGACATCGGCGCGATCAAGCCGATCAAGCCGCCGCTGCGCTGGCTGGCCCGCAGGTGGAGCCGGCAGCTGGCGGCCGCGCAGACCGTGGCCGTGGTCGAGGCCGGCGGCCGGACGGTGTCCATCGGCGACCTGCTCGGCCCGGCCTTCGAGGCGGACCCGGTGCGGATGTTCAGTTCGGACCGGTTTCATCCCTCGGCCGAGGGTTACGCCCGGGCGGCCGCCGTCATGATGCCCACCCTGATGGCGATGCTGGGCGAGGACGACCGCCCGCCGGCCACCGGGGCCGACGGCGTGTGCAGCCTGCCGGAGGCGGCCCACGAGGCGGTCCGGGCGGCCGGCACCGAGGTCAGCCCGGCCAAGGTCGACGGGCACGAACGGGGCCCGGCGGGTCGCTGGGCGCAGTTGCGCCACCACCCCTGGTTCGGCGAGTCGCGGCTGTGGTTCGGCCACCGCGCCGCGTCCACGTTCGGCGGCGATCCCGTTCGCCACGTGTCCGGCCGGTCGGCCACGAGCGCCGTAGGCTGGACTCCTGCGGATCATCAACCGGCCGTCGACTGACGGAGTGGTAGCACGGCAGGGAGGCGACATGACGGGCCTGGCGGGACGGATCGGCAAGGCGACGGCGACCACGTTGTTCGCCGGGGCCGTCGGCGGCTTCGCGCTGCTGGCGGGCGAGGCGATCGCGGCCCGCACCCGGCGGTACGCGAAGCCCACCATGGGCCTGGCCCTGCGCACCTCGATGGGCCCGTCCGCGGCGCCCGCGCTGCGGCTGGTGCTGCTCGGCGACTCGGCGGCGATCGGCGTCGGCGTGGAGTGGCTCTCCGAGACGGTCGGCGGCCAGCTCGCCCGGCTGCTCGCCGAGGGCACCCCGGAGACCGGCCAACGGCACGTGCTGCTCTCCAGCGTCGGGGTGGCCGGCTCACGGTCGACCGACCTGGCGACCCAGGTGGCCCGGGCCCTGCTCGGCGACCGCCCGGACGTGGCCCTGGTGCTGATCGGCGCCCAGGACGCGACCGGCCTGCGCCGCGCCGAGGAGTCGGCGGCCCACCTCGGCGACGCCGTCCGGCGGCTGCGCGAGGCGGGCGTCCAGGTGGTCGTCGGCACCTGCCCGGATCTCGGCGCGGTGCGTTCGATCGCGCCGCCGCTGCGGCAGCTCACCGGCTGGGTCGGCCGCCGGGTGGCGCGGGCCCAGGCGGCCGCGGTGACCGGCGCCGGCGGCGTCGTGGTCGACCTCGGCGACGAGACCGGCGCGGTCTTCCGGGCGGATGCCGGGACGCTCTGCTACGACGGTTTCCACCCCTCGGCGGACGGCTACCGGGTCTGGGCGCACGCGCTCTACCCGGCCGTCCTGGACGCCGCGCAGGCCGCCGGGCGGCGCTCGATCCAGGAATAAGTCGGACAATTTGGTGTGACGAAGTGGCGCTTCCGCGTCAAGTTACCGGCGCGTTAACGTTGGCTGCATGCCGGAAGCTGTCATCGTCGCCACCGCACGCTCCCCCATCGGCCGCGCCTTCAAGGGCTCGATGACGGGCCTGCGCCCCGACGACCTCGCCGCGACCATCATCGACGCCGCGCTGAGCAAGGTGCCCCAGCTCGACCGCACCCTCATCGAGGATCTCTACCTCGGCTGCGGCCTGCCCGGCGGCGAACAGGGCTTCAACATGGCCCGGGTGGTCGCCACGCTGCTCGGCCTGGACGGGCTGCCCGGGGCCACCATCACCCGGTACTGCTCCTCCTCGCTGCAGACCACCCGGATGGCGTTCCACGCGATCAAGGCCGGCGAGGGCGACATCTTCCTGTCGGCCGGCGTCGAGACGGTGTCCCGCTTCGCCCGGGGCAACTCGGACAGCCTGCCGCCGGAGGCCCAGGCGCTGGTCGGCGGCGGCTGGGAGAACCCGAAGTTCGCCGAGGCCCGGGTCCGCACCACCGAGGCCGCCAAGAACGGCGGCGTCTGGCACGACCCCCGCGAGGACGGCCACCTGCCCGACATCTACCTGGGCATGGGCTACACCGCGGAAAACCTGGCCCAGGCGTACGACGTGAGCCGCCAGGACATGGACGAGTTCGGCGTCCGCAGCCAGAACCTGGCCGAGAAGGCGATCGCAAACGGCTTCTGGCAGCGCGAGATCACCCCGGTGACGACCCCCGACGGCAAGGTCGTCTCGGCCGACGACGGCCCCCGCCCCGGCGTGACCATGGAGGCGGTCGCCGGCCTCAAGCCGGTGTTCCGCCCCGACGGCCGGATCACGGCCGGCAACTGCTGCCCCCTCAACGACGGCGCGGCGGCCGTGGTCATCATGAGCGACACCAAGGCCCGCGAGCTGGGCATCACCCCGCTGGCCCGGATCGTCTCGACGGGCGTCACGGCCCTCTCCCCGGAGATCATGGGCCTGGGCCCGGTCGAGGCGTCGAAGCAGGCCCTCAAGCGCGCCGGCATGACCATCGACGACGTCGACCTGGTGGAGATCAACGAGGCCTTCGCGGCCCAGGTGATCCCGTCGTACCGCGAGCTGGGCATCCCGCTGGAGAAGCTGAACGTCAACGGCGGAGCGATCGCCGTGGGCCACCCGTTCGGCATGACCGGCGCCCGGATCACCGGCACCCTGCTGAACTCCCTGGACTGGCACGACAAGAGCATCGGCCTGGAGACGATGTGCGTCGGCGGCGGCCAGGGCATGGCGATGGTGCTGGAACGGCTCAGCTAGGACGCCTTTCCCCGAGTTTCCGCCGGGTCCGGCTGCCGTAGGGGGCGGTCGGGCTCGGCGGTTTCACGCGTCCCCAATGCCACCGGACCAAGATCAAAATCAAGATCCGGTCGTGCCTGATTGCCTGGCACTGACCGTCGCTCCCGCCGAACGCAGGGTGATTGCATGGACCGCCCTTGCGGTGAATGACAATCAGCGGCCCTCCCAAGACTTCCGCAAGGCTGGGTGCGGCGGTCCGTCGCCCCAGCCCTCGGCTGGGATTGTCGCCGACCCGGCGAGCAACCTCTGCGAACGCCTCCGGATCGGTAGACGCGGCCCGGGTCCCGGGCGTCGGGAACCCGCGACCGACACGCGCCGATGATCACCCTCAAGGGGCCCCTCGGGTGACAAGGGAGAGTGTGGGTGATTCGTTACTCGCCGTGGGTGGATCGTGTCGACTTTGGGTTCGCTCCGCACCCGTGCGCTTCAAGATTGCGGTGATCGCCTAGACGAGTGATTCCTAATCTTGGTCGGTGAGCGGCGTGGCGGGTTGATCGGGACGAGAAGGGAGGGCATCGATGGTTGTTTGTGAAGACAGAC